>JBDLVD010000052.1:0-11312 GCA_039804965.1 Pseudomonadota bacterium
GGGCTGGGCCACCGGCTGACCCATTATCCGGCGCAGCTTTCTGGCGGGGAGCAGCAACGCGTGGCCATTGCCCGCGCCATCGCTCCGCGCCCACCGCTGGTGTTCGCGGACGAACCGACCGGCAATCTCGACACCGCCACCGGCGAAGCCATCGTCGAACTGTTGTTCGCCCGCCGGGCGCAGACCGGGGCAACGTTGATCATCATCACCCACGACGAGGCGTTGGCCGCACGGTGCGACCGGGTGGTGACGCTGGCCGACGGGCGCATCGCATCCGATGTGACCCGATGAGCGAGCTGGGCTGGGCGGCGGCATGGCGCATTGCCCGGCGCGATCTGCACCAGCGGTTTCGCGGGCTGCGGTTGCTGCTGGTGTGCCTGTTTCTGGGCGTGGGCGCGCTGGCCGCGATCGGGTCGCTGACGTCCGCCATCCGCGACCAGCTGGAGGCGCAAGGCCGCACCCTGCTGGGTGGCGACGTGGAAGTGGAGGTGTGGCAACGCCCGCTGACACAGGCCGAACTCAGCTTTCTTGGCCAGTATGGCTACGTTTCCCAAGGGTTGCGGCTGCAAGCCATGGCCAGCACGCCCGCCCGTGCCACCCCGGTGGAACTGAAGGCGGTGGACCTGCTGTGGCCGCTTTATGGCGCGCTGACGCTGCAAGGCGGGCGCAAGGTGGGCGCGCCGCCGGCCGGGCAGGCATGGCTTTCCAGCGGCGCCGCGGCACGGCTGGACCTTGCCCCGGGCGACCGCTTCCGCATCGGCACTGCACAAGTGACCGTGGGCGGGATCATCACCGATGAACCTGACCGACTGAGCGAAGGCTTCCAGCTGGGGCAAACGGTCATCGTCCCCATCGGTTTGCCGCAACAGGCCGGGCTGACCCAGCCGGGCGCGCTGTACCAATCGAAAAGCCGCCTGCGCTTTGCCGCCAATGCCAATCCGGATGCGGTGGAACAGGCGATCAAGGCGCGTTTCCCAGATGCCGGGTTCGAAATCCGCACGCGCGACAAGGCCAGCCCGGGCGCGGACCGGTTCATATCGCGGATGGGCGAATTCCTGACGCTGGTGGGGCTGGCCGCGCTGGTCATCGCGGGCATCGGCATTGGCGGCGGGGTGTCATCCTATCTCGAAGCGCGCCGCGCCAGCATCGCCACGCTGAAGATCCTTGGCGCCACCAGCCGCGACATTGTCCGCATCCATGCGTTGCAAGTGGGTGCGGCGGCACTGGCAGGCGCGCTGGCAGGGCTGATCGGCGGGGTGCTGGCCACGCCGCTGCTGGCAGCCGCGCTGGGCGATCTGCTGCCGATATCGACAGGGCTGACGATCGATCCCTTCGCCCTGCTGCGTGCCGCGGCGTTCGGGCTGCTGGTGGCACTGGTGTTCGCCGCGCCGCCGCTGCTGCGGGCGCGCAGTTTCCCGGCGATGGCACTGATGCGGGCGCGCATCGTGCCGCTGCCGGGCGAATGGAAAGTGGCGGCAAGGCCCGTGGCGCTGGGCCTTGCGGGCATCGCGGCGCTGGCCGTGATCGGATCGCCCCAGCCGTTGCTCAATGCCGGGTTCCTTGCAGGGTCCGCCACGGTGCTGGGCCTGCTGGCCCTGCTGGGCCGCATGATACGCGCGGGATCAATGCGGGTGCCGCGTCCGGCCAGCCCGATCCTGCGGCTGGCATTGGCGAACCTGCACCGCCCCGGATCCGCCACCGTGGCGCTGGTCACCGCGCTCGGCTTCGGATTGTCCGCCTTCGTGCTGCTGGCGGCAGTGCAGACATCGCTGGATGCCAATATCCGCCGTTCGGTGCCGCAGCGAGCGCCCGATTACTTCGTGCTCGACATTCCGAAAGCGCGGCTGGCGCAGTTCGAAGCCACCGTGCGCGCGGCCGCCCCGCGCGCCGAAATTCAGGCCGTGCCGACCTTGCGCGGGGCGATCCTGTCCTATGGCCCGAAAGACCGGCAGGTGATGGTTTCGCAACTGGCGGAACTGCCCGAAGGGGCATGGGCGCTGCGCGGGGAACGCGGGCTGACCTATGCCGACAGCCTGCCCAACGGCAATTCGCTGGCAGAAGGTCGCTGGTGGCCCAAGGGCTATACCGGTGAACCGCTGGTGTCGGTGGACGAAAAGCTGGCACAGGCCGCCGGAATGAAGGTGGGCGATTACCTGACCATCGGCCTGTTCGGCGTGGAACGGCAGGCGCGGATCGCCAACCTGCGGCGGATCGACTGGGAAAGCATGGGCTTCAATTACGTGCTCGTGTTTTCGCCCAACGCCTTGCAGGACGCTCCGCACAATCTGGCCGCAACCCTGTCCATCCCCGCAGGTGGCAAGGCACAGGGGTTGCTGCGGGCGCTGGTCACCGCCTTCCCGTCCAGTTCGGTGATCGAAGTCGGCCCCTTGCTGACGCAGGCGCGCGCGATACTGGATCAGGTGGCGCTGGCCATCCTTGCCGCCGCCGCCGTGACCGTGCTGGCAGGCATCGCCGTGCTGCTGGGCGCGATCGCCGCCGCCCGCGCTGCACGCCTGTACGATACCGTGGTGCTGCGTGTGCTGGGCGCCAGCCGTGGTCAGTTGCTGGCGCTGCAACTGGCCGAATTCGGGCTGCTGGCACTGGTCCTTTCCGGCGTGGCGCTGGCGATTGGCAGCGCGCTGGGCTGGATCATCATCGTCCAGATGTTCGATTTCGACTGGCTGCCCGACTGGCCGCGCATCCTGCTGGTGCTGGGCGGCGGCGTGGGCATGGTGCTGGCATTCGCGCTGGCCGCTTCACTGCCGCTGTTGCGGGCAAAACCCGCGCAATCGCTGCGGGAGCTTTAGCTACAAAAAAAGGGGGCCGCGTGGCCCCCTTTTCCGTTCAGTGGTGATGCCTGCTTCAGAACTTGAAGCGGGCAGTTGCGCCGTATGTGCGCGGATCGTTGGGGTAACCCGAAACGTTGCCCGGCTGTGCGGGGCTGTCGAACACCACGCCCAGATCGCGGTGATCCAGCAGGTTACGCGCCCACAGCGTCAGGCTCAGCCCGTTGTGCAGTTCGTAGGACAGCGATGCCGTCATGTCGCTGACCGTGCGCTTGTAAGCGGCGGCAGTAGCCAGTGCGGCGGTGTTGCTGGCGATCGAACCGTCCGGGTTCTTGACCAGGAAGGCGGGCAGGCCTTCCACCAGCTGCGTTTCGGACTGCCACAGATAGCTGACCCGCGGCACCAGCGTGCCGTGGCTGGTTTCCAATTCGTACTGCGCGCCCAGCACCACGGTCCACTTCGGGATGCCGGCCGGGCGGGTGCCGGACAGATCGCCCACCGACGATTGCACGAAGCTGTCGTAAGTCGGGTCGAGATAGGTGACGCCAAGGTTCAGCCCCAGCGCATCCAGCCGGGCATTGCCTTCGAATTCGACACCGAAGGTGCTCTGCTTGCCGGCGTTGCGCAAGGCAAAGCCCGAACCGGTGAAGATGTTGGACTGGAAGCCCGAAATCTCCTGCTGGAACACCGCCACGTTGGCCGAAACGGTGCCAAGGTTTGCCTTCAGCCCGGCTTCGATCACGGTCGAATCTTCCGGCCCGGCAAAGCGGCTGCCGTACACCAGGTTGTTGCGCGAAAGCCCGGCGGCGATGATCGCGCTGCGATCTGCCGTATCGGGGCGGCTATCGCGCGACAGGTTGATGGAACTTGCCTTGAAGCCCGTGGCATAGCTGGCATAGACGTTGATCGCATCCGACACGTCATAGGCAAGACGCACGGTGTAGCTGAAATCGTCGTCGTGGGTCTTGCCCGGTTCCACCGCGTTCGGGACGTTCACGAACGGCGGCAGGAATTGCAGTACCCGCAGCGGGTTCAGCGGGTTGGCCAGCGGGTTGTTCTTGTTCGCTTCGGCATTGGCCGTCGCCCCTGCCACAATCAGGTTATAGGCCGGGTTGGTCGCGGGCGTGGTGGCGAAAGTGGTGACTTCCGCAGTCGTCGCCGGGCGGCCAAGGTTCAGCGCATTGCCGACCAGCTGAGCAACCCCGCCCTGCAGCAGCAGAGTGCGGCGGAAGGCCGCGTATTGCGGCGCATCGAGATCGAGCGAAGCGAACTTGTCGGTCGACGCGGTGTCGTTGGTGGTGAACGACTTGCGATCACGCGTATAATTGCCGCCCAGCGTCAGCACCAGCCGATCGGTCAGCTTGATGTCGAACTGGCCGTACAGCGACAGGGCATTGGAATCGAGGCCGTAGCTTTCGGTGAAGCCCTGCCCGGCGCCCAGGAACTGGTTGGCGTAAGTGCCCGGCACGCCATCCAGCGCGGCCAGCGTGCTTTCCAGCGTCGGGATGTTCAGCGCGCCGCTGGACAGCGATTGCACCAGCAGGTTGGCATAGCTGCGGGCATCCGCGCCATACAGCAGCTGGCCCGACTGATCGACGCTTTCCTTGATGTAGAACGCGCCCAGCAGCATGTTCACGCCATCGACCACTTCGCCCGACAGGCGCATTTCCTGCGTGAAGCTGTCGATCCCCAGATCCTGCGACAGCGGATAGATCAGGTCGGCACTGGTGAAGTCGGCGTCCTGCAAGGTGTTGGACTGGGTATTGCGGAAGGCGGTGATCGACGTCAGCGTCAGCGCGCCGAGATCGTAATCGCCCTGCAGCGACAGGCCCCAGTTCTTGATCGCATTGGTGGAATTGAAATTGTTGTAAACCGTGCCGCCGAAAGGATCGGCCGGATCATTGGCGCGGCCACCCAGGCCGATGATCGCCGACATCGGCGCACCGGCGCGCAGCAGCGACACGCCGCAGCAGTTTTCATCGATGGAATCGTAATCGCCAATCAGGCGGAAATGCATTTCATCGGTCGGATCGAACCGCAGCTGGCCGCGCACGAACCAGCGATCGCGTTCGTTGGTGCGATCGCCCGTGCCGGCGTCCTTGAAGAAACCATCACGCTTGTTGATCCCGCCTGCGAGGCTGGCGGCAACCGTGTCGCTGAGGCCGCCGGTGACATAGGCCTTGGCGATCAGCTGGTTGAAGTTGCCATAGGTCAGTTCGGCCGCGCCGCTGGTCTTGAACTGCGGTTCCAGCGTGCTGATCGAAATGACACCGGCGGACGCGTTCTTGCCGAACAGGGTCGACTGCGGGCCGCGCAGCACTTCGATCCGCTGCACGTCGGGCAGGTCGGTGATCTGCGACACGGTGCGCGAACGATAGACGTTGTCCACGAACACGCCGACCGACGGTTCGATACCGGCGTTATTGGCGCCGTTGCCGAAGCCGCGGATGAAGAAGTTGGTGCTGCCCACGCTCTGCCGCTGGCCGACGCTGAGCGACGGGACCACGGTTTGCAGATCGCGCAGGTCACGGATCTGGGCACGCTCGATGGTTTCGGCGCTGGTGACGCTGACCGCCACCGGCACGTCCTGCAAGGTCGCTTCGCGCTTGGTCGCGGTGACGATGATGGAATTGCCTTCCGCCTCACGTGTTTCCGCAGCAGGCGCAGCCGGATCCTTGGCCTGAGCCTGAGCCAGCGACGGAATGCACAGCGCCACCACGGCGGAGCCTGCCAACAGCGCGCCACGCGCCATCATCGGCCCGCGAAAAGCGACTGACTTCATCATGATACCATCTCCCATCACCAGGAAACGCAGCCTTTGCGCGTGCCGCCCCTGCTCATTTGACCCTTACCACGGTGATAACCGTGTGTTTTTGACGAAACAATCACCATGTGCATAACTGCTTCCACAGTTGCCGCACCTCTGTGGCCGGGCAGCCACAAACGGCCATCCCGATCAATGCCGGGAATACTTGCCTTGCCGCTCTCGCCATGCCCGATTTCTTCCCCTAAGGCCCGCGCATGAACATCGCCGATCTGCGCGTCGCCCTGTTCAGCGGAAACTACAATTACGTCCGCGACGGCGCGAACCAGGCCCTGAACCGATTGGTCGAATTCCTGCTGCGGCAGGGGGCGCACGTGCGCGTCTATTCCCCTAAGGTGGAAAACCCGGCGTTCGAATGTGCGGGCGATCTGGTCGGCTTGCAGAACTTCCCCATCCCCGGCCGGGCAGAATACCGTTTCCCGCTGGGCCTTTCCGCCGAAGCGCGGCGCGATCTGGAGGCATTTGCCCCCAACGTGGTGCATGTGGCATCGCCAGACGTATCCGGCCACCGCGCAGTAAGCTGGGCACGCGAACGTGGCCTGCCGGTGCTGGCGTCGGTGCATACCCGGTTCGAAACCTACCCCCGGTATTACGGCATGGCCTTTCTGGAACCGCTGGCGGTGGCGATCCTGCACCGGTTCTACAACCGTTGCGATGCCTTGGTCGCACCATCCGAAAGCATGGTCGACGTGCTGCGCGAACAGCGGATGAACGATGATGTTTCGGTGTGGTCACGCGGGGTCGACAGGTCGATCTTTTCGCCTGCGCGGCGCGATACTGCCTGGCGGCAATCGCTGGGCATCGCGGATGACGAAGTGGCCGTCGGCTTCCTTGGCCGGCTGGTGATGGAAAAGGGGCTGGACGTGTTTTCCGACACGATCCAGCTGCTCAAGACGCGTGGCGTGCCGCACCGGGTGCTGGTGGTGGGCGAAGGCCCCGCAGGGGACTGGTTCCGCGACAAGGTGCCCGATGCAGTGTTCGCCGGTTTCCAAGGCGGGGCAGATCTGGGCCGCGCTGTTGCCAGCATGGACCTGCTGCTGAACCCGTCGATCACCG
This sequence comes from Pseudomonadota bacterium, assembly GCA_039804965.1. Taxonomy (GTDB): domain Bacteria; phylum Pseudomonadota; class Alphaproteobacteria; order Sphingomonadales; family Sphingomonadaceae; genus Croceibacterium_C. Next base: position 6,667 of record JBDLVD010000052.1, read on the forward strand.
AAACGTTTGGCAATGTGACGCTGGAAGCCATGGCTTGCGGCATACCCGTGGTGGCCGCGCGCGCCACCGGCAGCACCAGCCTGGTGCAGGATGGCGTTACCGGCAGGCTGGTGGAACCGGGTGACATCCCGGGCTTTGCAGATGCCGTGGGCGCTTATCTTACCGATTCCGGACTGCGGCACGCGCATGGCGCGGCAGGTGAAGCGCGCAGCCTGGATTTCAGCTGGGACGCGATCAACAGCACGGTGGCGGACGCATACCTCCGCCTGCTCGATCGGCGCCAGCGCGCGGCGGCCTGATCGGCGATGGCCGACCTTTTCGGCAGCGACGAACCCTTGCAGGGTGATGGCCTGCGCGAAGATGCCCCGCTGGCCGACCGGCTGCGCCCGCGCACTCTGGACGATATCATCGGGCAGGAACACCTGACCGGCCCGGAAGGCGCGATTGGCCGCATGATCGCCGCCGGGCGACTGTCCAGCATGGTGCTGTGGGGCCCGCCCGGCACCGGCAAGACCAGCATCGCCCGCCTGCTCGCCGCCGCCGTCGGGATGCGCTACATCGCGGTCAGCGCGGTATTTTCCGGCGTGGCTGATTTGAAGAAGGCCTTTGCCGAAGCAGAAGCCGCGCGGCTGGCGGGGCAGCGCACGCTGCTGTTCGTGGATGAAATCCACCGCTTCAATCGCGCCCAGCAGGATGGTTTTCTGCCGTTCGTGGAACGCGGCACAGTGACGCTGGTGGGTGCAACCACCGAAAACCCCAGTTTCGAACTCAACGCCGCGCTGCTCAGCCGCGCACAAGTGCTGATCCTGCACCGGCTCGATGCCGCCGCGCTGGAAAAGCTGCTGGTCCGGGCCGAAGAACTGGAAGGCCCGCTGCCGCTGACCGCCGAAGCGCGCGCGGCACTGGTGGCCAGTGCCGATGGCGATGGCCGGTTCCTGCTCAATCAGGCGGAAACGCTCTATTCCGCCAAGCTGGACCAGCCGCTCGATCCGGCGCTGCTCGGCCAGTTCCTGCAACGCCGCGTGCCGGTGTACGACAAGGACCGCGAAGGGCATTACAACCTGATTTCCGCGCTGCACAAATCGATGCGCGGGTCCGATCCGCAGGCGGCGCTGTATTACCTCGCGCGGATGCTGTCCGCCGGGGAAGAGCCGCTGTACGTGCTGCGCCGCATCACCCGTTTCGCCAGCGAGGATATCGGGCTGGCCGATCCGCAGGCGCTGGCACAATGCATCGCTGCCAAGGAATCCTATCAGTTCCTCGGCAGCCCGGAAGGCGATCTGGCGATCGCGCAGGCGTGCCTGTATTGCGCGACCGCGCCCAAGAGCAACGCGGTCTACAAGGCGCAGAAGGCGGCATGGAAATCAGCCCGCGAAACCGGCAGCCTGATGCCCCCGCAGAACATCCTGAACGCGCCGACCAAGCTGATGAAGGATATCGGTTACGGCAAAGGCTATGCCTATGACCACGATGCCGACGAAGGGTTTTCGGGCGCAAATTACTGGCCGGAGGAAATGACCCCGGCCACCTTCTATGAACCGGTGGAACGCGGGTTCGAACGCGACCTGCGCAAACGGATGGATTGGTGGGACCGCAAGCGGGCGGAACTGCGCGGCGAATGACGGCCGCCGCTGCGCGCCGGTTCGATCACTTCCTCGCCATCGATTGGTCCGGTGCGGCGGGGGAACGGCACAAGGGGATCGCGCTGGCGCTGGCGCATGCCGATGGCGGCGCGCCGGTATTGGTCGATCCGGGCAAGGGCTGGTCCCGCACCGAAGTGCTGCACATCCTGCGCCACGCCCTGCCCGCCAACACGCTGGTGGGGATGGACCTTGGCATATCGCTGCCCTTTGCGGATTGCGGGGCCTTCTTCCCCGATTGGGCGCAAAGCCCGCCCGATGCCCGCGCGCTGTGGGCGATGGTGGATTCGCTTTCCGCTAATGATCCGCACCTGTCGGTCGGCAGTTTCGTGGCCCATGGCGATGCCAGCCGCTATTTCCGCCGCCACGGCGGGCTGATCGGCAGCCACTTCCATGCTGCCGACGCCACCCACCGGCAGGGCCGGTTCCGTGTGACCGAACTGGCGCAGGCAGACCGTCTGCGCCTGAAACCGACCAGCAATTTCAACCTGATCGGCGCCGCGCAAGTGGGCAAGAGCAGCCTTTCCGGGATGCGGCTGCTGCACCGGCTGGAAGGCAGCCTGCCGGTGTGGCCGGTCGATCCGCTGCCCGCCACCGGCAGCGTGCTGGTGGAAATGTACACCACCATCGCCGCGATGGCCGGCGGGCGCAGCGCGGGCCGGTCCAAGATGCACAGCCATGCCGAACTGAACGCCGCGCTGGCCGAAATCGGCAGCCCGCAGGTGGCAGGCAGCGGCCCGATCGACGATCATTCCGCCGATGCCCTCGCCACCGCCGCATGGATGCGCGCCCATGCGGACCGCGCGGATTTGTGGCAGCCACAGGGCCTGACAGCACAGATTGCGCAAACGGAGGGCTGGACCTTCGGCGTTCCCTGACGCAAAGGCATTCCCGCGCCGGCTTAGCTCAGTTGGTAGAGCACCTGATTTGTAATCAGGGGGCCACGGGTTCGAATCCTGTAGCCGGCACCATTTTCCAACACTGCAAACAAGAAGGCCAGCCATCGCGGGTGCGGTGGCTGGCCTTGTGCTGGCATCAGATCGGGTAGTGGCCCGGTTCGGTTTCGATGGTGACCCAGCGCAGTTCGGTGAAGCTGTCGATCCCGGCCTTGCCGCCGAAGCGGCCGTAACCCGATGCCTTCATCCCGCCGAACGGCATCTGCGGTTCGTCCGACACGGTGCTGGCGTTGACGTGGCAGATGCCCGCCTGGATCTGCCGCGCCACTTTCAGCCCGCGCGCGGTGTCGCGGGTGAAGACGGCTGAAGACAGGCCATATTCGGTATCGTTGGCCAGTTCGATCGCGTGGGCTTCATCCCGCGCGCGGGCGATGCCCACCACCGGGCCGAAGCTTTCATCGCGGAACAGCTTCATGTCCGGCGTCACCTTGTCCACCAGATGGGCGGGCATCAACACGTTGTGCGTGGTTTCGCCGCCGGTCAGCAGCGTCGCGCCCTTGGCCACGGCGTCTTCGATCAGGCTGTAGCAATGGTCCACCGTCTTGCGATCGACCACGGCGCCCAGCGGCGTCTTGCCTTCGCGCGGATCGCCCACGGGCATGGTGCGGACCTTGGCGGCGAACTTTTCGGCAAAGGCATCCGCCACGGCTTCGACCACGATGATCCGTTCGGTGGACATGCAGATCTGGCCCTGGTTCATGTATGCACCAAAAGCAGCGGCCTTCACCGCTTCGTCCAGATCGGCATCTTCCAGCACCAGCATCGGCGCCTTGCCGCCCAGTTCCAGCAGCACCGGCTTCAGATGTTCGGCGGCGCGGCGGGCAATCACCTTGCCCACGGCGGTGGAGCCGGTGAAGTTGATCCGCTTCACCTGCGGCGCATCGATCAGCGCGCCGACCACTTCGGCGGCATCGGCCGGCGCATTGGTGACCACGTTGACCACGCCATCGGGGAAGCCTGCTTCGGCAAAGGCTTCGATGATCAGCGCATGGGTGCGCGGGCAGGTTTCCGATGCTTTCAGGATCACCGCGTTGCCGCAGGCCAGCGGCACGGCAATGGCCCGCACGCCAAGGATGATCGGCGCATTCCACGGGGCAATGCCCAGCAGCACGCCCACCGGTTCACGCAGCGCCATGGCGATGGTGCCGTGGTGATCGGACGGGATCACTTCCCCGGCGATCTGGGTGGTCAGCGCGGCGGCTTCGCGCACCATGCCCGCGGCGAGGCCGAGGTTGAACATCGACCAGCCCGCAGTCGCGCCGATTTCGCCCATCATCGCGGCGATGAAATCGTCCTTCTTCGCCATCAGCGCATCGGCCGCCTTCATCAGCACCGCGCGGCGCGCGTTCGGCCCCATCTGCGACCAGACGGCAAAGCCTGCCTGCGCCCGTTCGGCAATCGCGGGGATGTCACCCGCCTTCATCGCGGCGGCGCTGGAAGCGACCTGCCCGGTGATCGGATCGATCCGTTCGAAATTCATGCTTGCTCTCCCGTGTTCCGTGTATGCCGTGCGCCGGATCAGACCGGCAGCCCGACGTAATTTTCCGCGATCACCTGCCGCGCCGCGCGGCTGGAAGCGATGTAATCCAGTTCCGCCACCTGCATCTGGCGTTCGAAGGCGCCATCTTCGGGGAAGCGGTGCATCAGCCGCGTCAACGACCAGCTGAACCGTTCGCCCTGCCATACCCGGGCCAGCGCCTTGGCGGAATAGCCGCCGATGGCATCGGCATCGTGCCGGCGGAACCAGGCCGTCAGCGCCTCTGCCGCGTAATGCACATCGCTGGCGGCAAGGTTCAGCCCCTTGGCCCCGGTCGGCGGCACGATATGCGCGGCATCGCCGCACAGCAGCAGCGAACCATGGCGCATGGGCGTGAACACGAAACTGCGCAGCGGGGCGATGCTCTTTTCGATCGATGGACCACGGGTGATATGCGCGGCGGCATCGGGGCCAAGCCGCACGGCCAGTTCGTCCCACACGCGATCATCGGGCCAGTCTTCCAGCTTTTCGGTCAACGGCACGTCCACATAATAGTGGCTGCGCGTTTCGCTG
>JBDLVD010000053.1:0-11282 GCA_039804965.1 Pseudomonadota bacterium
AGCCGTGACGAATATACCGGCGAGCGGCTGGACGAGCTGGAAGATCCCTTCCGCCTCTATCGCTGCCACACCATCATGAACTGCGCGAATGTCTGCCCCAAGGGGCTTTCGCCGGCCAAGGCGATTGCCGAAACCAAGAAGATGCTGGCGGAGCGGCAGATCTGATCGCCACGCACAATTCGGTCCTCGCGCAGTATCTCCGGCTGGTTCAGGCGGGGGAACTGCGCCCGGATGCGGAACAACAGGCGGCAGCGCAGCAACTGGATCGCCTGCAACGCGAACTCGAAAGCAGTAACGGCACGGGCGGCGGGTTGCTGAACCGGCTGCTGGGCAAGCGCAAGGCGCTGCGCGGGCTGTACATGTGGGGCGGTGTCGGGCGCGGCAAGTCCATGCTGATGGACCTGTTTCACGATAATCTGGCCATCGAAGGCAAGCGCCGGGTGCATTTCCATGCCTTCATGCAGGAAGTCCATGCGCGCCTGCGCGAAGCACGGCAAAGCGAAACCGGCGATCCGATTCCCCCCGTGGCCGCTGCCATCGCGCAAGGACTGCGCTGCCTCGCCTTCGATGAAATGGTGGTCAACAATTCCGCCGACGCCATGATCATGAGCCGGCTGTTCCGCGCGCTGATGGTGGATGAAGGCGTCGTGCTGGTCACCACATCCAACCGCCCACCGCGCGATCTGTACAAGGACGGGCTGAACCGCGAACATTTCCTGCCTTTCATCGACCTGATCGGGGAACGGCTGGATGTGGTGGAACTGAACGGCCCGGTCGATTACCGGCTGGACCGGATCGGCGGGATGAATAGCTGGTACGTACCGGCGGACGATGCCGCCACTGCCGCCTTGCGCGAAGTGTTCTTCCGGCTGACCGACTATCCGGTGGAAGATGCGGCCAATGTGCCGGCGGCCGATCTGGACGTGGGCGGCGGCCGGGTGCTGCACGTTCCCAAAAGCCTGAAAGGCGTTGCGGTCGCCAGTTTCCGGCGCCTGTGTGCAGAGGCACGCGGCGCGCCAGATTACCTCGCCCTCGCCCGCGCTTACCACACGCTGATCCTGGTCGGCATTCCACAGATGGGGGCGGACCAGCGCAACGAAGCCGCACGGTTCGTGACGCTGGTGGATGCGCTGTACGAACAGCGGGTGAAGCTGTTTGCCTCAGCCGCGGCTGAACCCGAAGACCTCTATGCCAAAGGCGATGGCAAGTTCGAATTCGAACGCACCGTCAGCCGCCTGATGGAAATGCAGAGCGCCGAATATATGGCGCTGGGGCACGGCGAAGAAGGTTAGATTAAGCAGCGGCAGCCGCCACGCGGTGCTGCGCGCGGGTCAGCCGGTTCATCACTTTCAGATCGCTTTCCGACAGTTGCAGCGCGGCATCGGCCCACAGGTCGACGATTTGCTTCAGTTCTTCCAGCGCCAGTGGCTGGGCCACTTTCATGGCCCGGCGCGCATTGACCAGCCCCGCGTGACGGCGGTCGGACTTGCGGATGTAATCCTCGCACGCGGCCACGCCTTCGCCCGGTTCCGCCAGCACGTGGACCAGCCCCAGATCGAACATCTCTTCCGCGGTATATGTGCGGTTGGACAGGATGATCCGGTCCGCCACCGCGCCCCCCAGCTTGCGGGACAGGATCGCGTGCGCGCCCATTCCGGGGAACAGGCCGAACATGATTTCAGGCAGGCCGAAGGTGGCGCCGCGTTCCGCGATGATGGTATCGAACGACAGCAGGGCTTCGAACCCGCCGCCCAGCGCCGCGCCCTGCACCAGCCCGATGGTCAGCATCGGCAGATCGAGCGCGCGCATGTTGCGGTGCAGGATTTCCACGCAGCGATAACCATACCGCACCAGCCCCTGCCGTTCACCGTTGCGGATCAGGTGCTGGAACAGTTCCAGATCGCCGCCATAACAGAACACCCCGGGACAGCGGCTGCCCAGCACCAGATACCGCAGCGGTGCCCGGTCCGGGCCGAAGTTTTCACCGATAAGCCTTTGCCACCCTTCGAAATCGTGCAGCATCGCCGGGGTAAAGCTGGGCCGGCCGCTGGGGCGGATAAAGGTCCACAAGGCAGCGTTTTCGTGGCGATAGAGAACATCCAGTTGCTCCAGCGCAAATAGCCCTTCGTCCAACGAAAGGTGCGCGGCGCTGTTTTCGACTAGATATTCGTTCCTGCCGGGCAATGGCATCAACGACGGGGTGTTAAAATCGGCATCACTTGCAGCATGTTCAATCTGGCTGGAAACCCGATCCATAAATACCTCGCTCGCAACCCGTTGGCACAGCGTGGTTTTTATCTCTGGCTGGCAAATGAAATGCTATCATCGCCCTGATTTATAGCAACGTTTAATTAACACTATTTAGAGTTGTTAACCTTGGCATTCCCGGAACGGGACAGGGGAAAGTCTGTCGTCAGGCGGCAATACCCAACCGGATCATCGACCGGTCGAGCATCAGCAATTGCCACAGGATGCGCGAATGGTCCGCCACTCCCGCGATATGCGCTTCGGCCAGCGCGGAGAGCACTGCCGTATCGAACCACCCGCTGCGTGCCAGCCCTTCGCTGGCAGCAATCGCGCGGGTCTGGCCGGCCAACGGGCCGCGCAGCCATTGCGCGATGGGGGTCACGAAACCCTGCTTGGGCCGGAACAGGATATCATCGGGCAGATACCGGCGCATCGTCTGTTTCAGCAGCCATTTGCCCTGCCGCCCGCGCACCCGCACACCTTCGGGCAAAGTGGCGCAGAATTCGATCAGCCGGTGGTCCAGCAGCGGTTCGCGCGCTTCCAGCCCCACGGCCATGCTGGTGCGGTCGACCTTGGTCAGGATATCGCCCGGCAACCAGAACGCCAGATCGGCATATTGCGCGCGGTCCAGCCCTGAGCGCGCCGGGGCCTGCCGCATCATGTCCACCAGCGGCTGTTCGGCGCGATAATCGCCCAGTTGCCGCAGCATATCAGGCGCATAGAGCGATCCGCGCAGTTCCGGCGGAATGACCGAAAGGCTCCGGGCGTATCCTTCTTCCCCACTGCCGGACAGCGCCAGCAGCGTGCTTTTTGCGCGCAAGGGGCGCGGCGCCCAGTCCGCCTTGGGCCATGCCCGGCCCAGCGGCGCCAGCACCGTGCGACGGAAGGCGGCAGGCAACAGTGCCCGCACCCGTTCTTCGTGGGCATGGAACACCTGCCGGCGGTATCCGGCCAAGGCCTCGTCCGCGCCGTCGCCCGAAAGGGCCACGGTCACGCTTTCCTTCGCCAGCTGGCAGACCCGCCACGTGGGCAAGGCGGAAGCATCGGCAAAGGGTTCGTCAAACATGGCGGCCAGCGCATCGATGGCATCGAACTGGTCTGCGCCGACCTGCCGACTTTCGTGGCTGGTACCGAACAGACGGGCGATCTGGCTGGCGTATGCGGTTTCATCCACCGCGGCGACATCGAAGCCGATGGAACAGGTCCGCACCGGATCGCGGCTCGCTTCTGCCATCAGCGCCACCACGCTGGAACTGTCGACCCCGCCGGAAAGGAAAGCGCCCAGCGGCACGTCGGCCACCATGCGGCTGGTCACCGCTTCGCGCAGGTGGTGCAGCAATTGCGCTTCCAGATCGCGGGTCTTGCCGCCGATGCGGTCGGCAAAGGACACTTCCCACCACCGCTGTGGCGGCGATGCCGGGCGATCAAGGTGGAGCAGGCGATAATGCCCCGCCGCCAGCTTTTCGACGCCTTTCAGGATCGAACGGTGATCGGGGACATAGCCCCAGGCGAGGTAGTCTTCGATGGCCAGTGGATCGGCTTCGCGCCGCAACAGCGGATGGGCCAGCAGGGCCTTGAGTTCGGACCCGAAGGCCATGCTGCCATCGGCCAGCGGGGCCATGAACAGCGGCTTCACCCCCAGCCTGTCACGCGCCAGCAGCAGCGTGCGATCCTGCTGATCGTACAGCGCGAAAGCGAACATGCCGTGCAGCCGGGGTAGGCAATGCAAGCCCCATTGCTGCCACGCGGCGAGAATGACTTCGGTATCGCCATCGGTGTGGAACACCGCGCCAAGATCGGCCAGTTCGCGCCGCAGTTCGCGGTAGTTGTAGATTTCGCCGTTGAAGACGATCACCGCTCGGCCATCGGCAGAATGCATCGGCTGTGGCGATCCGGCCAGATCGATGATCGACAGGCGGCGATGGCCCAGCGCCACGCCCGGCGCAGTCCACACGCCGTGGCCATCGGGGCCGCGATGGGCGATGGCATCGCACATGCGTTCGACCCGCGCCGGATCGACCGGCTTGGCCGTGCCGCAATGGAAAATCCCCGCAATTCCGCACATGGCCCTGCCCCTATGTCACGCTGGCGATGCGGTCCATCCAGCCAGCCAGCGGTGCGGCAGAACGGATGAAAGACCGGATGGCCGGAGCAGCGGCCCCGCCCTGCTCCTCCGCCGAAACGATAAGCACAGTGGTGGCCCGCGGTTGCATCAGCAGGCGCGATTGAAGCGTGGCCAGCTTCAGCCGGATATTGCTGCCGGTCAGCAGCGATCCGCTGCGATAGAATGTCACGGCCATGCGCCGATGCACGCCCAGCGCCTGCAACCATTCGCCCTGCCCGCCGGCGACCGCCGGGGCCGGTTCCAGCCAGCGCCATGGAGTATGTTCAACCAGCGCGCCCTGCCCGAATGCGCCCGCTTCGCGCCCTTCGCCCTGCGCGGCATAGAGCGCCACGAACACGTCGACATGATGGCCCTGCTCATCGCGGTATCGACCGATCAGCTTGTAGTTGGCGCCTGCGGCCAAGGGATACCATGCGATGACGGGGGTGTAATCGGCCCGCTGCCAGCCGGGCACGCGCGGCAGGTCGATCACGGCAGGAACGGGGGCTGTCACCGCCTCTGCCGCGCGGCTCCACCCTGCCGTGCCGAGGGCCAGCAGCAATGCCGCCGCCAGCAGCGCCGGTGCATGGGCGGGCCTGCGGGTCAGTGCCTGCAGCAGCGGATCGGCCTGCAGGGCGGCCGCATCGATGAAGCGATCGTGCGCGGGCCGATCAAAGAAGCGCCAGCCCGCCGCCAGCAGAAGTGCGATCACCACGGCGAAGAAGATCCAGCCGTAGAAGACGTGATCGAAGCCCGAAGCAAAGGCGACGCCGTGCGACTGGGCGATGTAGATCGTGCCCCATGCGCGCACGCCATTGGCCAGCACCGGTATCACCACGGCAGTGCCCATGAACAGCGCCCGCCTGCGCCAGCTGCGGAACGATACGTGCGCGACCAGTGCCCCCAGCGCGACCATGGCGATCAGGAACTTCACGCCGGAACAGGCTTCCGCCACTTCGAACAGGCCCACCGGCGTATCGATGAACACCCCTTCGATCCGCGCATCCACGCCGCTCCAGTGTGTCAGGGCAATGGTCAGCCGGGCCGTGATGGTCTGCAACAGCGGGATCAGTTCATCCCCGAACGGCACGAGAAAAGCCATGTAGGCCAGTGGGAACAGCAGCCCCAGCGCCACACGCGGGCCAAGCAATGCAAGGGCCAGCGCCGGCAGCATCGCCACCGCGCCGGTCTGGCTGGCAAGGTTCAAACCCGCCAGATCGCCCAACAGCCACAGCAGCAACGCCCCAGCCAGCGGCAGCAGCCCCGGCCACCACGCCATCGGCTGCAACAACTGCAACTGCGGCCAGCGCAGACGCATCAGCCAGACGATGATCGGCGGGATCAGCAGGATGTGGCTATAGGTGGAAACGTCCCACCATTGCTGCGCCATTGCCGCCCAGTCACTGGCGAACAGCACGATCAGCACCGTCCAGCCCACCGCCAGCAGCACCAGCGGCTTGCGCCACGGCACCGGCACGGCCCAGCGGCGGTGCGGCAGGTGCAGCGCCGCCTCAGCCACGGGTCAACAGCCGGGGCAGATCCGTCAGCATGGCAGGCCAGCTGCGATGATCGACCACGAATTGCCTCGCCCGTGCGCCCATCGACTGCGCCTGTTCGGGATCGGCCAGCAAGGCCAGCACCGCAGCGGCCAGCGCATCGTCGGCATCATGCACGGCCAGATGTTCGCCATCCACCGCGCCAATGCCGGTGGCGGCGGGCGTGGTCAGCACCACGGGCCGGGCCATCGCCATGGCTTCCAGCACCTTGTTCTGCACCCCGCGCGCCAGTTCCAGCGGCACCAGCACCGCATCGGCTGCAGCAAGGAAGGGGCGCACGTCTTCCACTTCGCCCCATATGCGGCACCCGTGCTGCCCGTCATGGGCCAGCAGCTCTGCCACCGGCGCGCGGCCGACGACGTGAAACTGCGCGTGCGGGTGGACGCGGCGCAGGGCGGGCAGGATCTGCCCGATCCCGCGCAAGGCGGCGGCCACGTTGGGCGGATAGTCCATCTGCCCGGTGAACACGATGTGCGGCCCCTGCCCCAACTGCCGGTGCGGCTGGACCTTGGCCGGATCGAACAGATCGGCATCGATGCCGTTGCCCAGCGCCGATACCTGCGCCCTTGTCCCGTGGGGAAGGCGGCTTCGCAACAGTTCCGCCTCGGCTTCGCTGACCAGCAGGGTGTGGTCGGCGCGGGCGGCAAGGCGGGCTTCTTCGGCCCGCAACAGCCGTGCCTCGCGCGCGTCGATCCAGCTCATCGGCCACGAATGTGTCCCGGCGTAGGCTTCGAACTTGGCGGAATCGACATCGACCAGATCGACCACCAGCGGCCCTTGCCAGCGCGCGGGGACATATTGCCCCATCTGCCCGGAAAAGACGTAGATCGCGTCGATCTGCTGCTGCCGCAGGGTGTCGGCCACCCATTCGCCGATGCGGTGGTGGTGGAACGCCGCAAGGCTGACCGGTTCACGCCGCAACAGCGCCTCCATGCCCGACTGGACCATGCTCTTGTCACGCAGCGGCAGGCACAGGCTGGTGGCAAGCCCTTGCAGTTCCATCGCATTGGCAAGGTCGGCCGGATTTTCCGCGAAGCTGGCCACGTGCACCGGCCCAAGCCGCGCGAGTGCCTTCAACAGGTTGAAGGAACGGATCTTGTCACCACGGTCCGGGGGAAAGGGAAGGCGGTGGGCCAGGAACAGCGTTCCGGTCACCCCAGCCCCCGCGCGATCAGCGGGCCGAACAGGTTGGCTACGGGCAACGGCAACTGCTTCCACAGCGCAATCCGCGCCGCATGGCGCGCGCTGGTGGGATCGGCATCGCGCACAGGGGCACCCGGCGCGGTCCAGCTAGCATAGCTGAGCGGTTGCGGTTCGAAGCCCCAGTTGCGCTTGAAATGGAACGCGCCGCTGCCGGTCTTGCTGCGGCCGAAATCGAACCGGTCGCAGCCGCGCCTGCGGGCGTGCAGCATCAGTTCGTAATACATCCGGTCATTGGCGCGCAGGTGCCGCGCGGCAAATGTGCCGCCGCCCCAATAGGGCATGACCGCGCCTTGGTGGTACAGAGACAGCACGCTGGCCACCGGCACGCCCGCATGGCGCACGGTCAGGATATCGGCGTCGAGAAGGTCCAGCACGGCGTCGAACAGGGCGCGCGGAAACACCGGGGTGCCAAGGTTGCGAACGCTGCTGGAATAGACCTCGTAATGCCCGGCACGCTCACCCGCGTCGCTGCCGATGGTTACGGCCAGATCATTGGCCAGCCCCTTGCGCACTTCGGCGCGCTGCTTGCGCGGAATGGTCTCCAGCTGGGCCGCATCGTCTGCCGCCAGTGGCAGCACGAAACCGCAATGGCTGTCGGTGCGGATGCGCCAGCCGGCAGCGGCCGGGCCGCCGCGCAGCTCCACCGTGGTGCAGGATCGGCGCAGCGCCAGTTCCTCCGCCGCGCGGCACAGCAGGCGTGCAGTATCGGCATGGGCGGCAAGCACCCCGCCCTCCACCGCAAAGCCGCTGGATGCCAGCACGCGGCCGAACACCGGCGAATGGACTTCGGTCAGCGGCAGCCAACCCGCCATTTCACCATGCGTTTCGGCTACCAGCCCAAGGGCGTGTTGGCCGGTGCCCTGTTCCACCGCGCGCAGCCAGTCAGGGCGGTGGAACACGCTGCCCCCCTGCGCTGCCACGAAAGCGTCGATCCGCGCGGTTTCGTCAGGCTCGCCCAGTCGGGCCAGCCGCACTGCCGCGCGCGCCGGGGTGAACGGCATGTTCACGCCAGCACCTGCGCCGCGTCGATCCGGGCGAGTTCCCGGTGGGCCAGCACGTCCATCCGGCCCCAGGCGAAATCGCTGACCAGCTGGCGCAGCTTGGGCGCCATGCGGTCAAGGTTGGTATAGTGGCGCAGCCGCGATTTCAGCGGTGCGCCGGCCACGCGCGGCTGGCCGGGATCGATTTCCCACGGATGAAAATAGAACACCGCCGGCTGCCGGTCCCGCCGGTTCACCTGTCGGATCGCCCAGCGCGAAAAGGCATAGGGCAGCACGCGGAAGAACCCCCCGCCCCCCGCCGCCAGCCGCCGCCCCGCGAACATCGCGGTGGTTACCGGGATTTCGACCAGAGGCGACCACGGCAGCGGCTTGAAGGCAAAGCGCGGCGCATCGGCCCAGCCATAGTGATCGTGCCGCACAGGCGCGACGCTGCTGGAATAGGCATAGCCGCGTTCGGCCAGTTCCATGAACGCCCACGGCGTGCGCTGGTCGATGGAAAAGCTGGGTGCGCGATACCCGGTCACGCGCATCCCGGTGGCATCTTCCAGAACGGACTGCGCCCGCGCGATATCTTCGCCAAAGGCCTTGCGCCCCATGCGGAACACGCGCTGGTGGTCCCATCCGTGGCTGGCGATTTCATGCCCCCGCGCGGCGATTTCGCGCAGCAGGCCGCCGTGACGCTGCGCCACCCAGCCCAGCGTGAAAAACGTGGCGCTGGCCCGCGCTTCGTCGAACAGGTCGAGGATTTCGCGCACGTTGCGGTCCACCCGGTCATCCAGCCCGGCCCAATCGTCCTTGTCGATCACCCCTTCGAAGGCGCCGACCTGAAACCAGTCTTCGACGTCCACCGACAGCCCGTTCACGATCGGACGGGACGCGGCGGCGGAACGGCCGGGCCGATGCGAAAACGAATGGACATTCACGAAAGACATGCTCCTGTCAGGCCGCGATCACGTGCAAGGGGATCAGGCAGCCCGGCTCTGTTCCACGTCGCCTTCGATCCATTCGATCAGCATCGCCAGCGTCTGCCGGATCGAACGTTCCTGTTCGAGCACGCGCATTTCCATCCGGGCGATCTGTTCCTGCATCGCTTCGATATCCGGGCGCACCACGGCAACGGCGGTTTCATCGTGCTGGTTCGACAGTTCCACCACTGCCTGTTGCAGTTCGGCGATATGGGCATCGCGCGATGCCAGCATGTCTTCCACCTGCTTCAGGTCCAGCCGCGGTTCGTGATTGAGCGGGACAATCGGTTCCACGCGCGGTTCGTTGCGCAACATCGGCTGCGGTGCGGATTCCGGGAAGGCGCGTTCGCTGGCCAGTTCATCCAGCACGCTTTTCAGCATGGCGGAATCGATCCGGCTGCGTTCTTCCACCGCGCCCAGCAACAGCAGGCGGTTGGCGATCTGGTTGACCCGGCGCGGAATGCCGCCGCTGGCTTCGAACAGTTCGGTGAACACCCGCTGGTCGAACTGCGGGTTGCCGTTCCAGCCCACCTTTTCCAGCCGGTGCAGGATGTAGGGTTCGATTTCCCCCTTCTCCATCGCTTCCAGATGGTGCGCCGCGATCACCCGCTGGCGCAGCTGTTCCAGGCTGGCATGGTTCTGCAAGGTGGTGCGGAATTCGGGCTGGCCCAGCAGCAACGTCTGCAACAGCGGGTGGTTGCCCAGCTGGAAGTTGGACAGCATCCGTAGTTCTTCCAGCGCTTCCACCGAAAGGTTCTGGCTTTCATCCACGATCAGCAGGCAGCGGCGGCCCGCGCGGGCTTCCGCATGGAAGAACCCTTCGATCGATCCCAGCGCGCTGGCCTTGTCATGCCCTTCGATGTCCAGCCCGAAGCTTTGCGCCACGACATGGATGATCTCTTCATCGTCCAGCTTGCTGGTGACGATCTGCGCCACGGTCAGTTGCGCCGGATCGATCGTGCCCATCAAGTGCGCGACCAGCGTGGACTTGCCCGCGCCCACTTCCCCGGTGATGACAATGAAGCCTTCACCCTGCGCCAGCCCATATCCCAGATAAGACAGCGCCTTGCGGTGCGTGACACTGCGGAAATAGAACGCCGGATCGGGCGTCAGCTGGAAAGGCTTGCCTTCAAGGCCATAGAAATCGTCAAACATCGTAAGTCTCCTGAAGGCCGTTCAGAATGCGTAGCGCATGCCGAGCAAGGCGGACGCGCTCATGAAATCGGGCAGGGTTTCGCGGGTGACGCCATCCAGACCCACTGCCGCCGTGCCGGTCAGCCCGCGGATCAGGTTGCGGGTATAGGCAAGCGAGGTGCTGTAACCGATGGCATCGCTGCCCGGATCGAAGCCGGTCTGGAACCAGTTCATCGCGGCATTGGCGTTCAGCGTGGAGCGTTGATCGATGCGGGTGCTGGCATAACCAGCCAGCCACACCGTTTCATCGGTCACGCCGTTGGCGGCGGCGAACACGCTGCCGGTGGCGGCAATGAACTTGCGCCGGTCATACCCCATGCCCACGCCCATCTGGGTGCGGCCAAGGTCCATGGCATAGCTGGCGGCGATGCCCCGGCTGCGGAACACGCTGGACCGGAACGATCCCAGTGCGCCCGAAACGCAGTTGCCACCCTGCAGGCTGGCCACGCAGCCGCCGACTTCGCCGCTGATGGGGTTGCGGAAAGCGTTGAACTGGCTGGGCAGGCCCGCCAGCGTGTTGATGACCGTGCCGCCAAGGCCGCTGACGTTGTCATATACCGATGCGGCAAAGGTGCTGCGCGAATCCATCGCGAAGGTCAGCGATCCGGTATAACTCATGGAACCGTAACGGCGGCCGACCGATGCCTGCAATGACGTGCGGTGGCTGGGCCGCCACATGATCCCGGCATCCCAGATCAGGCCATCGGTTTCATAGGCGATCAGGCGCGGGGCGGCATTGTCGGTAACATAGCGGCCATCGCTGCCGATCACCGGAACGCCGTTGATATCGCGCACCGCATCGCGGCTGGACACCTGCACGTCTTCGTAACCCGCACCGCCGACCACGGCCATGGTCGGGGTGACCGGCACCGTCACCCCGCCCCGCACGAAACGGTCGCGGATGCGCTGGTCCAGATTGGAAATATGCTGTTCGTTCCAGCCCCCGCCCACACCGATGCCGATCGGCAGCGCCGTATCGGGCCGCAGGTTGATGCTGGCCTGTGCCGAATGG
>JBDLVD010000054.1:0-11238 GCA_039804965.1 Pseudomonadota bacterium
TAGACGCGGCCACGGCGACGGATCACGCGGTTATCGCGGTGGCGACCCTTCAGCGACTTCAGGCTGTTGACGATCTTCATGATTCTCAATCCAGAAAAGAAACAGCACCGGAAGCGTTCCCCCGGTGCCGGAAATTCGAAGTGCGCCACTACCGGCGGGGTGCACCTGAGTCAAGGCGGTGCGTCAGCTTCCGGCGCGGATCGCATCCAGTTTCTGTTCCCATGCCAGCGCGTGGGCAACGATCACGTCCAGATCGGCATGGCGCGGCACCCACGGCACGGTAGCCTTGATCCGCGCCGGATCGGAAACCAGCGAATCAGGATCGCCCGCGCGGCGCGGGCCCAGCACGCGGGTGATCTGCCCACCGGTCACGCGGTCCACCGCATCCAGCACTTCCAGCACGCTGAAGCCCCGGCCATACCCGCAATTCATGGTCAGCGACCGTTCGGGCTGGTCGACCAGCGCCTGCAAGGCCAGCACGTGGGCCGCCGCCAGATCGCTGACGTGGATGTAATCGCGCATCCCGGTGCCATCGGGCGTGGCGTAATCGGTGCCGAACACGCCCACGCTGGCGCGCTTGCCCAGCGCCGCTTCCACCGCCACCTTGATCAGGTGCGTGGCGCCCGCCGTGCTCTGCCCGCTGCGCGCCTGCGGATCGGCCCCGGCCACGTTGAAATAGCGCAAGGCGCAGAAATTCAGCGGATGCGCGGCGCTGACATCGGCCAGCATCTGTTCGGTCATCAGCTTGGACCAGCCATAGGGGTTGATCGGCCGTTTGGGCGTGTCTTCCGTAACCGGGGAGACATCGGGGATGCCGTATGTCGCCGCGGTGCTGGAAAAGATCATGTGCGGCACGCCCGCCACCACCGCCGCTTCGATCAGCGCGCGGCTTTTGGCGGTGTTGTTGTGATAATACTTCAGCGGGTTTTCGACCGATTCGGGCACCACGATGCTGCCGGCAAAATGCATGATGGCGCGCGTGCCCTGTTCGGCAAAGATCCGCGCCAGCAATGTCTGGTCTTCGATATCGCCTTCATAAAACGGCACGCCATCAGGCACGGCAAAGCGGAAGCCGGTGGTCAGGTTGTCGATCACCGCCACGGGCCATCCGGCATCCTGCAAGGCCAGCACCGCGTGGCTACCGATATAACCGGCACCGCCGGTGACGAGTACGGGAACGGGATTCTGTGTGGTCATCCTGTCACCCTATCATCATGATGCATTGCAGGGGTTAATAGCGGCGAGAATGATGCCATAAGCGGTCGATTATCGCCGACCTGAAACCCGATGCTGCAACAGGGGTTCCCTGATCATGATCGCCAAGACAGTTCATGCCGCCGCCCTCGCCGCCGTCCGCGCGGCTGTGGCACCCGCTCTGGCCGCGGTGGCGCTGGCCGGATGCGCCACCGCCTATGCCTCGCCGGTGGAAGTCACCCGCTTCGTGGGGGATGCGCCCGCAAGGCTGGGCAGCGGCACCATCGCCATACGCCCCGCAGCGGGGACCACCGGCGGCACGCTGGAATTCGCCGCCTATGAACAGGCAGTGGCTGCCGAACTGACGCGGTTGGGATATCAGGTGACCCAAGGCACCACAGCGCAAGTGGCGGAACTGCGGATCGGCCGCGAAGGCATGATCGTGAGCAGCAGCCGCAGGCCCAAGGCGGCCGTGGAAGTGGGCGCGCAGGCAGGCAATTACGGTTCGGGCCTTGGCCTTGGCATCGGGATCGACCTGTCCGGCCCGCGCAAGCCGGTAATCGCCAACGAACTGGGCGTTACCATCCGCGACAGCGCGAACCGGCAATCGTTGTGGGAAGGGCGCGCCAGCTTTGGCGCATCCAGCGACAGCGCCAGCGCGCAAGTGCCTGCCGCAGCAACCCGGCTGGCCACCGCCCTGTTCGGCGGCTTCCCCGGCAAGTCTGGCCAGACCATCACCGTCAAATGACCCAGATCAGCATCGACGCCGCATTCGACAGCGGCAACATCGAAGTCCTGTCCATCGCCGGAACCACGGCCAGCCTGCGCATCCGCAAGGACCGGCAATCGGACTTCTACCAGTGGTTCCATTTCCGCGTGGCCGGGCAGGCCGGGCAGGAACTGGTGCTGAAGATCGGGGATCTGAACGGCTCCGCCTATCCCGGTGGGTGGACTGGTTACCGCGCCGCCTGTTCGGCGGACCGCACATTCTGGGCGCGGACCGACAGCAGTTTCGATGCGGGCGAGGACGGCGGCACGCTGACCATCCGCCACACATTGGCATCGGACGTGGCGTGGTTCGCCTATTTCGCACCCTATTCGCAGGAACGGCACCACGATCTGGTGGCCGAAGCCGCCGCCAGCGACGGGGTGACACTGCGCCGCCTTGGGCAGAGCATCGAAGGCCGCCCGATCGATTGCCTGCAACTGGGCGAAGGGCCCCTGCCCGTATGGCTGATCGCCCGCCAGCATCCGGGCGAATCGATGGCCGAATGGTGGATGGAAGGCGCGCTGGAGGCACTGTGCGATCCGGCAGACCCGGTCGCCCGCCTGCTGCGCGCGCGCTGCACCTTCCACGTGGTGCCCAATTGCAACCCGGACGGATCGTTCCGCGGCCATTTGCGGACCAATGCCGTCGGCGCCAACCTCAACCGCGAATGGGCTGATCCCACGGCGGAGCGCAGCCCCGAAGTGCTGGCAATCCGCAACGCGATGGATGCCACCGGCGTGCGGTTCTGCATGGACGTGCATGGGGACGAAGCGATTGCCGCCAATTTCATGGCCGGGTTCGAAGGCATCCCCGGCTGGACCGATGCGCTGGGGGCACAATACAACCGCTTCAAGGCCATCCTCGACCGGCGCAGCCCCGATTTCCAGACGCGGCTTGGCTATGGCACCGCCGCGCCGGGCAAGGCCAACCTGACGATGTGCACCAACCAGATCGCGCAGCGGTTCGGCGCCTGCGCGATGACGCTGGAAATGCCGTTCAAGGACCATGACGACCTGCCCGATCCGGTGCAGGGGTGGAGCCCGGAACGCAGCAAACTGCTGGCCCGCGATTGCCTTGCCTCCCTTGCGGAATGGCTCGATTGATGTTACTTACATTGATGTGAGTAGCCCGCACCCCTTCCACCACCCCATCGCGGTCGGCCCGGCTGACATCGATTTCATGGGCCACGTCAACAACGCCAGTTACCTGACGTGGGTGCAGGATGCGGTGATCGCCCACTGGCAGCGGTTCGCCCCGGCAGAGGCGGTGGCGCGGCACCTGTGGGTCGCGCTGAAGCATGAAATCACCTATCGCCGCCCGACCTTTCTGGGCGACAGCGTGGTGGCGCAGGTGATCCTGCACCGGGTGCAGGGCGCGCGGGTGTTTTACGAAACCCTGATCCGCCGCGGGGAAGAGGTGCTGGTGGAAGTGCAATCGAGCTGGTGCTGCATGGATGCGCAGACCCGCCGCCCCACGCGCCCGGCGGCAGATATCATCGCCCGCTTTTTCGCCTGATCCGACTTGCCCGGCAGGGCGATTTACGGGTTCAGATTGGCTGGGCCAAACGCGTGCGGCAACAGTTCGGACAGCCGCAGTTCGCGCACCTCGTCAGGGCCGCAGCACCAGATCAGCGGATCGGTGCCGCCAAGGCTGGCCAGTTCGTGCAGCACCTGCCGGCAGCGCCCGCACGGGGTGACCATGTCCGGCCCGCTGGAAGCCACGGCCACCGCCACCAGCCCGCCCCGGTGGCCATCGGCCAGAGCCTTGGCCACGGCCACCGTTTCGGCACACAGCGACAGGCCATAGCTGGCGTTTTCGACATTGCTGCCGCTGGTCACGGTGCCATCGGCAAATTGCAATGCCGCGCCCACCTGAAAACGGGAATAAGGGGCATAGGCCGCCGCCACGGCGGCACGGGCAGCGGCAATCAGCTGCGCCTGCCCGGCTGCTGCGGCGGGATCGGTCATTGCTGCAACACCACCCAGCGCAGCGGCAACGGCGCCGCTTCGGTGCGAAGCGCGGAATTGGCCGTCCACAAGGTCCACGGCCGCCCGGCATATTCAGGCTCCATCCAATTGCGTTCCAGCCACAGGTTGCGTTCCATGCGGCGGGATATGCGATAATGTTCCTCGAACGCAGGTGAAATCTTCAGCACCGCCGACTGGCCCACATGGCTTTCCACCTGATTGAGGAACGTGGTCAGTTCGCTTTCGACCGCTTCCTCGCTCACTGCATCGGCACAATCGACCGCCAGCTTGTCCAGCGCGATGGCGGGCGGCAGCAGCGCCGCATCGCGCGGCACGATGGTGACGAAATTGGCCGCCTGCTTTTCCGCCGGGATGCACGGATCATATTCATGCACCGCGCCGTAACGCAGGCCGCTGCCCTGCACCGCTTCCAGATTGTGCGCAAAGGCCGGATCGCGCCCCACGGCGCCCGCGCTGGCTTCCAGATAGACGAACCGCGCGCCAATGGCCTTCAGCGCCTTGAAATCCACGCCATCGTCTGCCGCGCCGATCAGCGCCCCTTGCGATGGGTAAGCCTTGATCGCAGGCGCCCAGTGCTGGCCCTGCCACCACGCAGCGGCCCCGCCCACCAGCACCAGCAGGAGGGCGAACGCAGCAATGCGCCGTCGCCAGGAAAATGCCTGCTTGCGTCCCATGCCGTTCTTAAACCCCGCCGTCCCTCAGGCCCTGATATGGAGTACGCAGATCAGCGTAAAGAGCCGCCGTGCAGTGGCGACATCGCAGGCCACCTTGTCTTCCAGCACTTCCAGCAGATGCCGGGTGGCTCGATCGTGAATGGCGCGCCGGGCCATGTCGACCGTTTCGATTTCCTGCGCCGATGCCTTGCGCAGCACCTTGTAGTACGAATCGCAGATCGCGAAATATTCACGCACCACCCGGCGGAACCGGGTCAGCCCCAGCCCGATGGTGCCGGCATCCCGCCCGTCCGCATCGGTGATGCCGATCGCCAGCCGCCCTTCGACCACCGCCAGCCGCAGCGACCATGGGCCATTGTGCCCGCGTTCCAGCGCGCGCAGCGGGGCAAAGCTGTTTTCTTCCACCAGATCGCGCAAGGCCACTTCGCGTTCCTGCTCCACGTCCGGATTGCGCCACAGGATGGTCGCTTCATCCAGTTCGATCGCAGCAATGCGATTGGTGGTGCCATCGGGGGGCAAGTGGCCGGGGGGCAGCGGATCGGTCATCGGAACCACCGCTTTCGCAGAGCGGGCGCGCTTTCGCAAATAACGCGCTTTTCGCGGGCGGTGGCCGGTTCATCCCCGCTTTCCACAGGGGTGCGCCGCCCCAATCTGCGTGCACCGTCTTGCAGCCCCCGCTCGGCAAGCGCATCAGGCGCGCATGGCCGAACAGGA
The DNA here is from genome assembly GCA_039804965.1 of Pseudomonadota bacterium. Taxonomy (GTDB): domain Bacteria; phylum Pseudomonadota; class Alphaproteobacteria; order Sphingomonadales; family Sphingomonadaceae; genus Croceibacterium_C. Next base: position 5,340 of record JBDLVD010000054.1, read on the forward strand.
ACTGATGGTGCGCCCGGAAATGGGTAACGGAACGGGCGAAGTCGCCAATGGGGTGGTGCCCGGTCTTGGCCGTGCGCTGCCCGCCAACCTTGAAGCGGAAGCCGCGTTCATCGGCGCCATCCTGATCGACAACCGCGTGCTGGAAGAACTGCCGATCACGCTGAAGGCGGATCACTTCTTCGAACCGCTGCACGGCCGCATCTATGAACGTGTGACCATGCTGGTGGACCGGCAGATGGTGGTCACGCCGGTTACGCTGAAGCCCTATTTCGAAACCGATCCGGCGATGCAGGAACTGGGCGGCACCGCCTATCTCGCGCGCCTTACCGCCGATGGGCAGGGCCTGCTGGCCCCGCGTGAACTGGCGCAGCAGATCTATGACCTCGCCTTGCTGCGGCAACTGGTGAAGGTGGGCCGCGATCTGGTGGAAGGCGCGCTCGACACGTCGGACGAAGTCGAACCGCAGCGGCAGATCGAACGGGCCGAAGCGCGGCTGTACGAAGTGGCCGAAGGCGCCGCCGGTTCACGCGAAGCGGAAAGTTTCCGCGGGGCAACCGGCAAGGCGCTGGAAATGATCGAAATGGCGATCAATTCCGGTGGCCACATCTCCGGCAAGACCACCGGGCTTACCAGCATCAACGAAAAGATCGGCGGCCTGCACGATTCCGATCTGATCATTCTGGCGGGCCGTCCGGGCATGGGCAAAAGCTCGCTTGCCACCAACATCGCCTTCAACTGCGCCGACCGCTGGCTGCGCGACAAGGCCGACGGGATCGAAAAGACCGTGGGTGCGCCGGTGGCGCTGTTCAGCCTCGAAATGTCGAGCGATCAGCTGGCCACGCGTATTCTGGCCGAAGCCGCCGGCATCCCCAGCGAAGCCCTGCGCATGGGCAAGATCAGCCGCGATGATTTCCAGCAGCTCAGCTATGCCAGCCAGCGGCTGGCGGAACTGCCGTTGTATATCGACGACACCCCGGCGCTGACCATTGGCGCGCTGCGCACCCGCGCCCGGCGGCTGAAGCGGCGGCACGATATCGGCATGATCGTGGTCGATTACCTGCAGCTGCTGCAAGGCAGCGGCCGCGCCACCGACAACCGCGTGAACGAAATTTCCGAAATCAGCCGTGGCCTCAAAACGCTGGCCAAGGAATTGCAGGTGCCGGTGATCGCCCTGTCGCAGCTGTCCCGCGCGGTGGAACAGCGTGACGACAAGCGGCCGATGCTGTCCGACCTGCGCGAATCCGGATCGATCGAACAGGACGCCGACATGGTGTGGTTCATCTTCCGCGAAGATTACTACATCCAGTCGCGCGAACCCAAGCGCCCGGTGGAAAGCGACGATGCCAAGACGCACGAAGCCCACGCCGCATGGGCTGCGGAAATGGAAAAGGTCTATGGCCTGGCCGAACTGATCGTGGCGAAGCAGCGCCACGGTTCCACCGGCAAGGTGCGGCTGAAGTTCGAAGCCCGCATCACCCGCTTCAGCGATCTGGCCGAAGGCGAATACGGCACCAGCAACTGGGACGACTGATCGGTTAAAATCCCCGGTTACAGTCTCCTGTTACAGTCCCCGGTTACAGGCCGAGATTGAGCCGCCTGCTGACGGTGTAATCCACCACCGAAACCAGAAACCAGCTGGCCCGCCAGCGCAGCCGGTTCCACCACCCGCGCCGCGCATGGTGCAAGGCCGGCGTGATCGGAGTGCAGGCGGGCAGGTATTCCCCGATCAGCGCGCGCATCCTGTCCGCCAGCGCGGCATCACGGATGCACAGCACGATCTCCAGATTGAGATAGAGGCTGCGCATGTCGAAATTGGCGCTGCCGATATAGGTCCGGTCATCCAGCACGATCAGCTTGGTGTGCATTTTCGCCGCTTCGAATTCCCACACCTGCGCGCCGGCATCCAGCAACCGGGCATAGAGCGCCCGCGCCGCACCGACAGTGGCCGCATTGTCCGACAACGCCGGCATCACCAGCCGCGCCGATCCGGTGCGGGCGATCGTGCGGATGTGTTTCTGCAACCGTGGCGGAGGCGAAAAATAGGCCATCATCATGTCCAGCCGGTGTGCCTGCCGCAGATCCTGACTGACGTGGCGCGCCCAGCTGGACAGGCCGGTGGTCGGCCCGCCGATCAGCAGTTGCACCGGCCCCGGCCCCACCGCCCATTCGCGCACCAGCTTGCGGATCGCCCGGAACCGCGCGTGCGGGTTGCGTGACCAGCGCGCCAGCGCATCGAACCACCCGGTGATCCGCCCGACCACCGGCCCTTCCACCGTGAAGGCCAGATCGGTCCAGCCGCGCGGATCTGCTGACGGGGCGAAATAATCGTCCGCCACGTTGAACCCGCCCAGCATCGCGCGGGTTTCATCGGCCACCGCGATCTTCTGGTGGTTGCGGATCAGGTACCGCACGTTCCAGCGCGGCTGGAAACAACAGAAGCAGCCCCCGGCGGCGATCAGCGGGGCGAAGAACTGTTCCCCCGCCGTGGCGCCGAACCCGTCCAGCACCACCGTCACCGCCACCCCGCGCCGCGCCGCCGCCACCAGCGCATCGCGCACCTGCCGCCCGCTGGCATCGGCGGCGTAGATGTAGAACGCCATCCGCATCGAATGCTGCGCCCCGTCGATCAGCGCCAGCAAGGCGCGCAGCCGCCCCGGCCCGTCAGGGTGGAAAGACAGCGCATGCCCCTGCGCTTCGATTGAAAAGGGCGCCGGATCGCGAAACGCGGCAACTGCTGGCCCAGCAGCTTGTCCATCGGGGGCAGAAGGTGTTGCGGGCGCGCCCATGGCGATACCCTAGCAGGCGCAGGCCCTGTGGAAACCTTGACTCTGCGGCCCCTGCCCCCTAACTGCCAGCCTTTCCCGGAATACCCGCTTTTTACGGAGTGCCCCATGGCGCGCGTTACCGTCGAAGATTGCGTCGACAAGATCCCCAACCGTTTCGATCTGGTCCTGCTGGCCGGACAGCGCGCCCGCGAAATTTCCGGCGGCGCGGAACTGACCGTCGATCGTGACCGGGACAAGAACCCCGTGGTGGCCCTACGCGAAATCGCGGATTCCACGATCCGTCCCAAGCTGCTGCAGGAAAGCCTGGTCCAGTCGTTGCAGCGCGTGCTGCCCGATGAAGACGATGAAGCGGATGAAATCGGTTCGCTCAGCCAGTCGGCAGAAGCCATGCGCCTGTCGGCCGCGGCTCCGGCCCGTTCCAGCTCGATGGGCGGCGATTACGACGGCTGATCTGCCAGCCATCGCCTGCAAGTTACAAAGGCCGCGCCGCAAGGTGCGGCCTTTTTGCATGGCCCGCCCACCATGCGGGGCGCATTCGAGGTAATCCATGTCCTCCATGTGACAATGCCGCCACTCCCTTGCTTTCCCCCTGTCTTCCGCCGAATCATCGCCGCGGGCATCGAGGGAAGGGCCGGCAAGTGGCAGTGATTGCGGTCTACAGCGTCAAGGGCGGGGTCGGCAAAACCACCATCGCCGCCAATCTGGCATGGTGTTCCGCAACCATATCCTGCCGCCGCACGCTGTTGTGGGATCTGGATGCCGCGGGCGGCGCGGGATTTCTGTATGGCGTGGAACCGCGCGCGCGCCATTCAGCCGAAAGCATCTTTTCCCGCGATGCCGATCCCGATGCGCTGATCCGCAAGAGCAGTTTCGCCAAGCTTGACCTGCTGCCCGCCGATGAATCGCTGCGCGATCTGGACAGCCTGCTGACCCGGCTGGGCAAGAAACGGCGGTTGGCCAAGCTGGCGGGGGAACTGGCGCGCCGGTATGAACGGATCATACTCGATTGCCCGCCGGTGCTGAACGAAATCAGCGCACAGGTGATCCGTGCCGCAACGTGCGTGATCGTGCCGATCCCGCCCAGCCCACTGTCATCCCGCGCTTTCGAACAGGTGACGCAGGAAATCCGCCGCCATGCCAAGGAACACCCCCCGATCCTGCCGGTGCTGTCGATGGTGGATGGCCGCCGCGCCCTGCATCGCGCAGCGATGGCCGAACATCCGGACTGGCCGGTGATCCCGCTGGCCAGCGCGGTGGAACAATGCGCGGTGCGGTGCCTGCCGGTCGGCGCTTTCGCCCCCACATCCCCAGCCGCGCGCGCTTTCGGGCAAGTGTGGACCGCGATCGAACGCAAGCTGAACCAGTAACTCCGGTCCAGTAAATCTGGCGTAATTTGCACCACCTTCCGGTTGCGCTATTGTCCCCGGCGGGGGAGCAGCGTGATGTTCGAAGGGTTTGCCAATGTCTGGGCCATCGTCGGCCTCGTGCGGGATTTCAGGGCGGGTCAGCTCTACCCGCTGACGCTGGCGGGCGAAAAGGTGGTGCTGTTCCGCGATGATGCCGGGCGCATGGCCGCCCTGATCGATCGCTGCCCGCATCGCGGCGTTGCCCTGTCGCTCGGCAAGCTGGCCGATGGCCGGCTGGAATGCCCGTTCCACGGCTGGCAGTTCGATGGGCAGGGGCGCAACTGCTTCGTTCCATGGAACCCCGATGCCAAGCACGACACGCTGGGCGCCACCGCTCTGCCCGTGCGCGAGGCTGGCGGACTGGTGTGGCTGCATACCGGGCCAGACCCAGTGGACGAACCTGTGCCATCGGAAACGCTGCTGCGCGATGACGTGGTGCTGTGCAGCCAGTCCGCCCGCTGGCGGGTGCACTGGACGCGGGCGATGGAAAACATGCTCGATTCCCCGCACCTGCCGTTCGTGCACAAGGGCAGCATCGGGCGCGGATTGCGCGGCATGGTTCACAAACGCATGGACCTGACGTGGACACCGCAGCCTTATGGCGCGACCATCGCCAACCGGGTTGAAGGCAAGGATCGGGATTCGCGGCTGGATTACCGTTTCCCCAATGCAATGGAACTGTTCATCGATCCGCCCGGGCGGGTGTTCCGCATGATCGCCATCTGCCACCCCGAAGATGCACAGCACACCCGGCTGACCATCATCACCATCCGCAACTTCGCGCGATCGCGGCTGTTCGATCCGCTGTTCCGGTGGAGCAACCGCCGCATCGCGCTGGAAGATCAGCACATTCTGGAAAGCTCAAGCCCGCTTGAAGTGCCGCCGGCCGGGCAGGAAAAATCCGTCCGCACCGATGCGCCGACGCTGGCCTTCCGCAAGATCTGGTTCGACCGGCTGTCGGGCAGCAAGGCGGCGATGTAGGCAACGGCGCAGGGCTGAACCCCACGCCGATACGCCTCGTCACCCGCGCTGCGGGTTGGCAATCAGGCGCCTTGCGGTGCCGTGCCCCCGCCCAGCCGCTTGCCGGCCTTGGGGATGCTCGATCCTGCCACCGGGCGCACGGTGCTGGTGGCGGGACGATCCGGGCGATCGATCTTGCCTTCATCGATCAGCTGGCGGATTTCTTCGCCATTCAGCGTTTCATACTCCAGCATTGCCTGCGCCAGCAGGTGCAGCTGGTCCTTGTGCTCGGTCAGCAGTTCGGTCGCCCGCTTGTGCGCGCCTTCCACCAGATCGCGGATTTCGGCGTCGATCAGCTTGTTGGTATCGCCCGAATTCATCGTCCGCTGCGATCCGCCGTAACCGAGATAGCCTTCCTGCGTTTCTTCGTACTGCAACGGCCCCAGCTTGTCCGACATGCCCCATTTGGTCACCATGTTGCGGGCAAGGCCGGTGGCATACTGGATGTCCGACGAAGCGCCCGAACTGACCTTGTCGTGGCCGAAGATGATTTCTTCCGCCACACGGCCACCCATGCTGACCGACAGGTTGGCGTGCATCTTGTCGCGATGGTACGAATAACTGTCACGTTCCGGCAGGCGCATCACCATGCCCAGCGCACGCCCGCGCGGGATGATGGTGGCCTTGTGGATCGGGTCGCTCGCCGGTTCGTGGATCGCCACGATCGCATGGCCCGCCTCGTGATAG
>JBDLVD010000055.1:0-11218 GCA_039804965.1 Pseudomonadota bacterium
CATGGCCAGCGGCGACGATGGCTTCATGGCCAAGAGCTTCGTCATTTCCGCGGTGGTGGTGATGCTGTGTTCGCTGTGGCCCACGCTGATCAACACCGCCATCGGCACGGCCAGCATCGACAAGGACCTGCTGAACGTGGGCCGGGTGCTGCGGCTGGGCTGGTTTGCCAAGCTGACCCGCCTCGTCCTGCCTTCGTCGCTGCCTTATATCTTCACCGGGATGCGCCTGTCGCTGGGCACCGGCTGGATGGTGCTGATCGCGGCCGAAATGCTCGCGCAGAACCCCGGCCTCGGCAAATTCGTATGGGACGAATTCCAGAACGGCAATGAAAAGTCGCTGTCGCGCATCATGGCGGCGGTGGTGGTGATCGGCCTGATCGGCTTCGCGCTCGATCGCATCATGATGGCCCTGCAATCCCTCGCCAGCCGCAACCGGGTGTGACCATGAACCAGCAGCCAATCCTGTCCCTTAAGGGCGTTCGCAAGAACTACACCGGCGCCAGCGGCGCCATCACCGAAGTGCTCGGCGGCATCGATCTGGATGTGCGGGAAGGCGAATTCATCGCCATCCTGGGCTTTTCCGGGGCGGGCAAGACCACGCTGATCAACTGTATCGCCGGGCTGGTGAAGCCGGATGCCGGGCAGATGATGCTGAAAGGCGCCGCCATCGACGGGCCGGGGCGCGACCGGGGGCTGGTGTTCCAGTCCTATTCGCTGTTCCCGTGGCTGACCGTGCAGCAGAACGTCGCGCTGGCGGTGGACGCGGTCCACAAGGATCGCAGCAAGGCCGAGCGCGCGGAACTGGTGCGGCAGAAGATCGAACTGGTCGGCCTTGCCCACGCGATGGATCGCAAGCCGGCCCAGCTTTCGGGCGGGATGCGGCAGCGTGTATCGGTGGCCCGCGCGCTGGCGATGGAACCCGAAATCCTGCTGCTGGACGAACCGCTTTCGGCACTGGACGCGCTGACCCGCGCGAAATTGCAGGGCGAGATCGAACGCATCCGCAAGGAAGAACGGCGCACGATCATCCTTGTCACCAATGACGTGGACGAAGCCCTGCTGCTGGCGGACCGGGTGGCAGTGCTGACACCGGCCCCGGCCGCACGGATAGGGCAGCTGTTCACCGTCGACCTGCCACGCCCGCGTGAACGCGAAGCGATGAACGACGATCCGCAGTTTCAGGAACAGCGGCGGATCATCGTATCGTGCCTTGCCCTGCTGAACGAAGGCACGGCCAGCGCGGCCGGCAGCGCCATAAACCTGCCGGCGGTCGCGCCGCTGGATCTGGCGCCTTTGCCGCAGGCCTATACCGATGCCGGGCGCAGCGCGGTGACCACGCGGTATCTGGAATTCTACAAGCTGAACAAGATCTACCCCACGCCCAAGGGGCCGCTGACGGTGGTGGAAGATTTCAACCTGCTGATGGACAAGGGCGAATTCATTTCGCTGATCGGCCATTCCGGTTGCGGCAAAAGCACCGTGCTGACCATGGCTGCTGGCCTCAACGAAATCAGCAAGGGCGGTATCGTCCTAGACAATCGCGAAATCAGCGCCGCCGGGCCGGACAAGGCGGTGGTGTTCCAGTCCCCCAGCCTGATGCCGTGGTTGACCGCGCGGCAGAACGTGATGCTGGGGGTGGAACGCGTTTACCCCCACGCCACGCGCGGTGAACGGCGCGACATTGCCGAATACTACCTCGACCGCGTCGGCCTCGCTGATGCGAAGGACAAGATGGCGGCGGAAATGTCCAACGGGATGCGCCAGCGCGTGGGCATTGCCCGCGCCTTTGCCCTGTCGCCACGTCTGCTGCTGCTGGATGAACCTTTCGGGATGCTCGACAGCCTGACCCGGTGGGACTTGCAGGATGTGCTAGTGGAAGTCTGGAACCGCACCAAGGTGACCGCGATCATGGTGACGCATGACGTGGACGAGGCAATCCTGCTGGCAGACCGGGTGGTGATGATGACCAACGGCCCCAACGCCACCATCGGCAAGGTACTGAAGGTAGACCTGCCGCGCCCGCGTGATCGCAAGGCGCTGCTCGATCATCCGCGCTTCTATGAATACCGGCAGGAAGTGCTGCACTTCCTTGCCCAATACGATCACGGGCCGGCCATCAAGGCGGCCTGATCGCCACTTCAAAAGGGGCAGGCAACGGCGCCTGACCCGCTCAGCCACTTCGTCAACCAAGGGGGTGGGCCGTGCAATGCGCGCGGCCCCGGACAGGAAAGGTGCGTCCATGAAGACAATCACATCACTGCTTTGCGCGGCCAGCGTTGCGGCATTCGCTTCACCGGCGATGGCCAAGGCGGGCGATCCCATTCCGCTGGCGGACGATCTGGTGCTGGACATCATGGCCAATGCCCGCCTGCGGTATGAAATGGTCGATCAGGCCAGCCTTCCTGCCAGTGCCGATGCCGTCATCCTGCGCGGGCGGCTGGGTGCGGAACTGAAAAGCGGCAACTGGGCGGTGCTGGCCGAAGGGGAAGGGACCATGTCGCTTGCCGATCACTTCAACGATACCATTCCCGGCAACGGGGTGGAGCCTTACCCGGTGGTGGCCGACCCGGATAATCTGGAACTGAACCGGGCGCAGGTTTCGTGGATGAACAAGGGTACCGGCTTCACCTTCGGCCGGCAGCGGATAAATTTCGACAACCAGCGGTTTGTCGGCGCGGTCGGCTGGCGGCAGAACGAACAGACGTTCGATGCGCTGCGGCTGCAAACCAAGGTGGCAGGGGTGAAGGCGGACTTGGTCTATTCCACCTCGCAGCGCACGGTGTTCGGCAAGGACAGCCCCAACCAGCATTTCGACGGCGATCTGGTGCTGATGAATGCGGCGGCAAAAGTGGCGGGCGCGGATATCAGCGCCTTTGCCTATCTGGTGGATTATGACACCCGCACGGCGTTTTCCAGCCAGAGCTTCGGCCTGCTGGCGCAGCGGGCGTTCCCGATTGGCCCGGCCAAGCTGACCGTGCTGGCCAGCTATGCCAGCCAAGCCGATCGCGGGGCCAACCCCACTCAATATCGTGCCGATTACGCCAATCTGGAACTTAACGCGGCGCACAAGGGGTTCAGCGCCGGGGCGGGGTATGAACTGCTGGGCAGCGATGGGGGTGTGGCGGCGTTCCAGACCCCGCTGGCGACCCTGCACGCCTTCAACGGCTGGGCCGATCTGTTCCTCACCACGCCTGCCGCCGGCTTGCAGGACTTTTACCTGAAGGCCGGATATGCCGTGCCCAAACCACCCGTGCCCGGATTGACGCTGGCAGCCGCCTATCACCATTTCGAAAGCGATTTCGGATCGCAGACCTATGGCGATGAATGGGATGCATCGGTGGGCTTCAAGCTGGGGCAGGTGGCGCTAATGGCGAAATATGCGCGCTATGATGCGGCGGCTTTCGGCAGCGATACCAGCAAGGTTTGGTTGCAGGCTGAATACGGATTCTGACCATTCCCCTCCCGCTTGCGGGAGGGGTTAGGGGTGGGCGTGTGCAACAAGGCGCCCAGTTGTGACAAGTCCCACCCCCAGCCCCTCCCGTAAACGGGAGGGGAGCTCATCGCACCGACTTTTGCTGCACTGCAAAATTGCCTGTTGCCGCCGTTGCCGGTTTGGGGTTAGAACAGATGCGAAAGCGGAATCGCCTTCGCCCACTGACGGGCGGCAACAGGGCAATCCGCTGGTTTCAACAACGCGTGGCAACGGTGCCGCCAAGTCTGCCTTTCGGGGCGTGACCTGGCGGCTTTTTTGCGTGCGCATTTGGCCGGAGTGACAGGTGAACGCACCGATGAAATTCCCCGAAGCGACAGGCGGCCCGGACGGACGGACGCAGCGGCTGGTCGTGATCGGCAATGGCATGGCGGGCTGCCGCGCGGTGGAAGAAGTGCTGGCGCGTGATGCGGCCCGCTTTTCGATCACCATCTTCGGCGCGGAACCGCGGGTGAACTACAACCGCATCATGCTTTCCCCGGTGCTGGCCGGCGAAAAGACCTTTGATGAAATCGTCATCAACACGCCTGAATGGTATGCCGACAACGGCATCACGCTGGTCAGCGGCGATCCGGTGGTGTCGATCAACCGCGAGGCAAAGGAAGTGGTCGCCCGGTCGGGCCGGGTGGAACCTTACGATCAGCTGCTGATCGCCACCGGGTCCGACCCGTTCATCATCCCCGTGCCGGGCAAGGACTTGCCGGGCGTGGTGACGTTCCGCGATCTGGACGATGTCGACAAGATGCTCGCCGCAGCGGACCGGGGCGGCGATGCGGTGGTGATCGGCGGTGGCCTGTTGGGGCTGGAAGCGGCGCATGGCCTCAGCCTGCGGGGCATGAAGGTCACTGTCATCCACCTGATGCCCACGCTGATGGAACGCCAGCTCGACGAAGCCGCCGGGTGGTTGCTCAAGGCCGAACTGGAACGGCGCGGACAGGTTATCCTGACCGGCGCGGACACCGCCGAAATCGTGGAGCGTGATGGCCACGTCGGCGGGGTGCTGCTGAAGGACGGGCGAACGATCCCCGCCGATATCGTGGTGATGGCCGTGGGCATCCGCCCCGCCACCATGCTCGCCCGCATGGCCGGGCTGGAAGTGGAACGCGGCATCGTGGTTGATGACCACATGGTCACGTCCGACCCCGATGTTCTGGCGGTTGGCGAATGCGTGCAGCATCGCGGCGCCTGCTATGGCCTGGTCGCGCCTCTGTGGGACATGTGCCGCGCCTTGGCCGATCACGCCACCGGCACGCCCAGTGGTTATGGCGGATCGGTAACCTCGACCAAGCTCAAGGTTTCCGGGATCGACGTGTTTTCAGCAGGAGACTTCTCCGGCGGGGATGGCGCGGAAGACATCGTCATGCGCGATGCGGCGCGCGGCATCTACAAGCGCGTGATCGTCAAGGATGACCGCCTGATCGGCGCGGTCCTTTATGGCGATACCGCCGATGGCAGCTGGTATTTCGACCTGCTGAAGAAGGGCGAGGACATATCCGACATCCGCGAAGCCCTGATCTTTGGCCAGGCCTTTGCCGCCGGGGGTGTCTGTTCGGACCCTAATTCCGCCGTTGCCGCTCTTTCCGACGATGCAGAAATCTGCGGCTGCAATGGCGTTACCAAAGGCACGGTCGTCGCCACCATCTTGCAAGGGGCTTGCAGTCTCGATGCAGTGCGGTCGCAGTGCAAGGCTTCGGCCAGCTGCGGCAGCTGCACCGGGCTGGTCGAAAGCCTGCTGGCGGTGACGCTGGGGGCAGAAGTCCAGGCCGGCCCGGCGTCGATGTGCAAATGCACCAGCTTCACCCACGACGACGCCCGCCGCCTGATCGTGGAAAAAGGCCTGAAGGCGATGCCGCAGGTGATGCAGGAACTGCACTGGACCACGCCCGATGGCTGCGCCTCGTGCCGCCCGGCGCTCAATTACTACCTGCTGTGTGCTTGGCCCGGAGAGTACGAGGACGATCAGAAAAGCCGCTATGTCAACGAACGGCTGCACGCCAACATTCAGAAGGACGGCACCTATTCGGTCGTCCCCAGGATGTGGGGCGGGCTGACCAACCCACGGGAATTGCGCGCAATTGCCGACGTGGTGGAGAAGTACGATGCGCCCATGGTCAAGGTGACCGGCGGCCAGCGGCTGGATATCTTCGGCATCAAAAAGGAAGACCTGCCCGCCGTGTGGGCGGATCTGAACGCCGCCGGGATGGTCAGCGGTCACGCTTACGGCAAATCGCTGCGGACGGTTAAAACCTGTGTTGGCAGCGAATGGTGCCGCTTCGGCACGCAGGATTCCACCGGCCTCGGCGTGAAGCTGGAACGGATGACCTGGGGCAGCTGGATGCCGCACAAGTTCAAGATCGCCGTCAGCGGTTGCCCTCGCAACTGCGCGGAAGCGACGATCAAGGACTTCGGCGTGATCTGCGTCGACAGCGGATACGAACTGCACGTCGGCGGAAACGGCGGCATCAAGCTGCGCGGCACCGACCTTCTGTGCAAGGTCGCCACCGAAGCGGAGGCGATGGATCACTGCGCCGCCTTCATCCAGCTGTACCGCGAAGACGCGCACTATCTGGAACGCACCGCCCCGTGGATCGAACGCAAGGGCATCGACTGGCTGCGTTCCGCCCTGCTGGATGATCCACATACGGTTCCGCAGCTGGCGGCACGGTTCCGCCATTCCCAGCAGTTCATGCAGGACGATCCGTGGGCCAAGCGGGTCGCGGGCGAACGGCGCGATCTGCACCGCCACATCGGCACCATCATCCCCCATCCCCAGACGGAGCACGCGTGATGCAGGCAAAATGGCTCGATATCGGCCCGGTCAGCCAGATCGAACCGGGCATGGCCCGCACCATGCCGGTTGAAGGCGGGCAGGAACTGGCGATTTTCCATACGATGGGTGGTCAGGTCTATGCGCTGGTCAACCAGTGTCCGCACAAGCAGGGCCCGCTGAGCCAGGGCATCGTCCACGGAGACAGCGTGACCTGCCCGCTGCACAGCTGGAAGATCTCGCTGCGTTCGGGCGAGGCGTTGGGTGATGACAAGGGCTGCACGCCCACCATCCCGGTTAAGGTCGATTGCGGTCGGATATATCTGCTGCGCGAAGCGGTACTGGGCTCAGTATCGGGGCGGCAGGCAGCGTGAAGGCGATCCGCACCACCTGCGCCTATTGCGGCGTCGGCTGCGGGATCGAGGCGACCCCGCTGGGCGGGCGCGAACTGCGGATCAGCGGCGATCCTGCCCACCCGGCCAACATGGGCAGCCTGTGTTCCAAGGGCACTTGGCTGGGCGAAACGGTCGGACTGGAGGGCCGTCTGCTGCATCCGATGATTGGCGACGCAGAGGCCAGCTGGGATGCGGCGCTGGACGAAGTGGCCGCCCGTTTGTGCGATACCGTCGCCCGGCACGGGCCGGACAGCGTGGCGTTCTATCTGTCCGGCCAGTTGCTGACCGAAGACTATTACGTCGCCAATAAGCTGGCCAAGGGCTTCATCGGAACCGGCAACGTCGACACCAATTCGCGCCTGTGCATGGCCAGCGCGGTGGCCGCGCACACCCGGGCCTTTGGCGAAGACGTGGTGCCTTGTTCCTATGACGATCTGGACGCCGCGGACCTTATCCTGCTGGTCGGTTCCAACACCGCCTGGTGCCACCCGGTAATCTGGCAGCGGATCGAACGCGCCCGCGAACAGCGCGGCACCAAGGTGGTGGTGATCGACCCGCGCCGCACCGAAACCGCCGCCGGGGCCGATCTGCACGTGGCGATTGCGCCCGATGGCGACGTGGCGCTGTTCAACGCGTTGCTCGCCGAAATGCGGCAGCGCGGTCTGGTCGACGAAACGTACCTGCAACAGCACTGCGAAGTGCCTGCGGATTTCTGGGACGGGATTGCCTCGCCGTTGCATCGGCCGGGCAAGGGGGGGGGGCCGTCCACAGTCGCGAGCTCACCGGACGGCCTCCACCCCGAAACCTTCCGCGAGCTGGCCGATCTGGTCGCTGCCCATCCGCGCATGGTGACCCTGTTCAGCCAAGGGGCCAATCAGTCCGCCAGCGGAACCGACAAGGGCAGCGCGATCATCAACCTGCATCTTGCCACCGGGCGCATCAACCGTACCGGGGCGGGGCCGTTCAGCATCACCGGCCAGCCCAATGCGATGGGTGGCCGCGAAGTGGGCGGGCTGGCCACCACGCTGGCCTGCCATCTCGGCTTTTCGGACGAGGAACGGGCTGATGTCGCGCAGTTCTGGCAGGCGCCCAACCTGTGTGGCAGGCAGGGGCTGAAGGCGGTCGACATGTTCCGCGCCATTCACGACGGGCGGATCAAGTTCTTGTGGGTGATGGCGACCAACCCCGCCGTTTCGATGCCTGATGCCGGTTTCGTGCGGGAAGCCTTGGCCCGCTGCCCCACGGTGGTTGTTTCCGAAGTGATCGCGGATACCGACACCGCGCACCATGCGCACATCCGCCTGCCCGCGCTCGGTTGGGCGGAAAAGGACGGGACGGTGACCAATTCCGAACGCCGCATCAGCCGCCAGCGTGCGGTGCTGGCACCGGCTGGGGAAGCGCGCGCTGACTGGCACATCCTGCGCGATGTTGCCCATCGCCTCGGCCATTCCGATCAGTTCACCTATGGCGGGCCCGCGGATATCTTCCGCGAATATGCGGCGATGACGGCCTTGGCGCAAAGCCATGGCAAGGTGCTCGACCTGACCGACTGGGCCAGCAGCACCGCTGCCCGGTACGATGCGATGGAGCCGTTCCAGTGGGGCGGGGACCACCCGCTCGCCGCGCGTTTCCCGACCCCTTCGGGCAAGGGCAGGCTGGTCGCGGTCGTTGCGCCGCAACGGGTGATCGATGCTGACTTCCCCTTCCGGCTCAACACCGGGCGCTATCGCGATCACTGGCACACGATGACCCGCACGGGGCTCAGCGCCAAACTGTCGCAGCACCGGCGCGAACCGTTGCTGGAAATCCACCCCGCCGATGCAGCAGAGGCTGCGCTGTCAGATGGTGGGCTGGCGCGTGTCGTCACGCCTCAGGGAACCTCGCTCTATCGCGTGTGCATAACCGGCGATCAGCAGCGCGGGCAGCTGTTCGTGCCGATGCATTTCACCGATGCCAACAGCGGCGGCGGGCGCACCGGGCGGTTGATCCAGCCCCGAACCGATCCCCATTCCGGCCAGCCAGCATTCAAGGACGGGCCCGTCCGGGTCACACCGTGGCTGCCCGATTGGCGCGGTTTTCTCGTTACCCGCGATGCAGTGGCGCCCGCAGCGCACTACTGGTCCCGCGCGCGGATCGAAGGCGGCTGGTTGACCGAACTTGCTGGCATGGGCGCAGTCGATCTCGAAGCCTTGCTTCCCTTAGGCGAACGCAGCGAAGTGGCTGACCTCATGCGCGGGATGCGCCGTATCGCCGTGCTGGGTGCCGACGGCGCGCTATCCGCTGTGCTGCATATCACCCGGTCAGGCACTTTGCCCGATAGAGGATGGATTGCGCGGCAGTTTGCGTCCCTCGATGCCACGCCGATGGAACTGCTCGCCGGGCGCCCCGCAGTGGCGCAGCCTGATCGTAGCCCCATAGTTTGCCTGTGTCATGATGTCGGTGAACGACAGGTCGCAGAAGCCGTCCATGGCGGTGCGCTCACCGTTGCCGCCATCGGCCAATGCACCCGCGCCGGAACCAATTGCGGATCGTGCCGTCCGTTGATTGCCCGGCTGATTGCCCGCGAATGCGCGATGGAGCCTGCCTGATGAGCATGATCGAACCCGGAAGTGTATGGCTGGTCGGCGCAGGGCCGGGCGATCCGGACTTGCTGACCCGCAAGGCGGAGCGTCTGCTTCAGGCCGCCAGCGTGGTCTTTCATGATGCGCTGGTCGGGGCGGGCGTATTGGCGCTGATCCCCCCGCACGTTGCCACCGTTTCCGTGGGCAAGCGATCTGGCCGGCATTCGAAGGATCAGGCGAGCATCAGCCAGATGATCGTCGATGCCGCTCTGGCGGGGGAAAAGGTTGTCAGGCTGAAGGGCGGCGATCCGGCGATCTTCGGCCGCATGACCGAAGAACTGGCGAGTTGCCGCGCCGCCTGTGTCCCAGTGCGGATCTGCCCCGGCGTCACCGCTGCCAGCGCGGCGGCAGCAAGCCTTGGCCTGTCCCTGACGCAGAGAGGACAAGCGCGGCGGCTGGTGTTCGTGACTGCGCATACCAAGGATGGGCACGTTGCGGACGAGGATTGGCAAGCCCTGGCAGACCCGCAAGCCAGTCTGGCGATCTACATGGGCAAGGCCAGCAGCGCCGGTCTGGCGCGCAGCCTGATCGGCCATGGCCTTGCAGGCGATACGCCGGTTGCGCTGGTAGAGAATGCCTCGCTGCCGGATGAACGGATCATCGCTACGCGGCTGGACCTGTTGTCGATTGCCGCAAAGGCACTGGGTAATGGCCCTGCGCTGATCATCGTGGGGGCTGCAGCTGCCGATTCTGGTCGTGATTCGGCGGGAATCAGCCATTCCTGCAAAAATCCGCGAGAAATTCGCGCATCCGGCGGGCCAGTTGCGGCATTCCGACCAGGATAATTGCAGGCGCCAGTTCAGCCTTCCACCGAGGGTGAGAGCGCGATCAAACAGCGTGATTCAAGTGCCTGCAAAAAAAGCCAATAAAACGTCCTTGACCGAATCTGGGTGTCTCCATATATGCCCGGTCACCGCAGCGGGGCGGTTGGCTTCGGCCGGTTTTGCTCCTGCAGTGGTCGCCAACATAAGCGGAAGCCATTTCCCTCGGTTACGGTCGGGGTGTGATGGTTGTCCGGTTATTTATGTCGGTGGGTTCTTTGACATTGTTGTTTTATGATGAAGGGACATGTGGGCGACGGCGCCTGGTCCGGGGGTTTTAAGGCTCCGGATACCAGTAATAAGCCGTTACCTGTACTGTCCTTACGTATCCATTACGTTTGAATTAAGTGCAGCTAATGGCTCCTTGAATTCATTTAAGTCAGTTTGCAGGATATATCCTGTGCTGTTTTGAATGGGACACAAACTTGAGAGTTTGATCCTGGCTCAGAACGAACGCTGGCGGCATGCCTAACACATGCAAGTCGAACGATCCCTTCGGGGATAGTGGCGCACGGGTGCGTAACGCGTGGGAACCTGCCCTTAGGTTCGGAATAACAGTGAGAAATTACTGCTAATACCGGATGATGTCTTCGGACCAAAGATTTATCGCCTATGGATGGGCCCGCGTAGGATTAGCTAGTTGGTGGGGTAAAGGCCTACCAAGGCGACGATCCTTAGCTGGTCTTAGAGGATGATCAGCCACACTGGGACTGAGACACGGCCCAGACTCCTACGGGAGGCAGCAGTGGGGAATATTGGACAATGGGCGCAAGCCTGATCCAGCAATGCCGCGTGAGTGATGAAGGCCTTAGGGTTGTAAAGCTCTTTTACCCGGGATGATAATGACAGTACCGGGAGAATAAGCCCCGGCTAACTCCGTGCCAGCAGCCGCGGTAATACGGAGGGGGCTAGCGTTGTTCGGAATTACTGGGCGTAAAGCGTACGTAGGCGGTTATTCAAGTCAGAGGTGAAAGCCCGGGGCTCAACCCCGGAACGGCCTTTGAAACTAGGTAGCTAGAGTCTTGGAGAGGTCAGTGGAATTCCGAGTGTAGAGGTGAAATTCGTAGATATTCGGAAGAACACCAGTGGCGAAGGCGACTGACTGGACAAGTACTGACGCTGAG
>JBDLVD010000056.1:0-11119 GCA_039804965.1 Pseudomonadota bacterium
CACGTCTCCTTCAACCGCGCCGCCGCGGATGCCGGATACGACATGACCGCAATCGACCAGCGGGTTGCGAAGCTGATCGGTGATGTCCGCGCACGCCCGCCGCATGGCTGGCTGGCGGTGACCATCGCACTGGAACATTTCACGGCGATGTTCGCGCACCAGTTCTTGGCCCATCCCGAACATTTCCACGGCGCAGGCTCGGAACAGGCCGACCTGTGGTGCTGGCACGCGGTGGAGGAAATCGAACACAAGGGCGTCGCCTTCGACACCTGGCTGCACGCCACCCGTAATTGGAGCAGGTGGCGGAGATGGCGCGTCAAAAGCCTGCTGATGCTGATCATCACGCGCAGGTTCGTGAAGCATCGGTTTGCAGATGCGATGGAACTTCTGGCGCAGGATGGCATCACCGGCTGGCACGCACGCGCCCGACTGCTGTGGTACCTGCTGGGCCGCCCGGGCATCCTGCGGCGGATCATGCCGGCATGGATCGCCTATTTCCTGCCGGGCTTTCACCCGTGGAACCATGACGATCGCGCACTGATCCGCCGTTTCGACAGTATCTACGCCGCCGCGCAGATGCCTGCCGAATAGGCGCCAATCCCCGGCCAGCCGACATGCGGGCGACAGCTTCGCATGGCGGCAGGCACCATGTCCGCTTCATATTCCAGCGAATCGACCTGCGCGCCCCTGCCCCGGCTGTGGAACGGCCGGCTGCGCCCGGTGGGGCGGAACCCCTGTTTGTGCAGCACCCGGCCCGATGCGGGATTGTCCAGCGCGTGGCGCGCGACCAGCCGCGTGTGGCCGGCGGCCCGCGCCAACTTCAGCAAACCGCCCAGTGCTTCGGTGGCAAAGCCCCGCCCCCAATGGTCGGGTTCGATCCAGTACCCCACCGCCGGCGAGCCATCATCGTCGTGCAGGCCGCAACCGCCGATGATCCGCCCGCCATCGTCGGGCAAGGTCACCAACAGCGAAGGCAGGCGCGGATCACGCACATCGGCGATCCATTCGCGCGCATGGCCTTCGTCATAGGGCCACGGCATCCGCGCAAGCATCCGCGCCACGCGTTCCTGCCCGATTGCCCGGGTCAGTTCGGATGCGTCTTCGTTCCATGCAGGGCGCAGGAACAGCCTTTCGGTGCGGATGAACATACAACGTCTCCCACGGCGCCCCACCCAAACGCCCGGATGGCGCAAGGATGTGACGCGATGATGGCGAGGGAGACAAAAAAAGGGAGACGGGGTGGCCCCATCTCCCTCTTTGCCGGACTATTCGCCGTCCGGCGGGGCCATCCCGGTGGATGACCCTGGCGTGATCATCCGATTATTCGGCAGCTTCGGCCATCATGTCCACGGACACGTATTTGCGGCCCTGCTTGCCAGCGTGGAAACGCACGCGGCCAGCGGAAAGCGCAAACAGGGTATGGTCCTTGCCCAGACCCACGTTCACGCCCGGATATACGCGGGTGCCGCGCTGACGGATGATGATGTTGCCGCCGACCACTTCCTGGCCACCGAACTTCTTCACGCCAAGGCGACGGCCGGCCGAGTCGCGACCGTTGCGGGATGAACCGCCTGCTTTTTTATGTGCCATCTCGAACTACTCCGTATCTCGTCTGAAACCGGGCCGCTTATTCAGCGGCGGCCGATTCGGCGCCTGCGGTCTTCGCGGCAGCCTTGGGCTTGGCCTTCTTCGCTTCGCCAACGGACACGATGCGCAGCAGCGTCAACTGCTGGCGGTGACCGGCGCGGCGGCGATAGTTGTGGCGGCGGCGCTTCTTGAAAACGAAGACCTTTTCGCTCTTCGCCTGAGCGATGATTTCCGCAGAAACCTTCACCTTCGACGCGTCAGCCAGGCTTTCGCCTTCACCGGCGAGCAGGATATCGCCCAGTTCGATCGTATCACCGGCTTCACCAGCCAGCTTTTCAACCGCGATCTTGTCTCCGGCGGCGACGCGATACTGCTTGCCGCCCGTGCGCACTACTGCGAACATGGTCTTCAAATCCGTTCATTGCGAATGTCGCCCCACCGGTAATCCGGCAAACGACAAAAAGGCGCCCGCAAGCGCCGGAAAGTCCGGTGCGGTTATGCGAACCGGCGCCGCGTGTCAACGCCGTGGTTCGCCAAAACCGACCGGAAGCGCGCTGGAAAGCGCCCGCTGCAGCAGTTAAGGGTCATCATCATGACAATCAACCGACTTTGCCTGCTTCTGCCGCTGGCCGCGCTGACCGCCACGCTGGCCGCCTGCTCGACTCCGGCACGGGATGATTACCCCAGCCTGGCGGTGCGCCCGGCGGAACGGGTCACCGGCACGGCGGAAGTGGTGGCGCAGCCGCTCTATGTCCCGCCACCGCCTGCCGCCGGGGTGATAGACCGGCTGGCACAGTTGCGTGAACAGGCGGACGCGGCCCACGCGCGCTTCATCACTGTCGCGCAGAATCGCCGTGCGACCGTGACAGGCGGACGCGGCGCGGCAGAAGGAACCGAAGCATGGGCGCTGGCGGCAGCAGCCACGGCCGATCTGGACAGCGCCCGCAGCCAGACAATGATCGCGTTGGCCGATCTTGACCGGATTTACGTGGACGCGGCCGTCAACGGCAGCGAACTGGAACGAATCGCGACGGCGCGCGATGCCGTCGCCGCGCTGGTGGCGCAGGAAGACGCCACGCTGGCCGGCATCACCGGCACGCGCTGAAGCCTGCCTCTATTGCGGACAAAAGAGAGCGCGGGATCGGAGGACGATCCCGCGCTCAGTGAGGGGAGACGGCTTGGCTGAGACCGGGTCGCGTTGGTCGTCAGCACGCCATTGCAGCGATCGAGACTGCAATTGCTCCCCACAGGAAGAACAGGTCAGGAGAAGCGGGGCTGCAAAGGCCGCATTCGATGCGCCACCGAGCCGCTCCGCATTTCGCCTTTCTTGCAAGGAGAAGGCTTGCGCGCGTCCGGCGAGTGGTGCGTTGATTTACGTCAACAAGTGGACACTAATTTGTCCATCGGGCCAGATCGGAGTGATCCTGTTCGCGCGGTTCGATCCAGAACCATTCACCGCCGCGCCGTTCCCGTTTCCAGAACCACGCATCGCTTTTCAGATGATCCATTGCGAAATCGACCGCCTGAATCGATTCGCGCCGATGGCGCGCAGCAGCGGAAACAAGCACGATCGGTTCACCCGGCTGCATGATCCCGACACGATGGACAATCAGCAGGCCCATCAGGTCGAACCGGGCCATGGCTTCGTCCGCCAAGGCCTGCATGCCGGGCAAGGTCAGCCGTTCGTAATGCAGCAGTTCCAGCGCCTCCACCCCGGCATCGCCCCGCACTTCGCCAACGAAAGTGCAGATGCCGCCCAGCCCGGGGTTGGCATTGCTGAACGGCCCGACAAGCTGCCCCGGATTGAATGGCTGATCCACCAGCCGGACATCGCGCACAGGGTCAGCCCCCGGAAACCGGCGGCAGCAGCGCCACTTCGGCGCCGTCAGGCGCGGCCAAGGCTTCCTTCGCCGTCAGCACCACGCCATCAACCGCGACACGCACTTTCGCGCCCTGCACAGCTTCGCCCAGTGCCCCCGGCAAAGCGGCCAGCAGGCCAGCCCAGTCGAGCGGCCCCGCGACATCCCTGTCCGGCGCACCGGCAAGATCGGCCAGACGGCCAAGAAACACCAGCTTCACCGCCATCGGATCAGCCGCCTGTCAGCGACATGTGGCGCGGTTGCGCCGGAGCAGCGCCGCGTTCGATGCGGAAATGGTGCTTTTCCGGCTTGATCCGCATCGCTTCGTCCAGCGCTGCCTGCAAGTTCGCGTCAGGCGCTTCGGACCGCAAGGCAGCGCGCAAATCCACCTGCTCCGCCCCGCCAAGGCAGGCATAAAGCTGCCCGGTGGCAGTCACGCGGATGCGATTGCAGCCTGCGCAGAAATTGTTGGTCAGCGGCGTGATGAAACCCAGCCGTCCACCGGTTTCTGCGATATCGACATAGCGAGCCGGGCCGCCCGAACGATGTGCCGTTTCCGTCAGCGTCCAGCGGGCGTCCAAAGCATCGCGCACCGCCGTCAGTGGCAGATAATGATCGACCCGATCGCCTTCCACTTCGCCCAGCGGCATGACTTCGATCAGCGTCATTTCATGGCCGTGGCGGTGCGCCCATTCGACGAGGTAGGGTATCTCTTCATCGTTCAGGGCCTTCAGCGCGACCGTGTTGATCTTTACCTTGATCCCGGCTTCGGCCGCCGCCTGAATGCCCTGCAACACCTGCGACAAGCGGTCGCGGCGTGAAAGCTGTTCGAACAGCGCAGCATCCATCGTGTCGAGCGAAACGTTGATCCGCCGCACACCCGCCGCCGCCAGCTGATCTGCAAACTGCGCCAACTGCGTGCCATTGGTGGTCAGGGTCAGTTCTTCCAGCCCGTCCCCCAGCTTACGCCCCAGCGCCTGCACCAGTTCGATCACATCGCGCCGCACCAGCGGTTCGCCGCCGGTCAGGCGGATCTTGCTGATCCCGCGATCGATCATGCCCAGCGCCAGCTGGTGCAGTTCTTCCAGGCTCAGCACTTCCTTGCGCGGCAGGAATTCCATCCGTTCCGGCATGCAATAGGTGCAGCGCAGATCGCACCGGTCCGTCACCGACAGGCGGAGATAGGTGATGCGCCGCTGAAAAGCGTCAACCAGAGGGGTGGAGCAACTCATATCGGACTGATCTAGTCTGTTTTTCCGGATTTGCCATCCACCGCCAGCATCTGCCCCGTAATTCCCGGCGCGCTGACGAGATATGCCGCCGTTTCGGCAATGGCCGCCTCATCCACGCCGGAAATGCCGTTCACCCGCAGGGGTGCCGCTTCGCGCGCCAGTTCCTGCACCACCGCCAGCCGCCATGCACGGTGGTCGTGCCCCGCAGGCTGGAACACGATCACCAGATCGCCGTTGCCCATCGCCGCGCGCGCCGCAGGCAGCCAGTCGGCGTGAAATGCCGCTGCCGCATCCAGCGGTGCCTGTGGCAGATCGCCCACCCGCAGCACCGCCTGCACCATCATCAGCGCCGTTCGCGCCGCAGGGTGATGCCGATCAGTTCATCCCCTTCGCTCAGCGCCAGCTTCACGATCTTGACGCTGACGGCGATGACGCGTTCGTCCTGCATGAACAGGGTATCGGCCACGTGATCGGCCACGGCTTCGATCAGCTGGAAATGCGTGCCGCCATCCAGCGCATCGGAAGCGGCGAACTTCAAGTCCATGTAATTCTTGCTGGCATCCAGCGGTGTATCGGGATCGTACCGGTCGATCGGTTTCATCGACACCTGGATGGTGAAGCGCAGCGGCTGCGGCTTGCCGGTTTCTTCCGAATAGATGCCGGTGTGCACCATGTGCACGAAATCGGCGATCTCCAGAATCAGACTGTCGGCCATGCTGTTTGCTACCCCGTGAAAATGCTGGCGGGCCGATGGCAGTGCCGGGCCGCCCTGTCGAGTCAGCCGTTGCTCCAGCGGGCAAAGATTGCCGTCGGCAGCATCCGCCCGGCGGCATCGCCCGCGGCCTCTTCCGCCACCGCCAGATCGCCATGTTCGATCTTGCCCGGCAGACCGGCAAACTGTTCCGCCAGCAGCCCCGCCAGCGCCAGGCTGCTCATCCGCACGGCATAGACCGTCAGGAACAGGAAGCGGCTGTTTTCATCCAGCAATTGCCGGCAATCGCCGATCAGTCCGGGCAGGCCTTCTTCCAGCCGCCACACTTCCCCATCCGGCCCACGGCCGAACTTCGGCGGATCGAGGATGATCCCGTCGTACCGCTTTTGCCGCCGCACTTCACGCGCGGTGAATTTGGTCGCATCATCCACCAGCCAGCGGATGGGCCGGTCCGTCATGCCGGAAAGGGCCGCGTTTTCGCGCGCCTGTGCGACCGACTTCTTGCTCGCATCCACGTGCGTCACACGGCCATGGCGGCTGAGCGCGAGGCTGCCGACGCCGGTATAGCCGAACAGGTTCAGCAGTTCCGCATCGTCACGCCCGTCGACCTGCCCCCGCATCCAGTCCCACACCGGGGCCATGTCGGGGAAAAAGCCGAGGTGGCGGAACGGCGTGCATTGGGCGGTGAAGGACACTTCGTTCCAGCCCAGCGGCCAGCCGGCTGCCGGCACTGCGCGGTCAAAATGCCAGCGTCCGCCGCCGTCTTCATCCGAACCGGGCACGAATTCGCCATCCGCATCCCAGCTTTCCAGCCGGGGCCGCCACATTGCCTGCGGTTCCGGGCGAATGAAGCGATGCGGGCCGTACCGTTCCAGCTTGCGCCCGTCACCGCTGTCCAGCAGCCCGTAATCGGACCAAGCCTGTCCGGCCATCACCAGCGGCTGGAGAACCAGTTCGGCCATCAGGCCAGCGGCACCGCGTGCTGCGCGACATAGGCGGCAATCGCATCATAATTGCCCGGCAGTTCGGCATAGCGTTCTTCACGGTCGAACAGGTCGCCCATACGGGTCGGCAACGAAGGACGCAGGCCCGTGGCGCGTTCCACCGGATCGCGGAACTTGGCCGGGTGCGCCGTTGCCAGCGTCACCACCGGCACATCGGCCGCGATGCCTGCGGCGCGCGCGGCGTGCAGGCCGATCGCGGTGTGCGGATCGATCATTTCGCCGCAATGGTTCCACGCCCATGCCATCGCCTGCGTCATCTGGTCGGCATCGACGCGCGCGCTGGAAAAAAGCCCGGCCGCGCCTTCGCGCTGGGCATTGGTCAGTTGCATCGCCTTCGACGCTTCGAATCCGCGCATCTGTTCCGCCAGCGCCAGCCCGTCACGCCCGCCGCAATCGAACAGCAGGCGTTCGAAATTGCTGCTGACCTGGATATCCATCGACGGGGCGGCCGTGGGCGTCACCGTGCCTTGCGAATAGTCGCCTTGCGAAATCGCGCGGTGCAGGATGTCGTTGACGTTGGTCGCCACGATCAGCCGTTCGATCGGCAGGCCCATCTTGGCAGCAACATAGCCGGCGAACACGTCACCGAAATTGCCGGTCGGCACGGCGAAGGCCACCTTGCGGTGCGGCGCGCCCAGTTGCAGCGCGGCGGCGAAATAATAGACCACCTGCGCCATCAATCGCGCCCAGTTGATCGAATTGACCGCACCGATGTGGAACCGGCTGGTCATGGCCGGATCGTTGAACATCCGCTTCACCATCGCCTGCGCATCGTCGAAGCTGCCTTCGATGGCGATATTGTGGATGTTCGGGGCCAGGATCGTGGTCATCTGCCGGCGCTGCACATCGCTGACGCGCCCCTTGGGATGCAGCATGAAGATATCGATCTTGTCGCGCCCGGCCACGGCATCGATCGCGGCAGAGCCGGTGTCGCCGCTGGTCGCGCCAACGATGGTCAGCCGGTCATCGCTGCGGGACAGGAATTCTTCGAACAGGCGGCCCAGCAATTGCAGCGCGACGTCCTTGAACGCCAGCGTCGGCCCGTGGAACAGTTCCAGCAACCAGTGCTGCTGGTCGAACTGTTTCAGCGGCGTCACCGCTTCATGAGCGAACCGGCCATAGGCTTCGGTGGCGATTTCCCGGAAACGCTGTTCAG
The DNA here is from genome assembly GCA_039804965.1 of Pseudomonadota bacterium. Lineage (GTDB taxonomy): Bacteria > Pseudomonadota > Alphaproteobacteria > Sphingomonadales > Sphingomonadaceae > Croceibacterium_C. The sequence goes on from JBDLVD010000056.1 coordinate 7,551, forward strand.
TCAGGGATGTGCCAATGAACGGCATCATCACCTTCACCGCCAGTTCGACATAGCTGAGGCCCGCCATCCCGGCGATTTCCGCCTGTGAAAAGCGCGGCCATTCGCGCGGGACGTAAAGCCCCCCGTCAGAGGCAAGACCGGCGAGCGTGGCGCCTTCGAAATCGAGCGCGGGGGCGCTGCCGCGGGTGGAGATATATTCCATGGCGCTGCGGTTAGCGGCGGCAGCGCGCCGGGGCAAGCCAGAGCCGGTTTGCGGCGCTAAACCTTCTTACGCCTTCGCCCGGCGGCGCAGGGCAAGCAGATAGATCACCACCGCCGTCAGCGCGAACAGGAACCACTGCACGGCATAGGCCATGTGGTTGTTGGGCAGATCGTTGGGATCAGGCGGCGCCAGCTTCTGCAAGGGTGCCACCGGCTGATCGATCACCAGCTTGCCGCCGGGGCTGAGCACGCCATGCACCTCGCCTCCAGCCCATGCCGGGGTTTCAGGATCCGCCGACCAGCCCAGCGCCACTTCCGCTTCCCCGCCACCAAGCATCGCGCAACGGGCCACGTGCGCCCACCCTTTCGCGCCGCTGGCCGCCGTGCCCGCGGTGGAGCGGACCGACAGCACCTGCACGCAAGTGAAGCTCGTGGTGCGGAACAGCGATTCCTCCATCGCCTTTTTGCCATGCGGCCACGGCACCGGCGCCGTCATGCCTTGCGCCTGCGCGTACCGGGCCAGCAGCGCCTCTTTCCAGTCGGCACGGTGCAATTGCCACACGCCAAGCCAGATCATCGTCGCCACCGCAGCGGCCACCAGCAAGGAAGGAATAATCGGCAGGCGCGGCATCACTTGTCCTCCGCCCCGTTACGGGCTTCGCCGGCTTTCTGCCGGTATTCGGACCAAAGCAGCGCGGCCTTTGCCATCCGCAGGCCGCCGATCACGCCGCCAACGGTTATCGGCACCCACAACAGCGCATGAACCCACCAAGGTGGTTCCACCGACAATTGCAGCCAAACCGCGAGGCCGACGACCAGCGCGCCGATGATCATGGTCAGGAAAGCTGCCGGCCCATCGCCCACGTTGAAAGCGGCGAAATCCAGTCCGCAGGCCCGGCATCGCGGGGCAAATTCGGTCAACCCGCCGAACAGCGTTTTCGCGCCGCAGCGAGGGCAGAGACCAAGAAGGGCAGCCTGGGATACCCCCGGCTGCCCTTCTGGTGTTTCAGGCGTGTTGCCCACGGATATGGCTCAGTGGACCTGCGCGCCCCAGCCGCCCCAGATGTAGACGACGACGAACAGGAACAGCCACACCACGTCGACGAAGTGCCAGTACCACGCAGCCGCTTCGAAGCCGAAGTGCTGGCGCGGGGTGAAGTGGCCCTTGTAAGCGCGACGCAGGCAGACCGCGAGGAAGATGGTGCCGACCAGAACGTGGAAACCGTGGAACCCGGTCGCCATGTAGAAGGCCGAACCATAGGTGTTGCCGCCGAAGCCGAACGGAGCGTGGACGTATTCGTAAGCCTGGAAGGTGCTGAACAGCACGCCCAGTGCGATCGAAGCCCACAGGCCCTTCTTCAGCCCGTCTCGATCACCGTGGATCAGCGAATGGTGCGCCCACGTAACCGTGGTGCCCGAGCACAGCAGGATCAGCGTGTTCAGCAGCGGCAGGGCGAACGGGTCCATGACCGCTTCGATCGCCTTGGGGGGCCACTGGCCACCGATGACTTCCGCATATTCCGGCAAGGCATTGGGGAACAGCGAGAAATCGAACCAGCTCCAGAACCAGCCCACGAAGAACATCACTTCCGAAGCGATGAACAGGATCATCCCGTACCGCAGGTGCAGCTGCACCACGGGGGTGTGATACCCAGCCTGCGCTTCCTTCACGATGTTGGAAAACCAGCTGAAGAAAGTGGCGATCAGGCCCGCGAGGCCCAGACCGAGCACGAGGTGCCCGCCGGACATCTTGTGCATGAACAGCACCATGCCGCTGGTGAATGTCAGCGCGGACATCGAACCCACAAAGGGCCAAATGTCGGGCGGCAGGATGTGGTAATCGTGGTTCTTGGCGCCGGCCATTCTCGTATTCCTGATCCTTGGTTCGGGATGGCCTTTAATCAGGCCGACAGACTTGGTCCAGAGGGTTGAAGGGCCTTAATCGGCCTTCTTCGCCTCGTGGAAGGTGTAACTGAGGGTAATTTGTTCCACACTCTGCATCGCGGGGTCTTTCGCAGCTGCGGGATCTACGTAGTAGAGCACCGGCATATCGACCGTCTGGCCGGGCCGCAAAGTCTGTTCGGTAAAGCAGAAGCACTGGATCTTGTTGAAGTATTTGCCGGCCTGTTCCGGCTCCACGTTGAACGTGGCAGTGCCGGTGATGGGCACGGAACTGTTGTTTGTGGCCTGGAAGAACGCCATGTCGCGCTGGCCGATCTGCACGGTGTCAGTCACCTGCTTCGCGCTGAACGTCCACGGCAGCGTGCGGTCCACACTGGCATCGAAACGGATCGAAATCGTTCTTGCACCGGCACTGCGCGCCATGCGCGCGGCGATGGCCGCATCGCTTTCCGATGCGCGCTGGGTCGTTCCGCCGAATCCGGTCGCCTGACAGAACAGCCGGTACAGGGGCACCGCCGCAAAGCCGAGGCCGAGCATCGCCAGCGCCGCCAACAGGGCATAAAGCCCGGTCCGCAGGTTGCGCCGATCCAGCGGCATCGTGGTCATCGCGCGCCGATCCGCACGATGGTGATGGCGTAGAACAGCACCACCATCGCCACCAGCACCACGGCCAGTGCAATGTTGCGGCCCTTGCGCGATTTCTTCAGGCTGGCTTCTTCTTCAGGGGTCATCGGATCATCCCAGCGTTGCAAGCACCCGGTCCGCCACCAGCGCGGCGAACAGGGCAAAAAGATAAAGCACCGAATACCCGAACAGGCGCTTTTCCGGCTTCATCGTATCGCCTTCCGTCGCGCGGCGAAAGGCAACCGGTACTGCAAAGGCGACGAAGGCAGCCGACAGCGCCAGTGCGGCAAAACCATAAATGGCACCGGTCCCGCCAATCACCCATGGGGCGAGGCTGACGCCGAACAGCACCAGCGAATAGGCCATGATCTGCCGCCGGGTGGATGCTTCGCCGGCGACCACCGGCATCATCGGGATGCCGACCTTGGCGTAATCGGTTTTCACGAACAGCGCGAGCGCCCAGAAATGCGGCGGTGTCCAGATGAAGATGATCGCGAACAGCAGCAAGGGCATCGCCGTGATGTCGCCCGTCACCGCGATCCAACCGATCAAGGGCGGAAAGGCACCCGCCCCGCCCCCGATGACGATGTTCTGCGGCGTGCGCGGTTTCAGCCAGATGGTATAGACAACCGCGTAGTAGACGATCGACAGCGCCAGCACCGTCGCCGCCAGCCAATGGATCGCCAGCCCCATGATCCCGACCGATGCCGCCGACAGGGCAATACCGAAATCGCGCGCATCGGTGCGGCGCAACCGGCCTTGCGGCAGGGGCCGCCCGGCGGTGCGCTTCATTTCCGCATCGATATCGGCTTCCCACCACTGGTTCAGCGCCGCAGCGCCGC
>JBDLVD010000057.1:0-11108 GCA_039804965.1 Pseudomonadota bacterium
GCCTGCCCCAAATCCTGCCGGTCGCGCACGGTCAGGTGATAATAATCCGCCATCACGGTCAGCCGCTCGCCCAGCTTCGCAGTTCCGGCCAGTGCCGCGCCGAAACGCTTGCGCCGGGCAGGATCGTGATCAGGCACATCTTCGTTCATAAACAGCAGGTTGGCGCGCAAAGCTGCGCTTTCGGATAAGGCCAGATTGCTGTCCAGCGTGGTGCGGATCGCGCTGTCCGTGCCTCCGGTCGCTTCCACCGTGTTGAAGCTGTAGTCGGTCGATGCCTGCTTGGTGATGGCGTTCACCGCGCCGCCCGATGCACCGCGCCCGGCGAAGGTGGCGCTTGGCCCCTTGGTGATTTCCAGCTGTTCGACGGCGAAGGTTTCGCGCGATTGCAGACCGGGATCGCGCAGGCCGTCGACAAAGATGTCGCCTTTCGCTTCCTGCCCGCGAATGATGTAGCGATCGCCAAAAGCATTGCCGTTTTCGCCCGTGCCCACGGTGATGCCCGGCTGCGATGCCAGCACTGTGCGCAGATCGCTGCGGCCTGCGTCCTGCAACTGCGTCTGCGTTAGCACGGTGATGGTGACCGGGGTTTCGGCCAGCGGTTTTACCCGCCGGTCATCCCCCGATGTCCGCGCCTTGTAGGGTGCGCCGGGCTGGGTGTAGGGATTGACGTCTGCCGCCTTGTCCTCGATCCGCAAGACATCCAGTTGCACTTCGCCATCTTCAGGCGCGGCGTCCTGTGCCAGCGCGGGCGCGGCGTGCAGCAGGGTCAGGCCCAGCGCCACCGCCGCACCACCGTGCCGGCCAAATGCGCGCAGGCTCTGCGGGCGCACGACGCCTGTGGTCAGCTTGGTCATGGTCTTCCTTTTCAATCGGTTCGGAGTGAATATTCGATCGGCAGCGACAGGGTGATGCTGTCGCGTTGCATCGATGCGGGCATTTTCGGCAGCGGGGCCACGCGTTGCAGCAGGTCCAGCGTGGCATCGTCCAGTACCGCGTGGCCACTGCTGCGGCGCAGCGAAATGCCCGACACGCCGCCATTGCGACCAACGGTGAAGCGCACTGTCACTACGCCTTGTTCGCGCGCCTGACGCGCCGCTGCGGGGTAGCTTTTGCGGCGGTTGAGATAGGCCGAGAGCTGGGCGAAATAGTCGGCCTCACGCGCCTTGGCGCGCGGGTCTGTGGCGTTGTCCGAACGGGCAGGTGCAGCCGCCGGTTGGACGGGCTGCGACACTGGCGGAACGGCCATTGGCGCGGGGGCAGGGCGGCTGTCACTCATGCGCGGCGACGCGGTGGGGATCACCACCGGATCGGCGGGCAAGGGTGCGCGCACTTGTGGCGCATCGATCCGCTGCGGAGGCGTTTGCGCCGGCAGCGGCGCAGCAGATTGCGCCTCTTGCGGTTGCGCGGCGGCGGAGCTTTGAACCGGGGGCTGTTCTGTCGCTGGGGGCAGATCCACCAGCACCACTGGTTCCGGCACCGGAACGGGGCGGGGCACCACCAGCAGCAGCGCCAGCGCGGCGATTGCGCCGTGCGCAGCCAGTGCGGCCAGCGCCGCGCCGCTCCACAGCCTGCGCTCGGCGGCCACGGGCATCAGTGCGCCCCTTCCGCGCCGACCAGCGCGACGTGGAGATAACCGGCGGAGCGTAGCGCGTTCATCCCCGCCATGATGGTGTCGTAAGTCACGTTCTTGTCCGCGCGCAGGAACACGCGCTGTTCACGGTCGCCGCCTGTGGAACTGGCGATCGCGCGGGGCAGGGTGGCGGTGGTGACTTCGGTTTCGTTGACCAGCATCCGCCCGTCGGCTTGGATGGACAGGTAAACGGGCTGGTCCGGCTTGGGCGCGGCCTGTGCGTTCGACACCGGCAGGTCCACTTTCACGTCTACCGTGGCCAGCGGCGCGGCCACCATGAAGATGATCAGCAGCACCAGCATCACGTCGATGAACGGGGTGACGTTGATTTCCGCGTTCAACGGCAGGTCTGCGCCGCCTTCAGACAGGTGGATGGCCATGGCTCAGCCTTTCGCGCGGCTGAGATCGCGCGAGACAAGTCGCAGGATACCTGCTGCCGTGTCGGCCACCAGCGCACGGTGCGCGGCGATCTGGCGGCTGAAATGGTTGTAGATCACGACGGCGGGGATTGCCGCGACGAGGCCGAGCGCGGTGGCCAGCAAGGCTTCGGCAATGCCGGGGGCGACAACGGCGAGGTTGGTCGTCTGCTTTTCGGCAATGCCGACGAAGCTGTTCATGATGCCCCAGACGGTGCCGAAAAGGCCCACGAAGGGGGCGGTGGCACCGATGGTGGCCAGCACGGTTACCCCGCGCGTCAGGGATCGGGCGGTAGCGGCTTCATGGCGTTCGAAGCGCGATACGATCCGTTCCTTGATGCCTTCCGGATCGTGCAGCGCATCGGCTGACAGCGCCAGTTCCTCGCTGGCTTCCAGCACCAGCGGCGATTGGGCGATGGCCGGCGTTGCGCGTGCATCGTCGAGCGACCGCAGGCCGCTGACGCCCGTGCGGATGGCCTGCTGCCCTTCGGAAATTCGGCGCAGTTCCAGCGCCTTGGCAATGAATACCGTCCAACTGACAACAGAGGCGATCAACAGCCCCACCATCACCAGTTTTACCACCCAGTCAGCCTGCAGGAACATGCCGCCGACCGAAATCGGCGCGGGGATGGTCGGCGCAGGGATGGCAGTCGCCGCCTGCGCCACGGTGGTGTGGAGAAGAGCGATGCCTGAAGTGAGGACAAGGCCTGATGTGCGCGAAAAACCCAACTGACGTCCCCTGCATAGATTGTTGCGAATCAATTGCAGAAAGAAGTCATTATTGCAACTAATTCGCAAAAACAAATTTGAGGCAGGCGTGCATCTCTGGCGCAGCCAACAACTCGCCGCGTTTTGGCGCAGGCGTGGGAACGGCGCAGGCGGCCAGCCGGTTGACTGCCAAACGCCTCTGCCCCGGTCGGGCGGTTGGGGCCGTGATTGCGAGGATGTGGGCGAATGTTGGTCGACGAGAATTCCGCGGCGCGGGCACAGGACGATCTGTTTGAAAAGATAGCCGATCCGGCCTTTCCCTGCGTGGGTGCGAAGTCCGCCATGGCGCGCGGCACTTTGAAAGTGCTGGCCGGCCATTCGCTTGTCAGCGGCTGGGACGATGTCGGCCTGCATTCCGAATTGCTCGAATGGGCATATGGGTGGCGTGACGATCCCACCGGTCTGCGCAGTCTGGCAATTGTCTTCGATGGTCCGCTGGACTTGACCGAAAAGCAGTTCGAACAGGCGATGTGGGAACGGTTGCAATCGCTGGCCGACAAGGACGCGTGGCGCGGCCAGCCCTACGATCACCGGGTCAGCCCCGATCCCGACGATCCGCATTTCAGCCTCAGTTTTGGTGGGGAGGCGTTCTTCGTGGTCGGCATCCATCCGACTGCATCGCGCCCGGCGCGGCGGTTTGACCGGCCGGTGCTGGTATTCAACCTGCACGAACAGTTCGAAATGCTGCGCGAACAAGGCCGTTATGAAGGGATGCGCAGCAAGATCCTGCAACGCGACCTTGCCTTGGCGGGCGCGCCCAACCCGATGCTGGCGCAGCATGGGGAAATCAGCGAGGCGCGGCAATACAGCGGCCGGTCGGTGGGGCAGGGCTGGACCTGCCCTTTCCACGATCCGCGCGCCAAGACCGCCACATGATCGAAATCCCCCCTCGCAGCGGCACGGCGTTCCAGTTGAATGCAGGGCAAGTGCTGACGGTGCAGGATGCGATGGGCGTGCAGGTGTCCGATCTGCTGGCCTATAGCGCCGCCGACGTGCGTGAAGCGATCTCCAACGGGCGCACGTTCGATTACGAAGAAACGATCTCCCTGACGACGGGCAACCGCCTGTGGTCCAACCGTTCGCAACCGATGCTGACAATCGTGGAGGACAGCGTGGGCTGCCACGATTTCCTGCTGACCCCGTGCAGCGAGGCGACGTTTCGCCATTTCTATCCTGAACAGCCCGTCCACCCGGGATGTTTCGGCAACCTTGCAGAAGCGTTGGGGCCATACGGCGTGGAGCCGGACATGATCCCGACGGCCTTCAACCTGTTCATGAACGTGCCGGTGGCGGCTGACGGCACGCTGCGGGTTGATCCTCCGCTCAGCGCCGCTGGCGATTACATCAGCTTGCGCGCGGAAATGGACCTGATCGTAGGGCTGACTGCCTGTTCCGCCTATGCTTCCAATGGCGGCAGTTTCAAGCCGATCCATTACCGGATCGCCGACCTGTAACGCCGCTGACGGAATCGCTGCCATCCGGCAAAAATCCCGCTATGGCGCGCGGCATGACTACCGGCAGCCTGGATATAGACACCGAAGCCCACCCCGTGACCGTGGCGGCGCTGTATCAGTTCGCCCCCTTTGTGGATTGCGCCGCCTTGCGCGGGCCGCTGGACGCCTTGTGCCGCGCGCAAGGGGTGCGGGGCACGTTGCTGCTGGCTGCGGAAGGGATCAATGGCACCATCGCCGGCCCGCGTGAAGGCATTGCCCGGGTTGTTGCCCATGTCCGCGACTTGCCCGGATGTGCCGGGCTGGAGGTCAAGTATTCACATGCGGACACGATGCCGTTCCATCGCATGAAGGTGCGGTTGAAACGCGAAATCGTCACCATGGGCGAACCCGACATCGATCCGCTGGCGAGCGTCGGCACTTATGTCGACGCGCAGGACTGGAATGCGCTGATTTCCGACCCCGGAACTATCGTGATCGACACCCGCAACGATTACGAAGTTGCCGTGGGCAGCTTTGCCGGGGCAATCGATCCACGCACGGCCACCTTCCGCGATTTTCCGCAATGGTTCCGCGATCAGCGCGACCGGCTGCTGGGGCAGGGCATCCCGCCCAAGGTGGCGATGTATTGCACCGGCGGTATCCGCTGCGAAAAGTCCACTGCCTTCCTGAAGGGCGAAGGGGTGGAAGAGGTGTTCCACCTGAAGGGCGGTATCCTGAAGTATCTGGAAACCGTCCCGCAGGATGAAAGCCTGTGGCACGGCGAATGCTTCGTGTTCGATCAGCGGGTGACCGTGGGCCACGGGCTGGCGCTGGGAACTCACGAATTGTGCCACGCCTGCCGCCGTCCGGTGAGCGCGCAGGATCAGGCATCGCCTGATTACGAGGCCGGTGTCAGTTGCCCGGCTTGTCGCCACGAACGCACTGACGAACAGCGGGCCAGTTATCGCGAGCGGCACCGGCAGGAACAACTCGCCGCCGCCCGTGGGCACCACCATATCGGCGATGCCCGCCGCGAAGAGAGCGCGCTGCGCTGATTGCGTTGCCGCTGGGGAAACTCTTGGAAACTCCGGCTTTTTAAGCGTCGATACTTATGATGGGGCGGTGAGGCCGCCGCTATCGTCTGCACCTTGGCCTGCATTGCGGGCCTTCACCAGTTGCAGACGAGGCAGGCCATGGACAATCCCGATACGCGCACCAATTCGGCCGAAGGGCTGTCCCGCCGCGATCTGCTGAAGACCACGGCGCTGACTGCAACCGCCAGCCTGGCACTGGCCGGGTGTGGGCCGGACGAACAGTCGAACCAGGGCGAATTGCCGCATCCGGCGCCGTCGCCCACGCCGGCGGTAAAGCCCAACATTCTGTTCATCTTGGTGGACGAAATGCGCTTCCCCAAGGTGTTCCCCGAGGGGATTTCCACGCCTGCGGAATTTCTCCAGCGGTTCATGCCGAACGTCTATCGTCTGTGGCAGCGCGGCGTGAAACTGTCGAATTTTCACGTTGCTTCAACATCATGCGGCCCGGCGCGGTCTGTCCTGATGACCGGGCTCTATACCCACCAGACGTGGAACGCGGCGACCTATGCGCCTTTCCTTGGCAATACGCCGCCGCCGCTCAGCACCGATTACCCGACCTACGGCAAGCTGCTCCGCGCGGCGGGATACAAGACGCCTTACACCGGCAAGTGGCACCTTTCGACCACGTCTGAAACCGGGCTGGATGCCTATGGCTTCGATGGTCTGACCGAGATGGATTCGCTGGACGCGGCCAACCTGCAAGGCACTTACGGCAGCCCTGCATCCACCCCGCCTTACCACAACGATGCCTATATCGCATCGCACGCGGCGGATTGGCTGAGCACGCGCGCATCGGGCGATCAACCGTGGTGCCTGACCGTGGGCATCCAGAACCCGCACGATTACCAGTTCTTCCCGGCCGGCACCGAATACCGCACATTCGGGGCGGCCTTTGCCGATTCCACCGTGAACCCCAGCCATCTGGTGCAGGCGATCAATTACAGCGGGTCGCTGCCGGCCAGCGGTGTCGACTGGTCGACCAACGCGTTCCTTAATCCGCCGTCGTATGGGTACCCCACCAAGTCCCCGAACTGGGAAACGATGGAGGCCTTGCGCAGCTATAAGCCGCGGATGCACACGCTGGTACGGCAATGGGCGCAGATGCAGTTCGGCGGAGTGCATCAGGCCGTGGGTGAAAACACCCTGTCGGTGGTGCAGTATCCCGGCACCACCGCTTATCCGGGCTACACCCCGCCTGCCGGTGGGCGGCTGGGCATGGGCCTTGCGCCCTACAGCTACTGGCAGAAGGGTATGGACGCCTATACCCTGGCGATGACCTTTGCAGATCGTGACATCGGCACTGTCATCGATGCCCTGCCTGCCGAAGTGGCTGAAAAGACCATCATCATCTTCACGTCCGACCATGGGGAACTGTCGGGCGCACATGGGTTGATCGCCAACAAGTCCGCCAACTTCTATGACGAAGCGATCCGGGTGCCGTTCATCTTCGTCGATCCGACCGGCCATTTCGGCGGTGACATCAACATCGTGCGCGATCAGTTGACCTCTGCGGTTGATTTCGCGCCCTTGCTGGCCACGATTGCCCATGGCGGGGCGACCGACTGGATCACTGGCGACAATGCGGCTCTGTACGGCAGCCGTTACAACATGCTTCCGCTGCTGCGGTCCGCGCACGCACCCGGCCGGCCGTTCATTGCCTATGCCTCGGACGAAGCGGTTCCCGCGTCGCAGGATTTCGTCACCCCGCCGGATGCGGCGGGCAACAAGACGCCGTTCCATATCCTCGGCCTGATCGTGCCGCAGGGCAAACTGGCGCTCTATTCCAATTGGACGCCGGGCACGGCCACTGTCGAAACGGCGGAGCAGGAAGGTGAGTTCTACGATCCGATGACCCCCAACGGGCAGGCGGAGATCGAGAACACCTACACCTCTGACCCGCGCGTGACGGCGCTGAAACCCTTCCTGCTGGGCGATGTGCTGCAACAGGAACTGCGCCGTCCGCTGCCCGCATCGTTGCAAGCAGCGCAAAGCGCATCGAAGGCGCAGTTGCTGGATTATTACATCAGCCAGATGCACCAGTAAGGCCGGGGCGCAGGCTACGGTGGTGGCACTGCGCCCGGCTATCCGGCGCGGCTTATCAAGCGGGGCTGTTGCCGTTTTGGCGGGGCAGCGTCAGCCGCACGATCAGGCCGGGGTGGGCATCGTCCAGCGTCAGCGATCCTCCGTGCAGCCGCGCAACGGCGCGCACCAGTGACAGGCCGAGGCCGGACCCGGCGGTGTGCCGTGCCGGGTCGAGCCGCCCGAACCGTTTGAGCGCCTGCCCACGGTCCTGACTGGCGATGCCCGGCCCGTCGTCCGCCACTTCCAGCACGATCGCGTCGGCTGTTTCACGGGCGGTGAGGGCGATGGTGTGACCACCTTCGGCGTAGTGCAGCGCGTTTTCGATAAGGTTGCCCAGTGCCTGCCCCAACAGTTCGCGGTGGGCCGTCAGTTGCAAGCCCTCCGGGGCGCTGACGTGCAGTGTAAAACCGGTTTCTTCGGCCAGCGGGCCATAGATTTCGGCCACGTCGTCCAGCATCGGGCGCAGCAGCAGCGGCAACAGGTATTCGCGCCCGATCCCGGCTTCTGCCCGGCTGATCTGCAAGGCAGCGGACAGCATCCCCTGCAAGGCCCGCGCTTCGCCCTGTGCGGCTTCAACCGATGCCAGCGCCTCGGTTCCGTGCAGGCTGTCGATTTGTTCCAGCGCCGTCTGCAACCGCGTGATGGGGGATCGCAGATCGTGCGCCAACCCGTCTGTCACCAGCCGCAATTCGTCGATCAGCCTTTCGATCTGGTCCAGCATCAGGTTCAGCGCGCGGCCAAGCCGGTCGAAGGCATCCCCGCTGCTGTCAGTGCTGACCCGCTGGGAAAAATCCCCGGAACTGACCTGCCCGGCGATGCGGGCGATGTCCGACACCCGGCGGTCAACCAGCCGCAGCAGGATCAGCGTCAGCAGCAGGGCCAGTGGCAGGGACAGCGCCAGCGCCAGCACCAGCCCCTTGGCATTGGCGCGCTGGATCTGGCTGGTGCCGGCCAGCGTGTGGCCGATCAGCAGCCGCGACTGGTCGGGCAAGGGCAGCGACAGCAACCGGTATTCGGGCGTGCTGTTCAGCGGCAGGTTGTGCAACCGCCCTTCATACCAGCCCTTGATGGGCACGGCGGACGATATCGTATCGACATTGCCCGCTTCGGTTCGCCCGTCCGGCCGGACCAGAGCGAGCGCGAATTCACCACGATCATCCCGCGCGATGCGATCGCGGACTTCGTGCAGCAACCCGTCGCGGCCCTGCGTGCGGTATTGCGCGGCAAGGTCCGCAGCCATTTCCTGAATCAGCGCGCGTTCGTCCGCTGCCAGCGCCTGCGCGCTGACCAGATGCATGAAGCCCAGCATCGCCACCGTGGGAATGAATCCGGCGGCGAACATCAGCCCGGCCAGCCGCGCCGTGGTGGAATGCAACAGACGCATGGATCAGGCCGCCTCGCCCAGACGATAACCGACGCCCCTGACCGTGTGCAGGACGGGCGTTGCAAAACCATCGTCGATCTTCTTGCGCAGGCGGCTGACGTGGACATCGATCACGTTGGTTCCGGGATCGAAGTGGTAATCCCATACCCCTTCCAGCAACATCGTGCGGGTGACCACCTGATTGCGGTGGCGCAGCAGGAATTGCAGCAGGCGGAATTCGCGCGGCTGCAATTCGATCACCTTGCCTGCCCGGCGGACGGTGCGCGCCAGCAGATCCATTTCCAGATCGCCGCATGCCAGTGTGGTGGCAAAGCCTGCGCGTTCGCCCTTGCGCAGCAGCAACCTGATCCGCGCCAGCAGTTCCGCGAAGGAAAACGGTTTGGCCAGATAGTCGTCCGACCCTGCGGTGAGGCCTGCCACCCGGTCTTCCGGCGCCCCCAGCGCGCTGAGGAAGATGACCGGCGTGGCAATGTCCGCTGCGCGCAGCGCCTTCAGCACCGATAGGCCATCCATCTGTGGCAACATCCGGTCCAGCACGATGGCATCGTAACTGCCATCGGTGGCCAGAAACAGGCCGTCGCGCCCGCTGGCTGTCTGGTCGACGGTAAAACCTTCTTCCTCCAGCCCCTTGGCGATGAACCCGGCGGTGGCGCTGTCATCTTCGATAATCAGGATCTTGTGGGTCATCGCGTTCCTGTCGATCTGCTGCCGATTGCCGCATCGGGTTCCCATGTTAGGCGGGTCGCCCCGCAAATACCTAGTGCCGCGCGGCACATTACCGAAAATTCATCCATCAGATCGCGCCCGGTAATGTCGCTTGCGGCATCCGCGTTGCTGGCTTGCCGCTGTCCGGCATGGCCCGGAGTGGACGATGCGTCGCGTGACCAAGGCAGGATGGCTGGCATCGTTCGCGGTGGCAGTGGTGCTGGCGTGCTCTTTCCTTGCTTATCTTGGCTATTGGGGCGGGCGGGTGTTCGTTCCGCTGGCCGCCACCGCTGCGCCCGAACCGGCGCTGCGCGGCACGGTGGCGGTCGTGCTGTCGGGGGACATGGGCTTCAACATCGGCATGGCGCCGCAGATTGCGGAACGGCTGACCGCGGCGGGCGTGCCGGTGGTGGCCGTCAACTCGCTCGCCTATTTCCATCAGCGACGGTCCGCGGCCGATACGGAGCGGCTGATCGAACAGGCCGCCCGGCGCGCATTGCAGGGGCGGCATGCGCGCAGCCTGGTGCTGATCGGGCAATCTTATGGCGCGGACATGCTGCATGTCGGTTTGCAGCGCCTGCCGGCAGACCTGCGTGCGCGGGTGCGGCTGGTGGCCTTGGTGGTGCCGACTGACACGGTGATGTTCCGCGCATCGTTGCCGGAATGGCTGGACTGGGTCGCGGCGGATGCCCCGGCCATCGCCACTGCCGCGCGGGTCAATTGGGTGCCGGTGCTGTGCATCCACGGTGCGGAAGAAGGGCGCAGCCTGTGCCCCTTGCTGCACGGCGCCAATGTCCACAGCCGCAAGCTGCCCGGGGGGCATGCCCTGCACCGGGATGCAGATGCGGTGTTTGCCGCGATCCGTTCCGCCATCATCCTCGCGCCCCTGCCACGTCTGTCAGCCCTTTCATCCCTGTCGACCCTGCCGTCATTGCCCCCAATCCATCGGGTTTCCATTCATGCGAATTAAGTCTGCCTTGCTGGTGATGCTGCTGGTGGCGGGGATCAGTGCCCCGGCCAACGCCAAGGAACTGGAGCGGCTGGATGGCGACTGGCGCAATCCGGCAGGAACGGTCGTGGTCCACGTGCATGCGTGCAATGGCGACAAGGTCTGCGCCGCTGTCATCCGTGCCAGCGCACAGGCTGCCGCTGATGCCCGCGAAGGCGGCACGCCAAACCTGATCGGCACCGAATTGCTGCGCAACTATACCGCCACCGGACGCGGGCGCTGGGAAGGGCGGGTGTTCGTGCCGGACGAAGCGGAAACCTTCTTTTCCCGCATCCACCGGCTTGACCAGCAAAGCATACGCATCAGTGGCTGCATTCTGGGCGGCCTGTTGTGCAAGAGCCAGGTATGGTTGCGGACAAATTGACCTTGCGCCGGCTGGCAGCGCGGCTGTCCAACATCACCCGCTGGCTGTTGCCGGTGGCGCTGTGCGCGTTGGCGGCATGGGGCCTGCACCATATTCTGGCGAGCGTGAATTTTACGCAGGTGAAGCGCGCGCTGGTGCAGCTTCCGCCATGGCGGCTGGGGGCTGCGGTGGTGCTGTCGGCCATCAGTTATCTGGCGCTGACCTTGTATGACGTGCTGGCGCT
>JBDLVD010000058.1:0-10992 GCA_039804965.1 Pseudomonadota bacterium
AACTCCGGCATCTTCGACCACGCGGGTGAAGATGCCGGACGGGGGGTATGCTGGTGCATCTCCCCGCCCGGCCAGGCGGGGAGATGCCGTGTATCAGAAGCGCACGCGCGCGCCGCCCTTGAAATAGCGGCCGATCGGATCGAAGAACACCTGGTTGGTCGCGCCCTGTGCACTGGCGGCACGCGGCGGATCGCGATCAAACAGGTTGTTCACCACCCCAAACACTTCGACATTTTCCGTCACGTGATAGGCCAGATTGAAATCGGTGTAGAACGCCGATTTGACCCGGTTCGTGCTGACCGTGTTCGTTTTGGTGACGGCATAGCCGGCGTCTTCCGGGCCAAGCAGCAGCACGTCGAAAATCCCGCCCGAAATATAACGTTCGTGCAAGCCAAGCGTCAGCTTGTTGAGCGTCCAGTTCACATCGGCATCGACCATCCAGCTGGGCATACCCGTGGTGGTGCCGGGGCGGTATCCGGTTTGCCCCGCACGATCGGTCTTGCCGACCGAATCCGTGGTCGACAGTTCGAAGTAATGCGTTGCCAACAGGCGCAGGCCCAGCGCGCCCATCGAACCTTCGTGGGAATCAAAGTTGAATTCGAAGTCCACGCCGCGGTTCTTCTGCGCGTTGATGTTCAGCTGCACGTTCTGGACGTCGATCAGCTGGTTGCTCACATCACGCCGGATCAGCGCGCAGAACTCGCTCGCCCCTGCCTGGCAGCGGTTGACGATGGTCTGCGAACCCAGCGTGCCGATCGCCCCATCGATGCCGATGTTAAAGAAATCGGCGGAGAAGCTGATGCGACGGGCAAATGCCACCTTCGGGCTGGCTACCGCGCCGAAAGTCAGCGTGTCGGCCACTTCCGGGTTCAGCAGCGCATTGGCGCCGGTAAATTGCGTGATCTGCACCTGCGCCCCCGCATTGGCAGGATCGACAATGGTGGTGCGTCCACCGCTGACCGGGCCGAACAGTTCCGACAGGTTCGGCGCGCGGATATCGCGTGAACGCGTCGCGCGGAACCGCAGCCCCGGCGCCGGTTCATAAACAGCGCCCAGCTTCCACGTGGTGGCGCTGACCGATGAATCCGACGTGGCGCTGCTGCGGCTGTAATGGGTGCGTCGCACCGCACCGTTCAGTTCCAGCAGGCTGGCGAAGGGCACATTGGCCAACAACGGGGCATTGGCTTCCAGATACCCTTCGGTGACCTGGATCTTGCCGTTGATGGCCTTGCCATTGAACGACCAGAACGCATTGGCAGTGGACAGGGCATCGGCATCGCCGGTCAGGCTGTCGCTGCGGAATTCGCCGCCCACGGCCAGCTTCAGTGCGCCGCCCGGCAGATCGAACAGGCTGCCATTGGCATTGATCGCCGCCACGTTCTGTTCGGTCACCGCTGTCTGGAAGCCCGACGGGGCCGCCCATGCCCGCGCCCCAGCCGATGCATTGCCGGCTCCGAACACATTGTAGGGGACGCAGCCCGGCACGTCGTTGGCGGTGCTGATGTCGCTGTTCACGCGGCAGACGATCGAACCGCCCACGCTGACCGCGTCAACCGCCGCCTGCAACCGCGCCGCAACCGCGTCCTGCGTGTAATCCTGGCGGAAATTGTTGTGCCCATACTGGTAATAGGCATCCCACTTCCACCCGGCACCCAGATCGCCTTCCAGCCCCAGCACCGCGCGCCAAGTCTTGTTGACCGAGGTATCATGCGGATTGCCCAGATCGCCAAAGGCGCGGCCTAGCGAAACAGTGGTAACCTCCGCATTGTCCATCGCCGTGGCCAATGCCGGCGGGAGATAGGCATTGTCGCGCGCGATGGTGAAGTTTGCACGCGGCAGCGAGCCGTAGACTTCGCCATTCACCTGCCCATACGACAGATCCAGAGTGGCGCGGACGGTATCGCTCAGATCGTACCCGGCGCTGGCATAGCCGGTGTACCGTTCCACCGGCGGCGTCAGCAGGATGCCGCGCAGGAAGCTGTTGTTCAGCGAATCTTCGCCACCCACCGCAAACAGCGGCGCCGTCGCTCCGCCGAAGATGCTGCCATACTGATACTGCCGCAGCGTGCCATCGGCGTTGACCGTGGTGCCGCGCAGCGGGCCGGCATAGATCAAGCCGTTGTAATTGATCGCGCCGGTCTGGTTCGGGCCGGTGCGGATGTTGGCAGGGTTGCCACCGGCACCAGCCGAAGCGTTGCCGACCAGCATTTCCTTCGGGCACCAGTCGCGGCTGTAGCAATCGCCCAGCCCATCCGAATTTGAATATTCACCCGCGATCATGAAGTGGCCACGGCCACCACCAAACGATGTGCCCCATGCGGCAGAAGCGAATTCCTCGCCCGCATCGCCCTTCTGCGAAATGCCACCCTGCACCTTGGCGCGGAAGCCTTCCAGCTTGCGATCAAGGATGAAGTTGACCACGCCGGCGACTGCGTCGGAACCGTATGCCGCAGAAGCGCCGCCGGTCACCACTTCCACCCGGCTGATCAGCGCGGTGGGGATCAAATTGATGTCGACAGTGCCCTGCTGGGTGCTGGACACATGCCGCTTGCCATCCAGCAGCACCAGCGTGCGCGCACCGCCAAGGCCGCGCAGATCAAGCACGCGGGCGCCGATGTTGCCGCCCACCGCCTGCTGCGTCGCCGGGGTAACCAGCGCGCGGAAGGACGGCAGTTCATTCAGCACGTCGGCAACATTGCTGGCCGCACGGGCCTGCAACAGATCGGAGCCAAGCACGGTAACCGGGGTCGGTGCCTCCGCCCCGTCACGCGCGATGCGGCTGCCGGTGACAATGATGGGCTGATCGGCGGAAGCGGCAGACGCATCCTGCGCCAGCGCAGGCGATGTCCCCGCAACGATGGCCGCGGCAGTGGCAGACAACCACAAAGCCCGGCGCAGTGGGCGAACGGAACCAACCTTCTGCATTCAAACCTCTCCCTTGAGTTTGCCTCAATCTTCTTGATGTGACCGATACCATGAAAAGGCGCGCTGTCAAAGGTTGGCCGAACACACATGCGAAATGGCAATTCCTTGGGAGGATTGCGGCGCAAATGTCCGATTTTGGGTTGGAATCAACCAAAATACGGTGATTCCATGTTACCGATCTCAAGTTGTCCCATCGGATGCGGGCGCTTGCGGCCACGCAAGTGCTGCGGCAGAGGGCGATGGCGAGCCGCCATGGCCGCTTAAGGATTTGCCCTGATGGATTCCCAGCTGTTGCTGCTGTGCCTGCTGACCGCGCTGATCAACCTGATCGGCACGCTGGCCTATGCTGCGCGGATCGCAGGCGTCAGAACCCGGCGGATCGCAATGAGCTTTGCGCTGTTCAACATCCTTGTGCTGGTTTCGCGCACGTCGAACAGCTTCCTCGGCCCGTTTCTGGCCAAACGGATCGAACTGCGACTGGTTGACGGCGGCGGTGATGCGTTGCTGGGTGATTTCCGGCTGGTGCTGCTGTCAGCTGCCATCGCCGTGGCCGCCGGCATCCTGCTGGTGCCGACGGGCCAGCGCCTGTTCGTGCGCGCGATCGGCTATTTCCAGCGCAACCGTTCCACCGGGCGGATGATCCTGCGCAGCGCGACGCCGGCCGGCCTGCGCACCATCCGCCAATCGATGACCGCGCCGCGAATGGAACAGCTGCGCGAACTGGCATTGCCGCGCGGGGTTGGTTGGGGCGTGCTGCTGGCCAATTGCATGGCCCAGGCGCTGATCACCGTCGGCGTGCTGGCATCGCTGTACGCCGGGTATCTGAACCCCGAATTCCGCGTGACGGCATCGCAATTGTCCGCCGTGGTCAACGGTTTTGCCACCATCCTGCTGTTCGCGCTGATCGATCCGCAACTGTCGGTGATGACCGACGACGTGGTGGAAGGGCGCACGTCAGAAGCATTGTTCCGCCGCACGGTAGTGTGGATTTCGATCAGTCGGCTGGTCGGCACGCTGCTGGCGCAAGCGTTGCTGCTGCCTGCCGCCGGAGCCATCGCCCTGATCGCGGATCACGTCTGAGCCGCCCTCCGCGCCTTCACACCATCTGCGCGGCGCTGCGTCCCAGTTCGACGAAATAGCGGGCCATGGCATCGGCAGTGCCTTCGCTCAGGGTGATAAACACCCGGCGACGATCGCATTCATCCTCCACCCGTTGCAACAAGCCTGCATGGGTCATCTGCGTGATCCAGCGCAGCGCCGTGGTTGGCGGCACCCCGCTGGCGATGCAGAGCGAGGTGATCGACACCCGCACATGTTCCACCCGCGCCGCGGTCAGGTCCAGCAGGATATCCCACGCCGGATCGGCAAACAGTTCGCGGTCGAAGAAACGCGCCCGCAATTGCCGCTGACGCAAGATCTGGCGCACCAGACGAGGATCGGGCAGCGGTGGCCGCACATTGCGCACCAACCGGTCGCCTTCCTGCACATCACCGGCATAGGCACTGGTCGGGCTTTCCAGCCGGAACGCGCCACCCGCGCCCGCCGCATGCATCGCCATGTCCTGACGGTCCAACCGTTCGGCAATCCGGCTGACCTGTTCGGTCAGTCGCAACAGGTGCAGCCGGTCTTCTTCCGACAGTTCGCGCAGGCGCAGCCCCGGCAGGCGGGCGAACATCTGCCCCAGCGCGATCACCCGATCCGTGCGCCCGGCATCAACCAATATCTGCGGCTGCGATTGATCACAGCATGCAAACACGTCTTCCAGCGCGGCCACGCTGGTGCAGATGATCAGTTGAGCACCCGAGCGCGCGGCGCGTTCATCCAGCCCGGCCAGCGCCGCCAGCATTGCGGCATCGACCGCCGGGCAATCGAGCAGCACCATTTCCCCCAGCGGCCGCACGGCCCCGCCCAGCAGATCCGCCACAGCGCCACATTCGCGCACCGCCAACCCCGCCGCTACCGCATCGTCACGCATTTCATCGCGCAACCATCCGCGATCCGCAAAAATCGACGCGCCGAGGGAAGTTCGGTCGTGGTCGATCATAGCCGATTCGGCGCAGTCCGATGAACCGGCAAGTGTCGGAGAATAGGCGAAATTGGCCTGCGGCATTGCATCACGCTCCTGAATTAATAGGAACAAGATGCGAACAAAATGAGATCAGGTCAAGATTTTAGACACATTCAGGCGATACGCTCGCCTATCAAAGTGCCTTTGGCACCCGGCAGCAAGGTAAAGCGGAAACCCGGCCAAGCCCGGCGCCACCGGGCCGCGACCACCCGTTCACCGGGCCGCGCCGCGTCATCCAGCAGCACCATTCCGCCCACCGGAATCCGGTCGAACAACACTTCCGCCCGCCCCCGAATGAAGGGGTTGAGCGCCCACGGCGGTCCATCGATGACCAGCAGGTCGATGCACGGCGGCAGGGCTGAAAGCTGATACCAGTTGTGCGACCAGCTGCTGGGCGTTTCCACCAGCGGCGCGTGGCGCATCGAACAGTGCAGATCATGGCCTTCCAGCCATTCGCCCGTGGCGGCGACGAAATCGCCGTGCTGGTCATAGCTGCTGAGATGGCCGCCGCCGTTCAATTCCAGCGCCTTGGCGATCACCAGCGACGACGCGCCGCACCCCAGTTCCACCACGTCAGCCGGGCGCAGTTTCTCGATCGCATGGACTATCCGCCACAGGAAGAACGTATCGGCCTTCCAGCTGCCCAGATGCGGCAAGGCATCGTGCGGCAGGCCCAGCCGGTCCAGCAGGGCGTGCTTGTCCGCCAACCGCCCGCCCCACAGGCTGCGCAGCAGCCATGGCCACTGAATGACGCCCCATAGAAAAACGAACAGCTTTTCGCGAACCGGGCGATGCAGCGCATCGCTTTCAAGCGACAGCAGGCCGGTCTTTTCCCGTGATGTCATCGGCGTTCCAAGTGGCAGGATTCCTCTGACAGCGGGTGAAGGGATCAGTCGGCGAACGGATCCCGTACAAGGATCGTATCGTCTCTTTCCGGGCTAGTCGAGACAGAAGCGACCGGGCATTCGATCAGTTCTTCGATCCGCCGGATGTATTTGATCGCCTGCGCGGGCAAATTCGCCCAGCTACGCGCCCCGGCAGTAGTGCCTTCCCAACCGTCCATTTCTTCATAGATCGGTTCGACTTCCGCCTGATCTGCCGCGTGACTGGGAAAATAATCAATGACTTCGCCGCGCAGCTTGTAACCGGTGCAGATCTTTACGGTCTTGAACCCGTCCAGCACGTCAAGCTTGGTCAGCGCGATACCGGTGACGCCGCTGATGGCGCAGCTTTGCCGCACCAGCACCGCGTCGAACCAGCCGCAGCGCCGCTTGCGTGCGGTAACGGTGCCGAATTCGTGGCCCTTGCGGCCCAGCGTTTCGCCAACTTCGTCTTCCAGTTCGGTCGGGAACGGGCCGGAACCGACGCGGGTGGTATAGGCCTTGGCAATGCCGAGCACGAAGCCAGCCGCATTCGGCCCCATGCCCGATCCGCTGGCCACGGTGCCGCTGACGGTGTTGGAACTGGTCACAAACGGATAAGTGCCGTGGTCCACGTCCAGCAGCACGCCCTGCGCGCCTTCGAACAGGATGCGATCCCCCGCCTTCTTCACATCGCGCAGGCGCTTCCACACCGGCTGGGCGAATTGCAGCACGAACGGGGCGATGGCCCGCAGATCTTCCAACAGCGCGGCGCGGTCCACCGGCGGCTGGTCAAAACCGGCCCGCAGCGCATCATGGTGCGCGCACAAACGGTCGAACTGGGCATCAAGGCTGTCGAGATGCGCAAGATCGCACACGCGGATCGCGCGGCGGCCGACCTTGTCTTCGTAAGCGGGGCCAATGCCGCGCCCGGTGGTGCCGATCTTGCCCTTGCCCGCGGCGGTTTCGCGCAGGCCATCCAGATCGCGGTGCAGCGGCAGGATCAGCGGGCAATTGTCGGCAATGCCGAAGTTCTGCGGCGTGATCGAAACGCCCTGCCCTTCCAGCCGGGCGATTTCATCGCGCAGCGCCCACGGATCAAGCACGACGCCATTGCCGATCAGCGACAGCGTGCCGGTGACGATGCCCGAGGGCAGCAGGCTGAGCTTGTAAGTGGTGTTGCCGACAACCAGCGTGTGGCCGGCATTGTGGCCGCCCTGAAAACGGACAACGGCATCGGCACGGCTGGCAAGCCAGTCGACGATCTTGCCCTTGCCCTCGTCACCCCACTGGGCACCGATCACGGTTACATTGGCCATGAATGAAGCTCCTCGACCTGCCCAAGACGTTTCCGGGGGCGGATCCGGGTCGCCCTGTTGGCAGGGCTCGGCAAACGGATGGTACACGGCGGACGGACGCCCGCAATTCAGGGGCGGCGGTTACTGTCGCGGTGCAGCGTGGTCAAGGCGCGTAGGCGGTTATTTGCGCCCGGCGGCACCTCTCTCCCCCGTGCAGCGCACAAATTCGCCTTCGCCGGCGCGTTGCGGCCACGCGGCGAAGTGAGCGCCCGCACCGGACCAAACCGCACTGCCGCCCGTTGAACAGGCATCACAGGAGATTTTTGCCATGTTGCTGAAACTCGCCGCGCTGGGCGCAATCGGTTATGCTGCTTATCAATACTTCGAAAGCCGCAAGGGGACGACACCATCACCCAGCACCATTTCGGAACCGGACCTGAGCGATCCGCAAGTGGCGATTGCCGGAGGACCGCTGAGCACAGAGGCTTCGCTGCACCATACCGGCCAGCCGCTGTCCCCCGCCTGACCATTACCGGCAGGGCGGTGCTGACGGCAGGGTTGCTCGCCTTGTCCGCCTGCGTGCCGCCGGCGCCAGTGGCGCAAACCCCGGTGCTGCAAGCCGCAGCGACCGAGGGCGGGGACTATGCCGAACAACGCTGCGCTGCTTGCCATGCCATCACGCTGACAGGGGCCAGTCCGCTCCCGAAAGCGCCGCCTTTGCGCGACCTGTTCAAACGTTATGCGCGGGACGATTTGCGCGATGCCTTCATGAACGGCACACACGTGGGCGATCCTGCCATGCCCGCGTTCCACATGAGCGCAGAAGAAGCGGATCGGCTCGTGGCCTATCTGCGGTCGATCGATCCCTGCGCCCAGCCTTCAGAAGACCGGGCATCGATGGAACGCTGCTTCGCCCCGTTGTGATCAGGCGAGCGGAACGGCCGCTCCGGCTTCCAGCCGGTGGCTGCATCCCAGCACTGCCGCGTCATCTGTTTCCGACAGCGCAGCAATCGTGCGCCAGCCATCGGCCCGGAATGCGGCGGCATCGGCGCTGTCATGGCCCAGCGGCAGGAACAGCCGCGGGCGCAGCTGTTCGCCAGCCTTGACCGCGTCGACCAGTTCTTCGGGATAGAGCGAGAAACCCGTGGCCGGTTCGTCCGTCCCGCCGATGGTATATGTCCCGCCGCGCCCCAGCGCCCCACGCACGCCGTCGGCATAGATGGTGAAGCCGAACCAGCTTTGATATTGCATACCGTGGCGTTCGCTGGGGTCCAGCGTCAACCGCGCGCGGCCCTGCACCCGTGCGGCGATCTGGCGCAAGGCATCGATCCGCGTGGCCAGCGAACCGCCTGCGTCGAGCTGGGCCAGCTTGTCCACCGCCGTGGCAAAATCGCCTGCGGCATAGAGCAAGGGAACATAATCTTCCCCGCCGGCAGCTTTCAGCGCGGCGACGTCCTTGGCATCCAGTTCGCGCCGAACGGCGTCGATCTGCGCGGCATCGAGCGGCAATGCATCGGCTGCCAGCGTATCGACCAGATCGGGCAAAGTGAAATCGACCGAAATACCGGTCGCTCCGGCGGCTTCCAGCGCTTCGATCGCCAGGGCCACGACTTCGGCGGCTGCGGCAACGCTGTCCGTGCCAACCAGTTCGGCCCCCAGCTGCAATTCCTCGCGCCGGGGATCCAGCATGTCGCCGGTCATGCGGGCGATCTGCCCCGCATAGCACAGGCGCAACGGCCTCGCGGCGGCAGACAGGCCGGTGGCGGCGATGCGCCCCGTCTGAGCGGTCATGTCGCTGCGCAGTGCCAGCATCCGCAGGCTGCGTGGATCGACGAACCGGAACATGTTGCGGGTTTTCAGCCCATGCATACGCCGGGCCATGCTGCTTTCGAATTCGATCAGCGGCGGGCGCACCCGGTCATACCCGTGGGCATCCAGCACGGCGAGCGCGGCACGCTCTATCCGCACAGCGGCGGCAGTGCTTTGCGGCAGGCGGTCTTCAAGCCCTTCGGGCAGCAAATCGGCAGCAGGATCAATCATGGATTGGTGCCCTAGCCGCTCGCCGCCCTCTTGCGAAGGGGCGAGCGGCATCAGGTCTCATTTGGCTGTCAGGGCCGCCGTCAGAACGACAGGGCCTTGACCCGCTTCACGCCAGGAAGCGCGGTGGCCTTGTCCAGCAGATCGGCAGACACCGGGCTGTCGACCGACAGCAGCAGCACCGCTTCACCGCCGGCTTCGCGGCGACCGAGGTTGAAGGTGCCGATGTTGATGCCGTTTTCGCCCAGCAAGGTGCCGATGCGGCCGATGAAGCCCGGCGCGTCTTCATTGACGATATACATCATGTTGTCGGCCAGTTCGGCTTCCACCTTGATGCCGAACAGTTCCACCAGACGCGGTTCGGCATTGCCGAACAGGGTGCCGGCAACCGAACGTTCGCCCTGCGACGTCTTCACCGAAACGCGGATCAGCGTGTGGTAATCGGTATCGCGTTCAGTCTTCACTTCGCGCACTTCGATGCCGCGATCACGGGCGATGAACGGCGCGTTGACCATGTTCACCGTGGCCGAATGCTGGCGCAGGAAGCCCGACAGGACGGCCGCGACGATCGGCTTGATGTTCAGTTCGGCCGCGGCACCTTCCGCGTGGATCGAAATCCGCGGAATGCTGTCGCTGGTCAGCTGCCCCACCAGCAGGCCCAGCTTTTCCGCCAGCGCCATGTACGGCTTCAGCTTCGGCGCTTCTTCGGCGCTGAGCGAAGGCATGTTGAGCGCATTGGTGACGCCGCCGCTGACGAGGAAATCCGCCAGCTGTTCGGCCACCTGCAGCGCAACGTTCACCTGAGCTTCGGCAGTGGAGGCGCCAAGGTGCGGCGTGGAGATGAAGTTCGGCGTGCCGAACAGCGGGCTCGCCTTCGCCGGTTCTTCGAGGAACACGTCGAGCGCAGCGCCGGCGATGTGGCCGGAATCCAGCCCTTCCTTCAGCGCCACTTCATCGATCAGACCACCACGGGCGCAGTTGATGATACGCACGCCCTTCTTGGTTTTGGCCAGACGATCGGCGTTCAGGATGTTGCGGGTTTCATCAGTCAGCGGCGTGTGCAGCGTGATGAAATCGGCGCGTGCCAGCAGCGTTTCCAGATCGGCCTTTTCCACGCCCATTTCCACGGCGCGTTCCGGCGTCAGGAACGGGTCATAGGCAACGACCTTCATCTTCAGGCCCAGCGCGCGCGATGCCACGATGGAACCGATGTTGCCGGCGCCGATCAGGCCCAGCGTCTTGCCGGTCACTTCCACGCCCATGAAGCCGTTCTTCGGCCACAGGCCAGCCTGCGTCTGCGCGTTGGCTTCCGGGATCTGCCGCGCCAGCGCGAACATCAGCGCAATCGCGTGTTCGGCGGTGGTGATCGAATTGCCGAACGGGGTGTTCATCACCACCACGCCCTTGGAACTGGCATAGGGGATGTCGACGTTGTCAACGCCGATGCCAGCGCGGCCGATCACCTTCAGGTTGGTGGCGGCGTCGATGATTTCCTTGGTCACCTTGGTCGACGAACGGATCGCCAGACCATCGTACTGGCCGATGATCTTCATCAGTTCTTCCGGCGTCTGGCCGGTGATCACGTCAACATCGCAGCCGCGTTCTTCGAAAATGCGCGCGGCGTTCGGATCCATCTTGTCCGAAATGAGAACCTTGGGCTTGGTCATGGGAACAGCTCCATGCAGCCCCTGCGCGTGGCAGGGGTTTATGTGAATCGGGGAAACGGAGTGGACCGGTGGCCCCGCCGGCATGGCAGGGCCACCGTCACAGGTCGCTTATGCAGCGACGGAGGCTTCTGCATTCA
>JBDLVD010000059.1:0-10632 GCA_039804965.1 Pseudomonadota bacterium
TCCTGAAATTCCTCGCCTTCCTGCAAATGCCCCCCTTTGCTGACGCCGGTTGCTAGTCCTTCGCTTCCTCGCGCACTTCAGGCGTCACTTCGGCCACGGCCTTTTCCGCCTGCTTGCGGCGTTCGAACACCTCGCGCATGTGCTGTTCATCGGCGCTGGTCAGATAATTGGCGAAGTCGGGAAAATGCTCTTCTTCCTCTTCCGCGATGTGGTGGAGGTAATCGTGCTTCAGCGCACGGAACTTTTCCAGCCACGCATCGCTGCCGGGTTCGGTCGCGGCGATATCGTTCAGCGCCACTTCGATCTCGTGATGCTCGGCCACGGAATGGCGCGTTTCATCGGTTGTCGGGGGCTTGCGCATCATCGTGGAATACAGCGCCTGCTCTTCGGCAGAGGCATGGCTCTTGGCATCGATGGTGAACGTTTCGAACAGCCGCAGCCGGTCTTCGGGCCGTGTGCCGCTGGCATCGATCTGTGCCAGCAACGTCCGGTGCCGATCGTGGTCCATCTTCAGGCGATCGAAAATTGCAGGTGTGCTCAAGTGCGGATCCCTCGTGTTTCCACAAAAACCCCTGAACAGGGACCGGGTTCCGTTTCCGACGCACAGGATGGAGATTTTTACGCGCTGGCAGGTGGCCAGAAATACGAAAGGCGCCCTTCTTGCGAAGGACGCCTTTGGTATTTGGTGCGCCCGGAACGATTCGAACGTCCGACCCTCAGATTCGTAGTCTGATGCTCTATCCAGCTGAGCTACGGGCGCCCGTTGGAGGGCGGCACATAGGGGGGCATTTCTGGCTTGGCAAGCCTCAATCCCGCTAAAATTCAGGGATCAGGCGCAATAATCGCCGGTCCATGGGGGCCAGCGGCAAAGCGGCGGCGGCAGAAGCCGTGAACCACCCCCACCGTTGCCCTTCCAGCCCCTGCGGCACGCCCCGCCACAACGGCGCGTTGTAAAGAATCAGGACAATCTCTGCCGCGCCCCCGCGCGCCGATTCCGTTTCCTGCCCAAGCCGTTGCAACGCCGCATGATCGAGCGCCAGATCCAGCTCTTCCGCAATTTCGCGCACAAGCGCACCCCGACGGGTTTCGCCCTGCTCCACCTTGCCCCCCGGGAATTCCCAGAGGCCCGCATGATGTTTTCCTTCAGGTCGTTGTTGTAACAGCACAAATCCGTTCGCATCCCGGATTGCCGCCGCCACCACACCGATGACTGTCGGAAGATTTGTCACGTCATTGCCTCGCATAAACCAAATATTAGCGATCCCTTGCCAGAAAGAAACATCGGACCATGTCTGGGGCAGGCAATGAATTTGAAATCTCTCCTTGCACAAGTGCTGCGCGATGATCGCGGGGCGACAGCTGTGGAATATGGTCTGATCCTGGCTTTGGTTGCACTGACCGCCGTTGGCGCATTTCAAAGCCTGGCCAATGCGAATACCGCGCAATGGCAATACGTCCAAGGTAAAGTCGAAGCTGTAATGCCTTAGGACTTTATCAATACATTACGCGTAATCATACGAATGCTTGATCGCCCACGGGGGGAGCAAGTCGGGTACCGAAGACTATTTATCAGGAGACTATCATGAAGTTCTTCAACAAGCTGCTCCGCGACGAACAGGGCGCCACTGCAATCGAATACGGCCTGATCGCCGCTCTGATCGCCATCGCCGCGATCACCGCCATGCAGGGCCTTGGCAACGAAATTTCGACCACCTTCAACACGGTGTCGACCAAGCTCTCGGCGAACAACACCGTCGCGTAATCGCGACCGGCGTTAGCCAGAGTTGAGGGGCGGCGGGGAAACCTGCCGCCCCTTTTCGTTGGGCGATCAATTGCCGCGAATGACGATCTTGTATTTCTGCCCGGCCACTACCTGATCGGTGCCGGACAGGCCGTTCAGCACCCGAAACCGCTGCTCCTGCGCATCGGTATAGGCCATGCGCCGCGCCAGCGTGGCCACGCTGTCCCCGCGGGCGGCAGTGATCACATCCACCTTGCGCGGGACGACCTGCGCTGCGTCCGCGGCACTGATCCGGCGCATCGAATTGAACATCGGGTTGAACACCCCCATCCCGCCTGCAGGGGTGATAGCGGCGAAGTGATAAGCCTGCCCGGACGCGAATTCATAGGCGAATACCGCGACATCCACGTTCTGCTGGCTGTCGGTCACCCGCGCCGTGCCATATACCGCCGGAATGCCATTGACCGTGGTGCGTTGCAGCGATTGCGGCGCCAGCGCGGAATTCTGCCCGCCCAGCGCCTGGAACACCTGCGTCACATAAGCTTCCAGATTACCGGAATAGGCGGCGGAAGTCAGCTGCGCCTTCCCCGTGTCCCCATTGATCGAAACCGCCTGCGTGCTGTTGACCATGTAGAACCCGGCGGGCGCGGCGAACGACAGCCGCATGCCGGGGTGGATGAAGGTATTACCTTCGATCACCCCCTGCTTGGGATCATCACCATAAAGCAGGCCGTTGATCCGGGTCAGGAAGGTATCGCGGTTGGTCACGCCAGTGCCCGCCCCTGCAAGTTGCAGCGCATTCTGCACCCGGCTGGCGGGATCGGGGTGGGTCGATGCCCATTCCGGCATCGAGGCATCGCGCCCTTGCAGCGATGCGTCGAGCGCGTTCTGCGCGGCCAGACTTTTCAGCACCGTCGCCATCGCGTGCGGATCGTAACCGGCACGGGCGAGATATTGCACGCCCAACTGGTCCGCTTCCAGTTCCTGCCCGCGTGAGTAGCTGAGCGTGGCGAGCTGCGGCGCAGTGCTGGCCAGTTCGGACGCGGTCTTGCCCAGTGCCGAATCTCCCAGGATTACCCCGGACAAAACCTGCCCCAGCACGCCAAGGATCTGGTTGCGCTGCGCTGTCTGCTGACGGCGGGCGGAATGGCGGGCGGCAACGTGGCCGACTTCGTGCCCAAGCACGCCTGCCAGTTCGGCTTCGTTGTTCATCAACCCGACCAGCTGGCGGGTAACGTAGATGTATCCGCCCGGCACCGCGAAGGCATTGTTGACCGAACTGTTGAGCAGGGTCACGTCAAACGCCGACTGGCTGTTGCCAAGGCCCGATTGCACGGCAATGCCCTTGCCCACCTGTTCGACATAAGTCGCTTGCGGGCCAGTCATCTCGCCGCCGAATTCGTCGATGAACTGCTGGTGGTATTGCGCGCCTTGCTGCGATTCCGCCGCGCTGATCGGTGATCCCGCTGCAACGTTGCCGCCCGGCACGGTGGCGCAGCCTGCCAGTGCGGCAGAAGCCGCCCCCGCCAGCGCGGCCAGCTTCAGGCGGGTAATTCCCGGTGCAGTCATCTCAGGCTCCTCCATTCAATCGCGGTGCTGTGTGCATAAGTATGCGGAGAGGAACCTCAGCAAAAGAACTTATGTTCCCACGGCACCGGATCGGGACGGAAAACCTTTTGAATCAACGCTTGCGGCGTTCCGTATCACGCCCCATCGACAGGAAACGGTCTTCCCGCATGGTCCGCAGCTGCTTGGCATTCTTGCGCGACAGCACGGCCAGTTCCTCGTCCAGCGCATCGGCCAGCGTGGCAGCGGCGGCGGCGGGATCGCGGTGGGCGCCGCCCATCGGTTCAGGCACGATCCGGTCAATCACACCCAGCGCGGCCAGATCCTGCGCGGTCACCTTCATGGCTTCGGCAGCAGTCGCCGCCTTTTCCCCGGTGCGCCACAGGATGGAGGCGCAACCTTCGGGGCTGATTACCGAATAGATGGCGTTTTCCAGCATCAGCACGCGTTCGGCACTGGCAAGCGCCACGGCACCGCCCGATCCACCTTCACCCACGATCGTCGCCACCATCGGCACAGGCAGCGCCAGACATGCCTCGGTCGAACGGGCGATGGCCTCTGCCTGACCGCGTTCTTCTGCTTCGATGCCGGGAAATGCGCCGCTGGTATCCACCAGCGTCACCACCGGCAGGCCGAACCGGCCGGCCATTTCCATCAGGCGGATCGCCTTGCGGTAGCCTTCGGGTTTG
The DNA here is from genome assembly GCA_039804965.1 of Pseudomonadota bacterium. Taxonomy (GTDB): domain Bacteria; phylum Pseudomonadota; class Alphaproteobacteria; order Sphingomonadales; family Sphingomonadaceae; genus Croceibacterium_C. Next base: position 3,997 of record JBDLVD010000059.1, read on the forward strand.
CCCATGCCGAAATTGTGCTTCAGCCGGCTTTGCGTGTCGTTGCCCTTTTCATGGCCGATCAGCATCACCCGGCGGCCGCGCAACGATGCGAACCCGCCCAGAATCGCCTGATCGTCGCCATAGAGGCGGTCCCCGCCCAGTGGGATGAATTCATCGAACGCCAGTTCCACGAAATCGCGGAAGTGCGGGCGCTGCGGATGGCGAGCAACCTGCGTCTTCTGCCACGGCGTCAGCGAACGGTAAGCCGCCGCCAGCAGGTCCGCGCTTTTTGCTTCCAGCCGTTCAAGCTCGGAAGAAATGTCCACGTCGTCGCCCGCAGAGGCAGCGCGGAGTTCCGCAATACGCGCCTGAAGTTCGGCGACCGGCTTTTCGAAATCGAGATAAGAAACCATGTCCGCCGCGCTAACCGCCCTTTGGGCCACGGGCAAGAGGATGCCGTTCATTGACCAGTGCAACCAGCCTTGCAGCGTCCACATGCGTGTAGATTTGCGTAGTGGAAATGTCCGCATGGCCCAGCAGCACCTGCAACACCCGCAAATCGGCCCCGCCTTCCAGCAGATGGGTGGCAAAGGCGTGGCGCAGCACGTGCGGGCTGATCCGCGCCGGATCCAGCCCCGCGCGCGCCGCCAGATCCTTCAGCAACTGGAACAGCCGCACCCGCGTCAGATGCTTGCCGCGTGACGGGAACAGGAACCGCCCGTCGTCAGGCCGCAAGGCCACCCATTGCGCCAGCGCCGCCTTGGCCCGCCCGGAAATCGGCACCATGCGCTGCACCGATCCCTTGCCGGTAACAGTCAGGAACGGTGCATCGCGCGGCACGGCGGACAGCGGCAGGGATACCAGTTCCGTTGCGCGCAGGCCCGAACCATAGAGCAGTTCGATCAGCGTCAGCAGCCGCACGGCTGGGGCCGCGCCGCTTTCCGCCTCCTGCTCTGCCTGCTGGAACAGCGCGTCCACATCGGTGTGGGACAGGATCTTGGGCAAGGACCGCCGTGCTGGCGGCGCGGGCAAGGCGGAAGAAGGATCGTCGGCGCGCCGCCCTTCTTCCTGCAAAAAACCGTAAAACTGCCGCACGGCCGATGCCTTGCGCGCCACGCTGGCAGGCGCGAGATCGGACCACACTCCCGCCAGTTTCGCCACCGCCGCACGCGATGCCGTGGCCAGATCGCCGATTGCTTCTTCCGCCACTTCCAGATCGCGGCGATAGGCCAGCAGCGTGTTGCGTGCCGCCCCCCGCTGCGCGGCGAGCATGGCCAGGAAATCCTCGATCGCGGAAATCGCGATCAGGCCCGCGCCACAGCTTCGGCGGCGATCATGCGCGCTTCCGCGCCAAGGCCCGCCGCGTTGAGCGCGCGGACGATGTGGAACAGGTGACGCGCGGCCATCTTGTCCCAGCTATCGCCCTGCATCCCGACGCCCGCCAGCAGTGCAACCAACGGCTGGTTACGCAGCTGCCCCGCCCGGTCGATCTTGCGGCTCCACGCGGTTTCGCGGTTAAAGTTGACGCCAAGGCTTTCAGAATAGCTGCGTATGTCGCCGCTGCTCATCCGGCCAAGCCCGGCCAGACCGGCAAGCAGGAAGCGCGACTTGCGCTGCGCGGCGCTGCCATCATCACTGACGAAACTGTCGAACGCGCTGCCGCTCACCGGGGTATTGCGATCGACCTGCGCCAGCGCCAGTTGCGCCCACGCGCTGCTGCCTTCCGGCACGATGCTGCCCCAGCGCAGAGCATTGCGATCCAGCCCTGCGGCCAGCATCGATTCGACCAGCCGGTCCGCATCGTCAGCCAGATCTTCCGACACCGGCAAACGCGCCGCCGCACGTGCTGTCAGCACCATGCGTCCATAGGAAAAGGCATCGCCCCACAGCCCGCGCATCGCGGTGACGCGAGCGGCAGGATCGCGCGCGACATAGGCTGTCCGCAAGCTGGCGGCGCGATCACGACCATCGCCTTCGATCGTGCTGTCCGCATACAATTGCGAATAAAGATCGACGAAGCCGGCGGACGAAAGGATGCCGCGTTCCGCCGCCCGGTCCGCCGCCGCGATGCGCGCGGCCAGCGGGCTGGCCGGGATCAGCACTTCGGAATAATCGAACGCAGCCGGGGCTGCACTGCGCAGATTGGCCGGGATTTCCACGCCCAGCGCCCGCGCCAGCGCGAAACGCCACGGGGTCAATTCCTGCACCCCGTCCCATTCGATGTTGACGGCCTTGCGCCCATCCCCGGCAGCACCGGCAAAACGCTGCGCCAGCAGCACGTCGATCCGCGGCATTGCCCCGCGATTGAGCGCACGGCGCAGATCCTGATCGGCGCGCCGGCCGTCACCGCCATAGGCGGTGCAGATCGACCGCACGGTATCCCACTGCACATCGGCCCGCAGAGTCGGTTTCAGGCGGATGATCGGGCAGATGCCCAGCACATCGCCCGTTGCAAGATAAGCATCGAATGCCGCCGTGCCGAGTGCGGTATCGTAATTGGCCGAATCGACATCCTGCGCCAGTTGGCGCGCGGCCTGTGCTTCGCCCATGCGGCCGAGCAAGGCGGTCCTCAGCGCCGCGAATTCGACCGGGTCCATTCCGGCGGGCGCATCCATCCGGCTGGCCAATGCCCGGCGCAGCAGGATGTGGCCCCAGCGCGAAACCAGCGGCCCGCGCGTGCCCTGCAATGCCGCCCGCACCAATTGCGCGGGCTGCGCCGCCAGCGAGCCTTCGGGCATCCCGCCTTCCGCCTGTGACAGGATGCCGACCTGCTGCATCGAACGGCGCGCGGAAGGCGGAATATCGAATTGCGGCTTAAGGCCCAGCAATTCATCGATCTGGTCAGGGTCCATCCCTTCCAGCTGCTTCAGCGTGGGCAGGTTGGCGAGCACTTCGGGTGACAGTTCCACCGGCGCGGCAGGAACGGCGGGCGCGCCGACACCCGGCAGCGGCTGGACCACCGGCGCAGAAGTGCCTGCCTTGGCAGGCTGCGCGGCCGAACTCACCTGTGGCCGCGGGCGCGAAGGCGCGGGCGTATCATTGAAACCGGGCGGCAGCAGCGATTCCGGCGCCGCCAGCGCCAGCGTGGAAGTCAGCGCCAGCGCCACCCCGGCAAGGAGAATGCCGCGCTTCATCGCAGCGCCGCCACAACACCGTGCGGCAGGTCCAGCGGTTGTTCGATCAGGCGCATTTCCTGCTGCCCGCCATCAATCCAGGCAAAGGCCAGCACAAGCGCCGCCAGCGCCCCCAATCCGATGAACAATTTTCGCAGGCGCATTGTCATCACTCGATCGTGCCTATCCCGTATGCTTGCACGGGCGGTTAGCGCAACTATAGCGGCTGCGGCAATGACCATCGACACAAACACGACCGGCAAGGACCAGACACAGGCGCTGGCCGCACGCCTGCGCCACCGGATCGACCGGCCTCTGGTGCTGGTGGGCATGATGGGCGTCGGCAAATCCACCATCGGGCGCAAGCTGGGCCAGCTGCTCGATCTCAAGTTCGTCGATGCTGACGACGAGATCGAACGCGCGGCGCAGATGCCCATCACCGAAATCTTCGAAAGGTTCGGTGAAGCTCATTTCCGCGACGGCGAGCGACGCGTGATCGCGCGGCTGATGGAACAAGGCCCCGGTGTGATCGCCACTGGCGGCGGCGCTTTCGTGCAACCCGAAACGCAGGCGCTGCTTCTGGAGCGGGGTCTGACCATCTGGCTCGATTGCGACATTGATACGCTGGTCGATCGCGTCACGCGCAAGGACACCCGCCCCTTGTTGCGCGGCGGAAACCCGCGCGAGATCGTCACCCGGCTGAAGGCAGACCGCGAACCTGCCTATGCCCGTGCCGCTGTCCACGTGCAGAGCGACACCGGCCCGCAAAGTGAAACCGTCCACCGTATTTTGCAGGCGATAGAGTCATGGCTGTAATTCCCGTTTCCCTCGCTGGCCGTCCTTATGAAGTGCGCGTGGGCGCTGGCCTGCTGTCCGATCTGCCTGCCCAGTGCGGCCCTTTGCTGCGCAAGAAGCGCGTACCAATCATCACCGATGCCAACGTTGCCGGGCAATGGCGCGCAGTGGTGGATACCGCGCTGACCGGCGCCGGTTTCGAACCGCGCTGGCTGGTGCTGGACGCGGGCGAACAGACCAAGAGCTGGGCCGTTCTGGCCCAGGTGGTCGACTGGTTGCTGGCCGAAGAAGTGGAGCGCGGCGACCATATTCTGGCGCTGGGTGGCGGCGTGATCGGCGATCTGACCGGCTTTGCCGCATCCATCCTGAAACGCGGCTGCGGCTTCATCCAGTTGCCCACCAGCCTGCTGGCACAAGTCGATTCGAGCGTTGGCGGCAAGACCGCCATCAACACCCCGGCCGGCAAGAATCTGGTCGGCGCATTTCACCAGCCCGCGCTGGTGCTGGCCGATCTCGATGCGCTGGCGACCCTGCCGGTGCGCGAACTGCGCGCGGGTTATGCCGAAGTCATCAAGTACGGCATCCTTGGCGATGCCGCGCTGTTCGACTGGTGCGAAACGAACGGCGCCGCCGTGGTTGCAGGCGATCGCGCCGCGCAGGACCATGCCGTCACGCAAAGTGTGCAGGCCAAGGCCCGGATCGTCGCGCAAGACGAACGCGAAACCAGCGGCGCGCGCGCGCTGCTCAACCTCGGCCACACCTTTGGCCATGCGCTCGAAGCGGAAACCGGCTTTTCCGACCGGCTACTGCATGGCGAAGCCGTGGCCCTGGGCATGGTGCTGGCGGCGCGTTATTCCGCGCGGCGCGGGCTGATCAGTGATGCCGATGCGGCACGCATCGCCGCCGCCATCGGCGCATCCGGCCTGCCGGTTTCAATCGCCACGCTGGCCATGCAAGCCGATGGGCGCAAGCTGGCCGATCACATGCTGCACGACAAGAAGATGGACGCCGGCACCCTGCCCTTCGTGCTGCTGCGCGGCATCGGGCAGGCGTTTCTGGACAAGCAGGTTGCGCTGGATGACGTGGCCGCGTTCCTGGATGGAGAACTGGCGGGCTGATCGCCCTCCGGCCCGCACCACGGCAGGCTATTTCTGGAAACAGGCGGATGTTGCCAGCCGCACCGCACCTTGCCCGGCCGAGGCATCGAACAAGGCGCGGATCGGGTGGTTGGCAGCATCCATGGCATCCACCCGCAAACCGCCGACATAGTCCTGCAAGGCGATGGCTGCCGTCGACGCCTCGCTGTCATCCTCCCCATCGCGGGCGAACACCCCGGCGGGCGTCTGTTCCCACACCAGCGGCACGGCAGTGTTGCTACCTTGGCGATACAGTGCTGCGGGTAGCGCCGTTATCAGGTCACCGCGCCGCGCCCGCAGGAACTGGATCGAGATATCGCGCCCATAGCTGAAATCGCACCTTACGACGAGCCGATAGGCCCCATCGTTCGATAGCAGGGAGGCGGAAACGCCGCCGTATCCGGTGCCGCGTTCACGCGATTCGCGCAGGATCCAGTGCCCGGCTTCCAGCGGTGTTTCGTCAACCGGTGTCGCGGTGGTGGCCTGCAACAGCAGCGGCATCAGAACTGACAAGAACGGCATCACCCTACCCCGCGGCTTTCACGATTTCTGCCCATGCGGCTTCGTCGATCACCTCGATCCCCAGTTCCGCCGCCTTCTTCAGCTTGCTGCCTGCCCCCGGCCCCGCCACCAGCAGGTCGGTCTTGGGGCTGACAGCGCCGGCCGCGCGCGCGCCCAGCCTTTCGGCCTGCGCCTTGGCCTCATCCCGGCTCATCGTTTCAAGCTTGCCGGTGAACACCACGATCTTGCCACTGACGGGGCTGGCCAGCGTTTCCACCACGTAAGGCGGAACGTCGCATTCCGACAGCAGATCGTCCCACACGGCGCGGTTGTGGTCTTCGTGGAAGAAATCGCCCAGCGCCTCCACCACCACCGGCCCGACCCCTTCGATCGACAGCAGTTCGGCCACGGCATCGCTGCTTTCGGCTCGGCCGTGCTCAACCGTTTCGCGCAAGGCGGGCAGCGTCACGAACCGCTTCAGCAGATCGCGCGCGGTCACCGCGCCGACATGGCGGATACCCAGCCCGAACAGCAGCCGCGCCGCATCCGGGCGGCGGCGCGCCTCGATATTCGCCAACAGGTTATCCACAGACTTGTCCTGCCAGCCTTCGCGCCCGATCATCGCATCACGATGGCGGCGCAGGCGGAAAATATCGCCCGGCCCCTTGTCCAGCCAGCCAAGCTCCAGAAATTCGGCGATGCTTTTTTCGCCCAGCCCTTCGATATCCAGCGCCACTCGGCTGGCGAAGTGGCGCAGCCGTTCGAACTGCTGCGCGCGGCAGACCAGCCCCCCGGTGCAGCGCACGTCGACCTCGCCTTCCTCGGCCACCGCTTCGGACTGGCAGACCGGGCAGTGATCCGGGAAATCATAGACATCGCGCACGACATCGCGGGTGAGGTTTTCGACCACTTGCGGGATCACGTCGCCGGCGCGCTGCAACACCACGCGATCCCCCACGCGCAAGCCCAGCCGGCCGATTTCGTCACGGTTGTGCAACGTGACATTGGTCACCGTCACCCCGCCGACCAGCACCGGCTTCAGCCGCCCTACCGGAGTCAGTTTGCCGGTGCGGCCGACCTGGATGTCGATCGCCTCGATCACCGTCTCGGCC
>JBDLVD010000060.1:0-10610 GCA_039804965.1 Pseudomonadota bacterium
AGAACGCCGCCGTGCAGCGCATCGTCCCCAACGAAATGCGCGGGCAGGTCAGCGCGCTGTACCTGTTCATGTTCACATTCTTCGGTGGGCTGGGCAGCTGGGTGATCGGCGCGGTCAACACCCACATCGTCGGCAACGAACAGGATATCTGGAAGGCGATCCTGATCACGTCATGCATTTTCCTGCCCATGGCCACGTTCTTCATGTGGCGCGGCATCCGCCCCTATCGCGAAGAAGTGGCGCGGCTGGAGGCGGCGGGGCTCTGAATCCCCGCTGCTTTCCGGCACTTGGCTCCATGGGCCGTTGACTCGGTCTGCCTCCTTCACCATCGGTTCCCACTTGCGCCGAATTCGGCGAACGGGAGAGACTCGATGACGCAATACCCCGCCCTGTACATGATGATCGACGGCGAAAGAGTGTCCGGCGGCGGACGCCGCACCTTCGATGTGGTCAATCCGGTAACGGGCGAAGCGATCGGCGCCTTGCCGCTGGCCGATCCTGCCGATCTGGATCGGGCGCTGGAAGTGGCGCAGCGCGGGTTCAAGATCTGGCGCAAGTCCACCCCGCAGGAACGCGCCGCCGTGCTGCAGGGCGCTGCCCGCCTGATGCTGGAACGCGCCGACGACATGGCCCGCATCGCGACGATGGAAGAAGGCAAGCCCTTCCCCGAAGCGAAGATGGAGCTGATGATGAACGTCGGCCTGTTCAACTTCTATGCCGGCGAAGTCTTCCGCATCTATGGCCGCGAACTGGTGCGCGCCGATGGCTTCCGTTCCACCGTCCGCCACGAACCGGTCGGCCCTGTCGCCGCCTTTGCCCCGTGGAACTTCCCGCTGGGCAACCCCGGCCGCAAGCTGGGCGCGCCGATCGCGGCAGGTTGTTCGGTAATCCTGAAGGCGGCGGAAGAAACCCCTGCCAGCGCGCTGGGCGTGTTGCAGTGCCTGCTGGACGCAGGCCTGCCCAAGGAAGTTGCGCAGGCCGTGTTCGGCGTGCCGGACGAAGTGAGCCGCCACCTGCTCGGCAGCCCGGTGATCCGCAAGCTCAGCTTCACCGGATCGACCGTGATCGGCAAGCACCTTGCCAAGCTGGCCGCAGACAACATGCTGCGCACCACGATGGAACTGGGCGGGCATGGCCCGGTGCTGGTGTTCAACGACGTGGACGTGGACCGGGTGCTGGATACCGCCGTGCCGGGCAAGTATCGCAACGCCGGGCAGGTCTGCGTGTCGCCCACCCGCTTCATCGTGCAGGAAGGCGTGTTCGAACGGTTCCGCGATGGTTTTGCCGAACGGTTCAACGCCGTGAAGGTTGGCAACGGGCTGGATGACGGCATCCAGATGGGCCCGATGGCCAACCCACGCCGCCCCGAAGCGATCGAACGGCTGGTGGCCAATGCCGTTTCCAAGGGCGCGAAGCTGAACGCCGGCGGCGAACGGATCGGCAATCAGGGCTTCTTCTACAAGCCCTCCGTGCTGTCCGAAATTCCGCTGGATGCGGATGTGATGAACGAAGAACCCTTCGGCCCGGTGGCGCTGATCAATCCCTTCGCCACCGAAGACGAGATGATCGCCGAAGCCAACCGCCTGCCCTATGGCCTCGCTGCTTATGCCTGGACGGAAGACTATCGTCGCCAGCGCCGCCTTGCGGCACAACTGGAAGCCGGGATGGTGGGCATCAACAGCCACATGATCGGCGGGGCCGATGCACCGTTCGGCGGGGTCAAATGGTCGGGCCACGGCAGCGAAGATGGCCCCGAAGGCGTGCTCGCCTGCATGGTGCTGAAATCCGTACACGAAGGTTGATTTGATGACACACGAACTGAAGACCGGCGGCGACCGCGGATATCTGCGCATCGCCACCGAAGAAGCATGGGCCACGCAGGAACAGCTGGACGCGATCATGCGGCTGGTGCGCGAAGGGCGCGCGGACAAGGGCACCATGTCGCTGTGGGGCTTTTACGGCACCAGCGCATCGGAACGCACCACCTTCATCCGCGAACGGCTGCTCGACATCGGTGAGCTGCGCATTCAGGCAATGGACGATGCGGGGATCGACAAGGCCGTGCTGGCGCTGACCAGCCCCGGCGTGCAATCGCTGTGGGACGTGGAAGAAGCCAAGCGCATCGCCCGCAATTCCAACGATCAGTTGAAGGCTGCGTGCGAACGGTATCCCGACCGGTTCCACGGCATGATCGCGATCTGCCCGCAGGATCCGGAATGGTCGGCGCAGGAACTGAAGCGCGGCAAGGAAGAACTCGGCTTCCACGGCGTGCAGGTGAACAGCCATACCCACGGCCATTATCTGGACGAAGAACAGTTCGACCCGATCCTGCGCGCCTGCGTCGATCTGGACCTGCCGCTGTATATCCACCCGCAAGGCCCGCCCGATGGCATGATCGGCACCATGGTCGAAGCCGGGCTGGATGGCGCGGTGTTCGGTTTCGGCGTGGAAACCGCGTTCCATGGCCTGCGGATGATGACCACCGGGGTGTTCGATCGTTACCCGTCGTTGCAGATGATGCTGGGCCACGGGTGCGAAGCGATCCCGTTCTGGATCTATCGCCACAATTACATGCATCAGGCAGGCGTCCGCAGCCAGCGGTACCCGCGCCTGCAGCCGTTGCAGCATGACCTGTTCCATTACCTGCGCACCAACGTGCTGGCGACCAACAGCGGCATGGCTTACGAACCGGCCGTGAAGATGCTGATCGAAGTCATGGGCGAAGATCGCGTGATGTACGCGATGGATTATCCCTATCAGTACCTGCCCGACGAAGTGCGCTGGATGGACAACATGGCCATCAGCGACACGCAGAAGAAGAAGTTCTTCCAGACCAACGCGGAACGCTGGTTCAAGCTTTAACCACACGCTGCCGCGCATGGCGCAGGGGCGATGCCGATTGTCTTTGACAGCCGCACCGCCCCTGCCCGACAACCTTGCTGAAACAGAGCCGTGCCAGCGGCCGCACCACACACGGGGAGAATTCCAGTCATGACGATTTACGGTGTCACCGGCGCCAACGGCAAGCTTGGCCGCCTTGCGCTCGACGAACTGCTGCACAAGGTGGACGCAGGCTCCATCGTGGCTTTCGCGCGCGACCCGGCTTCGCTGGCGGACTTCGCCGCCAAGGGCGTGACCGTGCGTCAGGCCGATTACGACGCGCCCGAAAGCCTGCCCGCCGCGCTGGCAGGGATCGACCGGTTGCTGCTGATTTCGGCCAGCACGCTGGGTGAACGCCCGCGCCAGCACGGCAACGTGATCGACGCGGCCAAGGCGGCAGGCGTGGGCTTCATCGTCTACACATCCATCCTGCGTGCCAACGATACGCCGATCCGGCTGGGCGGCGAACACAAGGCATCGGAAGAAAAACTGGCCGCCAGCGGCATCGGCCATGCCCTGATGCGCAACGGCTGGTACAACGAAAACTACGTCGGCAACCTCGCCTATCAGGTGGAAACCGGTGTCATCACCGGGGCGCAAGGGGATGGCCGCATCTCGTCCGCCAGCCGGGCAGACCTTGCCGCCGCCGCCATCAAGCTGTTGATCGATGGCAAGCCGGGCGAAGTCTACAACCTTGCCGGCGATGACAGCTGGACGATGGCCGAATTCGCCGCCGAACTCAGCCGCCAGACCGGCAAGCCCGTGCGGTACGAAGACATGGCTGAAGATGCCTTCGCCGCTTCGCTGATCGCCGCCGGGTTGCCCGCGCACTACGCGCCGGTGTTTGCCAATTCGGCCCACGCCACCAGCCTTGGCGCGCTGCACGACGACAGCGGCACTCTGGGCAAGCTGATCGGCCGCAAGACCACGCCGATTGCCGAAACGATCCGGCAGGCATTGCAGGGCTGACCGGAAACGTAGTGGTGGGGGAAACCGACATGGCGAGCGATAACCGGGGCACGACCAACCCGTACCTGAAAGCCGATGGCACACTGGGCAGCCGCACCGCATGGTATGCGCTGACGCTGGTGGTGCTGATGCAGGCCATGTCGATGGTGGACCGGCAGGTGCTGTCGATCCTGCTGCCGCGCATCAAGGCCGATCTGAAGGTCGGCGATGCGGAAATGGGGCTGCTGTACGGCACCGTCTTCGCGCTGTTCTACGCGCTGTTCTCGCTCCCGCTTGGCCGCCTGACCGATGGCTGGGTGCGCACCCGGTTGCTGGCCGTATCGCTGTTCGCCTGGTCGATGGCCACGGGCCTTGCCGGTTTTGCCAAGGGCTTCACCGTGCTGGCGATATCGCGCCTCGGCGTGGGCGTCGGCGAAGCCAGCGCGCAACCCGCAGGCCTGTCGCTGCTGTCAGACAGCTTCCCCAAGGAAAAGCGCGGGATGGTGGGCGCGGCCATGGCCGTGGCCGTGGCGCTGGGCCTTGGCGCGGCGCTGACCCTCGGCGGTTCGATTGCCGACTGGTGGGACGCCGCATACCCCGGACGTGCCGGCGCGCCGCTGGGCCTTGCCGGGTGGCAGGCCGCCTTCATCGGCGCGGCGACCCCGGGCATCGTGCTGGCCTTGCTGATGTGGCGCCTGCCGGAACCGGAACGCGGCGTGGCAGACGGGATCAAGGCCCCGGCTGACCCGCATCCGTTCCTCGCCAGTTTCCGCCTGCTGGGTGCAATCCTGCCGATCGGCATCTGGATATACTTCCTGCGCCGCGGCGCTTCTGCCGGGATGTGGGCCTTGAACCTGCTGCTGCTGGCGGTGATCGCGGGCGGCGGCGTGTGGCTGACCCACTGGACCGACAGCCTGCGCGCGGTGAACCCGGTGGCATTTGCCGGGCTGACCGGCAATGGCATCCAGTGGCTGGTTTCCGGCTTTGGCGCCTATGTCCTGTTCAACTGGTTCCAGTCGATGCGGCTGGGGGACAAGGTGTCTTTCGCGGTCATGCTGGGCAGCCCGGCGCTGCTGATCGTGATCCTGATGGCAGCGTTGCAGACCATGCTCAATTACGCGGTGATGGCTTTCACCCCGTCATACCTGATCGGCCATTACCACCAGAGCGCCACGCAGGTGGGGCTGATCTTCGGGCCGTTCATCGCCATCCTCGGCATCCTTGGCCCGGTCATTTCCGGCCCGCTGTCGGACTGGGCAGAAAAGCGGATGAAGGCCGGGCGGCTGGTCATCACGTTCGCGTCGCTGGTCGTGTCCCCGCTGTGCGCGATCGCGGTCTACACCACCGACAGCCTCGCGATGTTCTATGTCTTCTTCGTCGCCTTCAGCCTGTCGACCACGATGTGGCTGCCGTCGATCTATGCCAGCCTGGTGGAACTGGTGCTGCCCCGGATGCGCGGGATGGTCACCAGCTTCTACATCCTCGCGGTGACGCTGCTGGGGCAAGGGGTCGGTCCTTATGCCGTGGGCCTGATGTCCGACCGTAACGGCGGCGATCTGGCGGCGGCAATCCTCAACCTTTACTGGGTGGCGATCCCGGTCGTGGTGCTTTCGGCACTGGCGATCTGGCGTTACCGCATCGACGAACCTCAGGTGCTGGCCCGTGCCCGCGCCGCCGGAGAACCTGTTTGACCATGCTTACCGTTCGTGAAGCCGCCTTTGCCGTGTTCCGCCATTACGGCGTGGACAAGCTGTTCGGAAACCCCGGTTCCACCGAACTGCCGATGCTGAAGGCAATGCCGTTCCCTTATGTGATGGGCCTGAACGAAGCAGTGGTGGTGGGCATGGCCGATGGCTATGCCCGCGCCAGCGGCAAGCCGGCACTGGTCAACCTGCACAGCTCGGCCGGCACCGGCCACAGCCTTGGCAACCTGTTCACCGCGTGGAAAAACAACACCCCGGTGGTGGTGACCGCAGGCCAGCAGGCCCGCAGCATCCTGCCGTTCGACCCGTTCCTGTTTGCCGAACGGCCGACCGAATTTCCGCGCCCTTATGTCAAATACGCGGTGGAACCGGCGCGGGCGGAAGACGTGCCGCTGGCATTGGCACGCGCCTTTGCCATCGCGCTGACGCCGCCGATGGGCCCGGTGTTCGTGTCGATCCCGGTCGATGACTGGGACCAGATGTGCGAAATGCCGGCCCTGCCGGAACTGACCCTGCGCACCTTCCCCGATCCTGCCGGGGTGGCCAAGCTGGCCGCCATGATCGACGGGGCAAAGAACCCGGCGCTGGTGATCGGCACCGGGGCGGCCAATTCGGGCGCATGGTCCGCTGCCATCGAACTGGCGGAAAAGGCCGGGATGGCGGTGTGGACCGCGCCTTATGCCGCGCGTGAGGTGTTCCCCGAAAATCACCCGCAATTCGCCGGGTTCCTGCCCGCATGGCGCGACCAGATCCGCAATCTGCTGGCTTCCCATGACGCCATCCTGGTGGCGGGTGCGCCGGTGTTCACCTATCACGTCGAAGGCAGCGGCCCGCACTGGCCGGAAGGCGCGGCGCTGATGGCGCTGTCCGACGATCCGCAGCATCTCGCGGCGCTGCCGGGTGGCGGCGGGGTGCTGGGCGATGTGGCCGCCGGCCTGTCCGCACTGGCGCAGCAGGTTTCCGCCCGTAGTTTTACAGGGACCAGCCACCAGCTGAAAGACCCGGCCCCGGCCATGACCGCGGCTTACGTCCTGAAACGTCTGGCCGCGCTGCGCCCTGCCGAAGCGGTGATCGTGGAAGAAAGCCCCACTGCGCGCGGGCCGTGCCACGATACCCTGCCGATTACCCGCGAAGGCGGGTTCTACACCTGCGCCAGCGGTGGCCTTGGCTATTCGCTGCCCGCCGCCGTGGGCGTGGCGCTGGGTCAAGGCGACAAGGTAGTCGCTATCCTTGGCGATGGCGCCGCGATGTATACGATTCAGGGGCTGTTTTCCGCGATGCAGGAAAAGGCCAACGTCAGTTTCGTGATCCTGAACAACGCCGCCTATGCCGCGCTGACGGGCTTTTCCGCCGAATTCGGGATGAACCATGTGCCCGGCTGCGACCTGACCGGGCTGGATTTCGCCCAGTTGGCGGCGGCGCAGGGGCTGCCATCCCGCCGGGTGGACAGCGTCGACACGCTGGACGAGGCGCTGGGGTGGAGCATGACGCAAACCGGGCCGAGCCTACTCGACATTCGCATCAGCTGACACACTGGGCCTGAAACGACACTGAAACAGGCCTGCAACGGGTCTGGAACCGGCCTGCAATCGCACCGTTGGATCGGGAATAGCCGATCCAACGGAAAGCGATGCCGATGTGTGCCCTTCCCATCATCAAGATCCCGGTTGCCGCACCCGTTCTGGCTGCGGCTTTGGCCCTGTCTGCCTGTTCGGAAAAGACGCAGGACAGCGCCGAAACGGCAGTGAACGCAGCCGCAGCCGATGCCGCGACCAATGCGGAAAAGGTACTGGATCGCGGGGCAGAAGCTGCGGGCGATGCGGCTGACAAGCTCCACGCCAAGGCCGCCAGCGATGCCGCCGATGCCGGAAGCGAAACCGGAATCGAAACCACCCCGACGCCGCAGCCCAATTCCTCCCCGACGGGCTAGATCAGGCCCAGCCGCAGCGCCTGCCAGATCAGGCCGGCCAGCAGCACCGTCGTGCTGGCCGCCAGCATCACCGTCGCCGGCAATCCGGCACGGCGCGCGGTAAGGCTGTTGACCACCATTTTCACCACCATGTTGATCACGATGGTGCCGCCCAGCGCCAAGGCCGCAAGACCGCGCGGAATGGCGGACAGCGGCAAGCCAGACAAGGTGACGATGGCCGCGTCGACATCGAAGCTGCCGGTCAGAAACAGTGATGTCGCCACCCCGGTTTCACCAAATTTTGCCTGCGCCCATGCCGCCAGCACCGCCGCGCCCGCTACGATGGCGACAAAGCCGAAGGCGGGCAGCAAGGCGATCGGGTTGCCCGGCACTTCCCCCTCGCTCGCCACGGCGGGGCCGGCGCGCAGCCAGCTGACCAGCGCCACGGCCAGCGCCACGGCCCCTGCGGGGCCAATCAGCAGCAGCGCGGCAGCGAAAGTGGACGGGGTAAGCGCCGCCACCAGCACCAATACCCGCAGGTACATCACCGCACTGGCCAGCGCGATCCCGGCGTTGAGGGGCCCCTGTTCCCCGCGCCCCAGCCGCTGCGCCAGCGATGCGGTGACCGCGGTGGAGGAATAGGCCCCGCCGATGATCGCCGTGGCCAGCACGCCGCGCCGCGCGCCCACGGTGCGGTTGGCGACATATCCGGCGAAGGAAAATCCGGTGACCAGCACGATCACCAGCCACAGCTGGAACGGGTTCCACGCATCCAGCGGCCCCAGCCGCCGATTGGGGAGGAACGGCAGCACCGCCGCCGCAATCACCGCATAGCGGGCGAAGGCATGGACATCGGTGCTGTTCAGGTGCCGCAGCAGGCGGTGCAGTTCGGCCCGCATGGTCAGCACGAAGGTGATAACCGCGCCTGTCGCCACGGCCAGCGCAGGTTGCCCTGCCCCTGCCAGCAAGCCCAGCGCCAGCGCCAGCATCGCCGCGACAAAGCTGGTGGCATCGCGCCGATCCCGGTCGCGCCAGAACCCGATCACCAGCCCGGCGGCAAGCGCGCCTGCCAGCATCACGGCAAGCCACGGGGACAGCATCTGTCCCAGCACCGCCGCCAGCCCGCCGCCCATGCCCAGCAGGGTGAAGGTGCGAATGCCCGCCACCCGCGATCCCGCCGGCTGGCCGCGCAATTGCCAGCCGCGCTCAATACCGATCATCAGCCCGCAGGCCGTGGCAGCGCCGAGCAGCAAGGCCGGGTAGAGCGGAGGCGTGGCGGCGGCGATCACGTTACCCGCCACACCCACAGCTTGATCCCGCTGGCATAACGCGCACCACTACACACGAAGATCGACTTGTTCATCCAGTCATACTTGCCTTCCGGCGCGATGAATTCGGGCACGGTGCGGAAATAGTATTCCGCCGGGTCCACTTCCTCCCCGCGCCGCAGGCGGTCCATCACTTCGGGCGGGCCATGACGCAGGCCCTTGTTGCGGATCTGGATCAGCGCGCCGTCATCGGTCTCGATCGCATAGATCGCATCGGCCACCGTCACCCCATCGGGCCGGGTCAGTTGCCAGTCAGCGGAATTGCCCATCAGCCTGCCCGAAATCAGGGGGCCTTTGACATAGCCGCCGGGGCAGATCGGGATGATACGGCGGGTGCCATCCACCACCTTGCCAATCTCGCGCGGGGGTTCCAGATCGCCCCCGGCCTCGTACACGAATTCAAGCCCCGGCTTGATCATGGTCATGTGCAAACCCTCATGTTTTCCGTTATCGGTCACGGTAAGGGTCTTATCAAAGCTGGCAAGCGAATCGCACAATGTTGCGGATTTCGGGTCGAGAGGAGAATAAAATGGCTGCGGACATTCGCGCAGATTACGTCATCATCGGTGCTGGCAGCGCGGGCTGCGTGCTGGCCAACCGGCTGACCGAAAGTGGCGAGCACAAGGTGGTGCTGCTGGAAGCGGGCGGCGATGACCGGCCCTTGCGCGAACCGTCGCAGTTCATGTCCAACATGTTCATCCATATCCCGATCGGTTTCGGCAAGACGCTGAACGATCCGAAGGTGAACTGGCTGTACGAAACCGAAATCGATGCCGGCACCGGCAACCGCCCGCACAAGTGGCCCAAGGGCAAGGTGCTGGGCGGATCGTCGTCGATCAACGGCCTGCTCTATGTCCGTGGGCAGGGCGCCGATTACGACAACTGGGCGCAGATGGGCGCGCGCGGGTGGAGCTGGGACGATGTCCTGCCCTATTTCCGCAAGAGCGAAAACCAGCAGCGCGGCGCAGACGCCCACCACGGCAGCGAAGGGCCGCTGCACGTTTCCGATTTCCCCGAAGAACATTCGGTTTCCAAGGCGCTGGTGGATGCCTGCATTCAGGCCGGCGTGCGTGACAAGCGCGATCTGAACGATGGCGATCAGGAAGGGGCCAGCTTCTTTCAGGCGACGATGAAGAACGGCCAGCGGTGCAGCGCCGCCGTGGCGTTCCTGCATCCGGCGATGGGCCGGTCCAACCTGCGGGTGGAAACCCGCGCGATGACCACGCGCATCCTGTTCGAAGGCAAGCGCGCGATCGGCGTGGAATTCCGCCAGCACGGCGAACTGCGCCGCGTCTATGCCGCGCGCGAAGTGATCCTTGCGGCCGGCAGCGTCGAAAGCCCGAAGCTGCTGGAAGTGTCTGGCATCGGCCAAGGCGCGCTGTTGCAGGAACTGGGCGTGCCGGTGGTGCATGAATCGAAGATGGTCGGCGAAAACATGCAGGACCACGTGATGATCGGCTGTCAGGCCCGGCTGAAGGAAGACTGGCATTCGATCAACCACCTTTCCACCGGCATCAATCTGGTGAAGGAAGTGATCAAGTACGGCATCAGCCGCACCGGCCTTTTGTCCATGCCGGTGGCGCATGGCTGCGCCTTCGTGAAGACGCGGCAGGATCTGGAAACGCCGGACGTGCAGATCCACGTGATGGCGGCGTCGATGGATCTGGAAGTGCTGGCGGCGACGCAGGCGCTGCAACTGGAAAAGGAACCGGGCCTTGCGTCCAACCCCTGCCAGCTGCGCCCGGAATCGCGCGGATCGATCCACGCCCGTTCGCCCGATGGCATGGTGAACCCGAAGATCGTGCCCAATTACTTCAGCGATCCGATCGATCAGGACATGGC
>JBDLVD010000061.1:0-10595 GCA_039804965.1 Pseudomonadota bacterium
CTGCTGTTGCAGATCGAAAAGACCGTGGTCGAAGGCGCGGGCGCTGCCGGGCTGGCCGCGCTGCTGCGCCACCGTGACCGGTTCAAGGGGCGCAAGGTGGGGCTGGTGCTGTGCGGTGGCAATATCGACACCCGGCTGCTGGCCAACGTGCTGCTGCGCGATCTGGCGCGGTCAGGCCGCCTTGCGCGGCTGCGGATCACCTTGCAGGATCGCCCCGGCGCGCTGTTCAAGGTGATGCAGGATTTCGACCGGCACAACGTCAACATCCTCGAAATCTACCACCAGCGGATCTTCACCAACCTGCCGGCCAAGGGGCTGGTGACCGACATCGAATGCGAAGCACGCGACCGGCAGCAACTGGAAAAACTGGTGGATGCACTGCGTGAACGCGGATATTCGGTTAATCACGTAGAGCTGAACTGACCCGTATCGGGCCGAAAGACGGCGGTTGACCGCTACCTGTGGAAAAATGTTCCCCCTGCGGACCGAAATCTGGTTAATATGGTTTTCATGACGGGCTGCCTGCCAACATAAGGGGGCAGCCCGAAGAACCGCAACCGCCAGCAGAGGATCCTGAGAACCGTGACGGCACCCGTTCGTTTTCCGCGGTTCTTTGTCACCAGCCCGGCTGCGTGCCCCTATCTGCCCGGCAAGACGGAGCGGAAGGTCTTTACCGAGCTGAAAGGCCCCCACGCGGAAGCGTTGAACGATGCGCTGGGCCGGATCGGTTTCCGCCGCAGCCAGACGGTGGCCTATCGCCCCAGTTGCATCGATTGCCGCGCCTGTGTTTCGGTGCGCGTGCCGGCGCTGGAATTCCGCCCGTCCACCGCGCAGAAGCGGTCGCTGCGCAGCCATGCCGATCTGCACGCCAGCGAATGCCGGCCGTGGGCCACGGCGGAACAGTTCGCGTTGTTGCAGAAGTATCTCGCGCATCGCCATCCGGGCGGCGGCATGGCGGCAATGGACGAAGTAGATTTTGCCGACATGGTGGAACACACCGCCGTTTCCAGCTTTGTCATCGAATACAGGGAACCCGCGGAAGACGGTGGGCCTGGCCGGTTGGTCGGGGCTTGCCTGACAGACCGTCAGGGGGACGGGTTGTCGATGATCTATTCGTTCTACGACCCTGAGCATGAGGCGCGCACCGGGCTTGGGAACTACATCATCCTCGACCATATCGCCCGTGCTGCCCGCGAAGGGCTGCCCTATGTCTATCTCGGCTATTGGGTCGAAGGATCGCAGCGGATGCAATACAAGGTCCGCTATCGCCCGCTGGAACGGCTTGGCCCCGAAGGCTGGTGCCGCTTTACCGACGAAGAACAGGATGCCCTTATCGCATCCGTGTCCAGCATTCGCCGCGATGATGCCGCCAATGTGGAAGGCAGCAGCAAGGATGGCGCGCCTGACGGGCACAAGCAGTACAAGTTCGTCTGACTGGTCCAGCCGCCCGGGCATGAGGCGTTTTGCTGTAACTCTGGCAGCTTCGGCCGCATTGCTGTCCTTCCCGCTGGCTGTCCCGGCGGCGGCGCAGGACCGTTCGGCCGAACCGTCGCTGGAAGACCTGATCCCCGATACTGCGGTGGAAAACCCCGAAGGCTGGGCCGGGCAGGGCGTTTCAGCGGTGGAGCCGGGACAGCCCCCGGCGCAGGTGCCAACACAGGTTGACCCGCAGCCGGACCTGCAAGCCGATTCCCCGCTGGCGGAAATGCCGCAAGTCACCATTCCGTGGCCCGCCGAAGCCGAACTGCCGCAGCTGGCGCCGTTGGAACCCGACAGCAGCATCCAGTTCGTGGACCTGAACGATACCGGCGCGCGGCGGCAGCGCCCCGCCGGCGCCGAGGCGCGGATTTCAAAGGAACTGGTGCTGGCATTTCCCAGCGATCCGGCGGCCTTCCCCGAACGGGAAGCTTTCATTTCCCGGTTCCGGCAACTGTCCACGATCGAGGAACTGGACGATGCCGGCAATGTCGGCCGGCTGGTGGCGCAGGCCAACGAAGACGAAGCCCTGCTGGAGCGGCTGCTGCGGATCTATGGCTATTACGATGCGCTGGTGCTGCGTTCCGTCGGTGGTGGGGCGGATGGCGATGCCAGTGCGAATACCAGTGCGAATACCGGTGCAAATTCAGGCGCTGGCAACGGTGCGGAGCCGGCGGCGAAAACGAATGGCAGCGCCCCCCGGCAAGCGAGTGTGCGGTTCGATATCGAACCCGGCCAGCAATACCATTTCGGTGCGATCGATCTGGGCGATCTGACGGCCGTTACCGCCACGGCCCCCGGCGATTACGACACGTTGCGCGCGGCGTTCGGGCCGGACAAGGGCGAACCCCTGTTGGCGGACGACGTGGTCAAGGGTCGCTACGATCTCGATCTGGCGCTGGGCGAACACGGCTATCCATTCGCCAAGATCGGCGATCCGTCGCTGCTGGTCGACCATGCGCGCCGCGAAGGCGATCTGACCATGCCGGTGACGCCGGGCGGCAAATACAATTTCGGGCGCATCACCAGCAACGTGCCGGGCTTCATGTCGGCGCACCATTTGCAGGACATTGCCCGTTTCGGCCCCGGCGACCTGTATCAGCGCACGCTGGAAATGGACCTGCGCCGCGCCATCCTCGCCACTGGTCTGGTGGCCAGCGCGCAAGTCACCCCGGTGGAAGTAGCCCCGCCTTCTCCGGGCCAGCCGGGCACGGTCGATATTGCGGTGGAAATGGCCGCGGCCAAGCTGCGGACGATCGCCGGATCGATCGGCTATGGCACCGGCGAAGGGTTCAAGGTGCAAGGCAGTTGGGAACACCGCAACCTGTTCCCGCCCGAAGGCGCACTGCGGGTGCGCGGCATCGCCGGCACGCAGGAACAGCTGCTGGGCGTGACGCTGACCAAGAACAATTTCCACGGGCGCGATCGCATCCTGACGCTGGACGCTTATGCCAGCACCATCGATTACCAGTCCTATGACGCGCGCACGCTGTCGCTGATCGGCCGGTTCGAACGGGTCAGCACACTGCTGTTCCAGAAGCCGTTCACCTATGGCGCCGGGCTGGAACTGGTGGCCACGCAGGAAAAGGAACGCAAGGCCGGGGCCGTGGTCGGCCCGCGCAAGACCTTCTTCATCGCCGCCGTGCCGTTGCAGGCGCAAGTGGACACCAGCGACAACCTGCTGGACCCCAAGCGCGGTTTTCGCGTGGGCGCGCATCTTTCGCCCGAAGTTTCGCGGGCGGACGGCAGCACGGCGACCTATCTGAAGGTCCAGTTCGACCTGTCCGCCTATCGCCCGGTAACCGACAGCGTGGTGCTGGCTGCGCGGGCTCGGGTGGGTTCCATCATGGGCGCGGAACTGACCCAGATCGCCCCTTCGCGGCGCTTCTATGCCGGTGGCGGCGGGTCGGTGCGCGGTTACGGTTACAAGGCGATCGGCGAACGCAACACGCTGGGTGAACCCAATGGCGGCCGGTCGCTGGTGGAACTTTCCGCTGAAGCGCGGATCGATACCGGCCTGCTGGACGGTGCATTGTCGGTCGTGCCGTTTGTCGATGCGGGCATCGTCAACCAGAGCACGACGCCCAGCTTTGACGAAATCCGCGTCGGCGCGGGTATCGGCGTGCGGTACAACACCAGCTTCGGCCCCTTGCGCGTCGATCTGGGCGTGCCGCTCAACCCCGGACCGGACGATGCGAAGTTCGGCGTCTATATCGGCCTTGGGCAATCGTTCTGATGGACCAAGTGCCTCCTGCACAACCGCCGCAACAGCCGCCTGAGCCGCAACCGGCCGCGCCAGAAAGGCCTGCACGCCCGCTGTTTGCGCGGATGCTGCGCTGGGCCGGTGTTCTGGTGGCGGCGCTGATGGCACTGGTGCTGGCCACTGTTGCCTTCCTCCACACCGCGCCGGGGCGGCAGTTCATCGTCGATCAGGTGGCGGGCATCGCCCCGGCTTCGGGCCTGACGGTGCAGGTCGGGCGGATCGAAGGTTCGGTGTTGTGGAGCAGCACGCTGTATGACGTGCGGTTCCGCGATGCGAAGGGGCGGCTATTCCTGCAAGTGCCGGAAATAGACCTCAACTGGCGGCCGCTCAGTTTCCCGTGGCGCGGGCTGGACGTGCGGCATCTGGTCCTGCGCCGCGGTACCCTGTTCGCCGCGCCGGACCTTTTGCCCGGCGATCCCGACGCGCCGACGCTGCCCGATTTCGACATCAAGGTGGACCGTTTCATCATCGATGACCTGACCGTGGCGAAGGGATTGCTGGGGGCGGAACGGAAGATCGATTTCCACGCCACTGCGAAGGTGAAAGACGGGCTGGTCTACCTCGATTCCGGCGGGGATCTGGGCGGGGGCGACATGGTCCGTGCGCTGGTGCACGCAGAACCTGATGGCAACCGGTTCGACATGGACGTGGATTATCGCGCACCGCGTGGCGGGCTGCTGGCCACCCTTGCGGGCGCGAAGGACAGTCTGCGCGTGCGGCTGGCGGGCGATGGCACGTGGCAGAAGTGGGATGGCCATCTGGTCGTCAACCAAGGCAGCGGTATCATCGGTGCGCTGAAGATCAGCAACCGCGCCGGTCGCTACAAGGGCGTCGGCCAGTTGCGCCCGGCTGGTTATGTCACCGGCCTTCCCGCGGCGGCGCTGGGGCCGCTGGTGGACGTGGCAGCGATCGGGACGCTGAAGGACAGCGTGCTGGATGGCAGCTTCGCCTTGCGCGGGCGGGGCTTGCGGGCCGACGCCAGCGGCGCGATCGATCTTGGCCGCAACGCCGTGCGCGCGGTGAAGGTGGATGCGGCGCTGGTCGATCCCCGGCTGTTCGGCACGGGTCTGGTGCTGGACGATGCGCGGCTGAAAGCAACGGTGGACGGCCCGTTCCGCGATCTGACCGTGCCGCATGAATTGACCATCGGGCGGATGACGGCGGGCACCACGGTGCTGGCCGGTCTCGCCCAGCGCGGCACGTTGCGCTGGACCGGTGCGCGCGCGACCCTGCCGCTGGCGGCGAGCGTTCAGCGCATCACCAGCGGCAATGCGCTGATCGATCCACAACTGGTCAATGGGCGCGTGGGCGGGACGTTGACCTATGGCGGCGGCCGGCTGGAATCGCGCAGCCTCGCGGTCGCTTTCCCGGGACTGGATGCCACGCTGGCGTTGACCGGCGATCTGGCGCGCAATGCCTGGGGTCTGGCCGGGCCGGTGCGGGCGCGCGGGCTGCCATTGCAGAACCTTGGGACGGTGGATGCGGGCGCCGATGTGCAGTTCCGCGTCGGCGCCAACCAGCCGTGGCTGTTGTCCGCCGATTTCCGCGGCACCATGCCGCGCGTGACCAACGCCACGCTCGCCAATGTCGCTGGCACGGGCATCCGTTTCGCCGGCGGGGTGACGCTGGGGGCCGGGCGACCGATCGATTTCCGCCGCACCACGCTTAATGCGAGCAAACTGGTGCTGACGGTGGATGGCAGCGTGAACAACGGCGTCACCACGCTGGCCGGTAATGGGCGCCATACGCAATATGGCGCGTTCACTGTGCAGGCGACCATGGCGGGCGATGGGCCGCGCGCGCAGCTGGTGTTTGCCAGCCCTTATCCGGCGGCGGGCCTGCGCGATGTCGCAATCGCCCTTGCGCCCACGCCCGACGGGTTCGAGATCAAGACCAACGGGCAGTCCACCTTGGGGCCGTTCGACGGGCTGCTTAACCTCGTGTCCCCCGCTGGCGGGCCGACGCGGTTGGCGATCCAGCGGCTGGACGTGTGGAAGACATCGGTCAGCGGCGCGATTACCTTGCTGGACGGCGGCGTGTCGGGCGATCTGCGGCTGGCCGGCGGCGGGCTGGATGGCACGGTGGCGTTGAAACCGCAGTCCGGAGGCCAAGGCTTTACCGTGCAACTGACCGCGCGCGATGCCAGCTTCAATGGCGCCACCCCGATCAGCGTGCGGGAAGCAGACATTGCGGCCAACGGGGTGCTGGGCGATGCGACCACGGTGCAAGGCAGCGTGCGCGCCGCCGGGATCAGTTATGGCTCGCTGTTCCTGGGCCGGGTGGCAGCACGGGCGGAAGTCGCCAACGGGCGCGGCAGCTTCAACGCCTCGCTCGCCGGGCGCCGCGGCAGCCGGTTCGAACTGCAGCTGACGGGTGATGCCGCACCTGATCGCATATCGCTGGCGGCGCGCGGCACTTATGGCCAGCGGCCCATCGCCATGCCGCGCCGAGCCGTGCTGCTGAAGGCCGCGGATGGCGGCTGGCAATTGCAGCAGACACAGCTGAGTTTCGGTGGCGGTTTTGCGCTTGTCGATGGCCACTTTGGCGGGGATCGTCCGGCGCAGGGCAAGCTGGCACTGGCGAACATGCCACTGTCGCTGCTGGATATCGCGATGGACAAGGTGTCGCTGGGCGGGACCATTTCCGGCATTGTCGATTTCGGGGCCGGGCCGGGCGGGGTGCCTACGGGCGAAGCGCGGGTGATGGTGCGCCGGTTGACCCGTTCGGGGCTGGTGCTGACATCGCGCCCGGTCGATATCGCACTGGTCAGCAACCTTTCGCCCAGCTTGCTGCAAGCCCGCGCCGTGGTGCGCGAAGGCGGCGAAGTGCGCGGGCGGCTGCAAGGGCGCATTGCCAACCTGCCGCAGGATGGCGGGCTGGTCGAACGGCTGAACGCGGGCGATCTGTTCGCGCAATTGCGGTATCAAGGCCCGGCAGATGCCCTGTGGCGGCTGACCGGGTTGGAACTGATCGACGTGACCGGCCCATTGCAGATGGCCGCTGATGTGCGTGGCAGCCTGCGCCAGCCGACCGTGGTCGGATCGCTGGCTGGCGATGCCTTGCGCCTGCAAAGCGGGATTACCGGCACGGACCTGCGCAATTTGCACACGCGTGGGCGTTTTTCCGGGTCGCGGCTGGAATTGACCAGCTTTGCCGGGACCGCGCCCAACGGCGGGCAGGTCAGCGGCAGCGGCTTTGTCGATCTGGCCAATCTTGGCGTCGGGCGCGGCCCGCAGATCGATCTGCGGATCGCGGCGCAGCGGGCGCAGATCATGAACCTGCCCACGATGGGCGCAACCGTTACCGGCCCGCTGCGGATCGTATCCAGCGGCGTGGGCGGCACCATTGCCGGGCGCTTGCGGGTGAATGAAGCGCGCTGGGTGCTGGGCAAGGCCGATCAGGTGGCGCAGCTGCCCGATATCCGCACCCGCGAAATCAACCTTCCGGCCGATATTGCCCCGCCCCGCAGGCCCGGTGCCCCGTGGCGATACCTGATCGACGCCGCCGCGCCGGGCGGCGTGAAAGTGGATGGCATGGGGCTCGACAGCCAGTGGGGCGCCGATATCCGCCTGCGCGGCACCACGGCCGCGCCGCGTATCGGTGGCACGGCCACAGTGGTGCCACGGCAGGGATACTACAACTTCGCCGGGGTCCGGTTCGAACTGACGCGCGGGCGGATCGATTTCGACGAAGCCGGGCCGATTGATCCGCGCCTGAACATCCTGGCGGAAACCAAGGTCGATGACTTGAGCGTTTCGGTGGCGATTACCGGCAGCGCCAGCCAGCCCGATATCGCGTTCAATTCCGTGCCGGCGTTGCCGCAGGAAGAACTGCTGGCACGGCTGCTGTTCGGCGGATCGATCACCAACCTTTCCGCAACCGATGCCCTGCAACTGGGGGCAGCGGTCGCATCGCTGCGCGGTGGCGGGGGGATGGACCCGATCAACCGGCTGCGGACCGCCATCGGGCTTGACCGGTTGCGTATCGTCCCTGCCGATCCGGCGCTGGAACGCGGCACCGCGATTGCGCTGGGCAAGAATTTCGGCCGCCGGTTCTATCTGGAAATCATCACCGACGGGCGCGGATACAACGCATCCGAACTGGAATTCCGCATCACCGGGTGGCTTTCGCTGCTGGCCAGCATCAACACCATTGGCCGGGGCAGCGCGACGGCGGAATACAGCCGCGATTACTGATGCAGGTCTGTGGTTTGGCTTTGTAAGCGACAATACCTAGGTGTAGTCTCTGCCCGCGGGCAGCGAGTCTCGCCCGTGGCACCGGCTCCAACAGCTGGCGAAGGGGGCAGACATGCGGGGCTTTCGTCCGACCGTTTCCAGAATTGTGCTTGTGGCCTGCACGGCCCTGCTGGCTGCATCACCGGCTGTGCCGCAACAACAGGTGCTGCCGCCGATCGCGCGTTACACCATCGATGCCGGGACCATTTCCGGCATGGGCGCGATGGGGGCTGGCGGTGGCGGCGGGCTGGGCGCGGCGATGGCCATGCTGCGCGGCGGCAATCAGGTGGCGCATGAAATGGTCCTGCGGCTCGGTTCCACCCGCGCCAGCACCGGTTCGCCCAAGGCCGATCATTTCCTGCCTGACGGGATGCGGATGGGCAAATCTGTGCCGCTGATCACGCCCACGCCCGGCGCTGTCTCCGGCACGCCGCAGCAGGGGCAGATGCCCAAGGCGCGGCTGCTGCTGTTCTGGGGCTGCGGTGAACATGCGGCCAAGGGGCAGCCGCTGGTGATCGATTTCAGCAAGCTGGCGAAAGGGCAGGTGCCGCCCGGCCTCTACGCCAAACCGCTCAACCTGCCCGATGACTGGTCAGTGCTGGTCAGCAATTATGCGACTTATGGCGATTGGCCCAATGCGCGGGATGGCAAGGTGGTGCCGGCCAATGCCTCGCTGCGCGGCGCGCACCGGGTGGCCAGCACCTATGCGCCGGAAATCAACTTCACGCTGACGGACGATTTCATGCCGCCGCTCAGCCCCACCACGGCATCGCTGGCCAGCAATGCCATTGCGCTGAGCTGGAACGGCCTGCCGACCGCGACCGGCTATTACGCGTGGGCCATGGGCGCGAAGGCTGACGGGCGCGGCCAGCCGACGGACATGGTCTGGTGGTCATCCAGCGCCACGCAGCAATTTGGCGGCCCGCTGGCCGATTGGCTGGCCCCTTCCACCGTGGCACGACTGGTCACTGCCAAGACGGTGATGCCGCCAACGCAAACCAGCTGCACCATCCCGGCCGAAGTGAAGGCGGCGGCGGGCGAAATGCTGATGACCACACTGTACGGCTATGGCCCGCAAGCAGACTTCGCCTTCCCGCCGCGCCCCGCCAACCCGAAAGTGGCATGGAAGCCCGATTGGATCGCGCGCGTGCGCTTCCGCGCCAATGCGATGGTGATGGCCGGAATGCCCGGCATGGGCGCGATGGGCGGTGCCGAAGCCGGTCAGGGGCAGGCAGAAGGGCAGGGCGCACCTGCCGCAAATACCTTGCCACCCTGTCCG
Source organism: Pseudomonadota bacterium (assembly GCA_039804965.1). GTDB lineage: Bacteria > Pseudomonadota > Alphaproteobacteria > Sphingomonadales > Sphingomonadaceae > Croceibacterium_C. The sequence continues at coordinate 9,254 of JBDLVD010000061.1, forward strand.
CGCGGGCTTCGCGGCATTGCGGCCCGCGCGGCGAAGATGTGTTCCTGATCCGGCGGGCGCGGTTTAGCGGGTGAGGCGCAAGGTCACGCCCATCGTCCGCGGATCGCTGGGAGTGCCAAGGATCAGGCCCGAATTGCCGGCCTGAATGGTCAGGTTCTGGATGTAGTCCGCCGCAAACAGGTTGCGCGCGAATACCGACAGTTCCCACCCGGCCGGCGCCTTGAAGCCGATGCTGGCGTTGGTCAGGCTGTATCCGTCGATCCAGGTATAGCGTGACAGGCTGGGGTCGCCGAAATAACCGCTGCGCCAGGTCGTGTCCCCGTGCAGCACCACTTCGCCCCGGCCCAGCGGGTGGCGGTAATCGAAGCCGAGGCTTTCGGACCACCGCGGCAGGCCCGCCAGCCGTTGCCCGGTCAGGTTGCAGGCGGTGGTGGCGCTGGTCTGCACTTCCAGCGGGCAGGGACCGGCGGGATAATCGGTGTAGGTGCCGTGGCCATAGGCCAGCGACGCGGTCAGGTTCAGCCGCCCTAAACGCAGCGCGGCGTCGGCTTCCACGCCTTTCACGGTCACTTGCGGAATGTTGGAGAGATACCCGCGCAGGGCCACGGTCTGGCTGCTGTCGACAATCGTGGCCTGAAAATCTTCAACTACGGTGCGATAGGCGGCCACGTTCAGCACCAGCGTATCACGCAGCCAACTGGTCTTGAACCCGGCTTCCCATGTCACGTTGCGTTCCGGGCGGATCACCGCCGTTGCCAGAACCGGCTGGTTCTGCGCGTTCAGCGGCAGGCCGGACATATTGATCCCGCCCGATTTGAAGCCGCGGGCATAGCGGGCATAGGCCATCACATCATCCGTCACCGCCCAGGCCAGATTGGCGCGGCCCGACAGGCTGCCGTCGCTGTCGCTTGCGGCATAGGATTGCGGGCGCAGCACCGACAGCTTGGCATTGACCAGCGCGGTGTTGGTCGTCGCCAGCCCGCCTGACGTGGTGGTGGCGTAACTGCCGCTCTTGTCTTCCTGCGTGTAACGCAGCCCACCGGTCAGTGTCAGACGCGGCACGATCCGCCAGTTGGCTTCCGCGAATGCGGCATAGCTGTTGGCGGCAAAGGCGGTGTGGCCATCCTGACCATAGCCGTCGAGCAGATTGGCGGGCACGGGGGTGGCGTTGTTGCCGGTGGTTGGGCCGATCAGCCAATAGGCGGCGAGCGGGCCGTAGATGCTGATCGGTCGCCCCGTCACCTTCTGGCGGAAGAAATACAGCCCCGCGACATAGCTGAGCCGCGCTTCGCCATCGGATGCGATGCGCAGTTCCTGACTGTACTGATCCTGCCGGCTGGGG
>JBDLVD010000062.1:0-10358 GCA_039804965.1 Pseudomonadota bacterium
TGTTTCTGCGGCTGCTGCCAGCGCCATCGGCTGCAATCGGTTACAGCATCGCAAGCCTGAATGCGGCCAGCTCCCCCTTCCGCGGCGACAACGCACCCGCCCTCGGACGCCCGCCCCGCAACATCCGGACACACTCCGCGCTCTTGCGCGCAACATGTCGAAACCTCGGTCGCGGCACGGGTAGACTGCTTTTTGTTGCAGTAGTGTCACAGTTGCGAACTTTCACGTATCAGTAGTAACGGTTTTAATTGAAACCACCATCAAGCGGTCGCACGAACAGGTCAATCAGGCCGGTTTTTAGACCCAGTTTTTAGCCGTCCTGACCTGAAGGTTCATAACAAGGGACTGCAACCGCGATGAAATTCTCCAACATTCGCAAGCGCCTGCTTGAAACCAGCGTGGCCCTGCCCGCCGTGGTGCTGCTGGGCGTCGGTGTGGCGACTCCTGCCTATGCGCAGGATCAGGCCGCTGCTCCGGCTGCCGCCGATCAGTGCGATCCGGCCACCACTGACTGCGCCGATGGCGGCGCGATCATCGTCACCGGTTCGCTGTTCCGCCGTACCGACGCCGAAACCACTTCGCCCGTCACCACGGTCACCACCGAGAACCTGGAACAGCGCGGCATCTCCACGGTGCAGGAAGGCATCCAGTCGCTGGCATCCAACAACGGCCCGGCGCTGACCAACAGCTTCACCGCCAACGGTGCTTTCGCCGCCGGCGCTTCCGCAGTGTCGCTGCGCGGCCTGTCCACCAACTCCACACTGGTGCTGTTCGACGGCCTGCGCGCTGCCTATTACCCGCTGGCGGATGACGGATCGCGCAACTTCGTCGATCTGAACACCGTGCCGGACGATATCGTCGAACGCGTCGAAGTGCTGCGCGACGGCGCGTCTTCATCTTACGGCGCCGATGCCATCGCCGGCGTGGTCAACATCATCACCAAGCGCCAGTTCCAAGGGATCACCCTGCGCGGTGATCTTGGCACCACGCAACGCAACGATGCCGGCACCTATCGCGTGTCCGCCACCGTGGGCAAAGGCGATATCGCGAAGGACGGCTTCAACGCCTACCTGTCGGGTTTCTATTACGAAGCCAACGCGCTGTATAACCGCGACCGGCCCTATCCGTTCAACACCGACGACCTGCGCGGCGTCTGCAATGCCGCTGGCGATTGCGGCACGGATGACCGCGTCAACTCGCCCACCGGTGGCATCTTCACGGCGACAAACGCCAACCTGATGGTGGCCCCATACAATGCCGCCAACACTGCACGGCAGGGCGTCTATCAGCCGCTAGGTAACTACAGCAGCTGCGATGAAACCTACACGCTGACGCCGGAAGACCGGGCGCTGCAGGATGACAACGGCACATTCCTCAACGCATCCGCGCCGAACGTGGCCTGCGTGGTCGACTATACCAAACGGTATGGCGTGATCAGCCCGAACGTGCAGCGTTTCGGCGTTTCGGGGCGCGTCACCGCAGCCGTGACGGACAGGTTGGAAGGCTATGCCGAATTCAACTTCATGCAGAGCACGGTGGATTACACCGGCTTCCCGGCAACCATCCGCGGCACCGGGCCGACCGGCATCCAGTATCCGCAGTTCAGCACCTCCACCAGTGCTGGCGCGGTCTATCCGGGTTCGTTTGCGCTGACGCTGCCGGTCTATGTCTGCCCCAACGGCGTGGGCAGCGCCAACGGCCTCAACACCGGATGCAATGCACTGAACGGTACGCTGAACCCGAACAATCCGTTCGCCGCCAATGGCCAGCCGGCCCGCATGATCGGCCGCATCCTGACGCGGACGACCTACAACGAAACCCGCACCCGTGCGTATCGCGGTGCGGCCGGGCTTTCGGGTGATCTGTCGGACAAGTTCAGCATCGACCTTGGCCTGACCGCCATGCACGTGGACCTGCAGCGCACGTCTGGCGGCTATGTCTACATCCAGAACCTGCTGGATGCCGTGGCACGCGGCACGTTCAACTTCGTCGATCCGGAATCCAACAGCCAGGCGGCGTGGGACAACCTGATGCCGACCAACGTGAACCCGGCTTCGTCCGATCAGGTTCAGGCGCAGGCCATCGTCAGCACCAAGCTGGCGGAACTCGGCGGCGGGGCGTTGCAGCTCGCCGTCGGCGGTTCGATCCGGTACGAAGCGGTCGACGCCCCCAGCGGCAACCCGGATTACTTCGGGCCGACGCAGCGGTACTTCACGCTGAACGCATTCGGGACGACCGGCAGCCGCTGGACCCAGTCGGTCTTCGCCGAACTGGACGCGCCGATCATCGACATGGTCGATATCAACCTGTCGGGCCGTTATGACCACTACTCCAGCGGTCAGAGCGCCTTTTCCCCGAAGGCCGGCATCAAGTTCAAGCCGGTGGATTCGCTGCTGCTGCGCGCAACCTATTCCAAGGGTTTCCGCATCCCGTCATTTGGTGAAGCCAACGCCCTGCCCACGACCGGTTATGTCGTGAACACGGCAGCGGTGTTCACCGATGCCTATCTGGCGCAGTACAATTGCACGGTCGACACGTTCAATTCCTGCCCGGTCTATATCAAGAGCGGTTCCTACGGCCAGACGACGCTTGCTTCGCCTGAACTCAAGCCGGAAAAATCGCGCAGCATCACGGCCGGCGTGTTCTTCGAACCGGTTCGCGGGCTGTCGTTCTCGGTCGATTACTATAACATCAAGAAGACCGGCGTGATCACCCAGCCGTCCAACGCCCCGGCGCTGGATGCCTATTACGGTGGCACCGCCATTCCGGCAGGCTATACCGTCATCGCCGATGCGGCCGACCTGTCGTTCCCGAATGCCAAGCCGCGTGTCGCTTTCGTGCAATCGCAGCTGATCAATGCCAACACGTTGAAGACTTCGGGTGTCGATTTCTCGATCGACGGTTCGCTGCGCCTGTCGGACAACATCCGACTGACCAGTCACCTCGAAGCCAGCTACATCATCAAGCTGGAAGCCGATCTGACGGCAGCCGGTGGTGGCATCGAACGGTATGACGGCACGCTCGGCAACTTCAACCTGACCGCAGGGTCGGGCACGCCGAAGTGGCACGGGTACTGGCTGAACTCGCTGGAAGTGGGCGACAACTTCGCCCTCAACGGCACGGTCAACTACTTCGGTGGCTATGACCTGTCGGCGATGGATCAGGGCACGGACTACAAGGATTGCGGTCTGGACTCGGGCTACAGCCCCACGGGCTGCGGTATCCCGCGGTACATCACGGCTGACCTGCAGGCACAGTACAAGGTGAATGACCAGTATTCGGTCAGCCTGTCGGTGCTGAACCTGTTCGACAAGTTCCCGCCGATCGACACCGTCACTTACGGTGCGCACCTGTACAACCCGGTCCAGGGTGGTTCGGGCATCAACGGCCGGTCGTTCAAGCTGGGGATGAAGGCTTCCTTCTAAGCCCTGCGGTAAACGCACAAAAAAAAGGGCGGGGCCGATGGTCCCGCCCTTTTCATATCTGCGACCGGCGATCAGGCGGTGCGAAGGTTCAGCGCACCGTCGCCTTCGTCCACCGTCACGGTAGAACCATCGGGGATTTTCCCGCCCAGCAGCATTTCCGCCAGCGGATCCTGCAAGTACCGCTGCACGGCGCGTTTCAACGGACGCGCGCCATAAACCGGATCATAACCGACCCGGCCCAGCCAGCGCCGCGCGGCGTCGGTCAGGTCCAGCACGATCTTGCGATCCTTCAGCAGTTTCTGCACCCGGCCCACCTGAATATCCACGATCGGCGCCATGTGTTCCTGCCCAAGGCGGTGGAACAGGATGATTTCATCCAGCCGGTTGAGGAATTCCGGGCGGAAATGGCCGCGCACCACGTCCATCACCTGCGGTTCCACGCTTTCCACGTCCTGCCCTTCGTCCAGATTGGCGAGGTACTGGCTGCCAAGGTTACTGGTCAGGATGATCAGCGTGTTCGAAAAATCGACCACCCGGCCCTGCCCATCGGTCAGGCGGCCATCGTCGAGCACCTGCAACAGCACGTTGAACACATCGGTGTGCGCCTTCTCCACTTCGTCGAACAGCACCACCTGATAGGGGCGCCGCCGCACGGCTTCGGTCAGGACACCGCCTTCATCATACCCGACATAGCCCGGAGGGGCACCGATCAGCCGGCTGACCGAATGCTTTTCCATGAATTCGGACATGTCGATGCGGACCATCGCGTTGTCATCATCGAACAGGAACCCGGCCAATGCCTTGGTCAGTTCGGTCTTGCCCACGCCCGTGGGGCCGAGGAACAGGAAGCTGCCGAGCGGGCGATTGGGATCCTGCAAACCGGCGCGCGCGCGGCGGACCGCCCGAGATACCGCCTGCACCGCCTTGGCCTGCCCGATCACCCGCTTGCCGATGGCGTCTTCCATGTGCAGCAGCTTTTCGCGTTCGCCTTCCATCATCCGGTCCACCGGGATGCCGGTCCACTTGCTGACCACCGCCGCGATATCGTCTTCGGTCACTTCTTCGCGCAGCAGCGCATTGGCGCTCTGCCCCTGGGCTTCGGCCAGCTGGCGTTCCAATTCGGGAATGCGGCCATAGGAAAGCTCGCCCGCACGGGCCAGATCGCCGGTCCGCTGGGCCTGTTCCAGTTCGATGCGCGCGGCATCCAGCTGTTCCTTGATCCGCGCTTCGGCATGGATCTTGTCGCGTTCGTTCTGCCAGCGCGTGGTGACTTCGGCGCTTTGCTGTTCGAGGTTTGCCAGTTCTTCACGCAAGGTGGCGAGCCGGTCCTTGCTGGCCTGATCGCTTTCCTTGGCCAGCGCCGATTCCTCGATCTTCAGCTGGATGATCCGCCGGTCGAGGTTCTCGATCTCTTCCGGCTTGCTTTCCACTTCCATGCGGATGCGGCTGGCCGCTTCGTCCATCAGGTCGATCGCCTTGTCGGGCAGGAAGCGGTCGGAAATATAGCGGTTGGACAGCTGGGCAGAGGCCACGATGGCCCCATCGGTGATCCGCACGCCGTGGTGCAGTTCATACTTTTCCTTCAGCCCGCGCAGGATCGAAATGGTATCTTCCACGGTCGGTTCGGGCACGAACACCGGCTGGAACCGCCGCTGCAAGGCCGCGTCCTTTTCGACATATTTCTGGTATTCATCCAGCGTGGTCGCGCCGATGCAATGCAGTTCGCCGCGCGCCAGTGCAGGCTTCAGCAGGTTGCCCGCATCCATGCTGCCTTCCGATGCGCCCGCGCCGATCAGCGTGTGCATTTCATCGATGAACAGGATGATGTGCCCTTCAGCGCCCTTCACTTCGTCCAGCACGGCCTTCAGCCGTTCCTCGAACTCGCCGCGATACTTCGCGCCCGCGATCAGCGCGCCCATGTCGAGCGACATCAACGCGCGGTCCTTCAGGCTGTCGGGCACGTCGCCATTGGCGATCCGCAGCGCCAGCCCTTCGGCAATCGCGGTCTTGCCGGTGCCGGGTTCGCCAATCAGCACCGGGTTGTTCTTGGTCCGGCGGGCGAGGATCTGGATCGTGCGGCGGATTTCCTCGTCCCGGCCGATCACCGGGTCCAGCTTGCCCGCGCGGGCCGCTTCGGTCAGGTCGCGGGCATATTTCTTCATCGCGTCATAGGCGTTTTCAGCGCTGGCGCTGTCGGCACTGCGGCCGCCGCGCAAGGCGGTGATCGCGCTGTTCAGCGCTTCCGGCGTCACATTGGCGGCGGCCAGCGCCTGCCCGGCAGCCGTGGTCTTCGCCAGCACCAGCGCCAGCAGCAGCCGTTCCACGGTGACAAAGCTGTCGCCCGCCTTTTCCGCCACCTGTTCCGCCTGATCGAGCACGCGGACCGCATCGTTATCCAGCCCCGGAGTGGCCTGCGCGCCCGAACCGGACACGGCGGGCACCTTGGCCAGCGCCTTGTCCACTTCCGCCAGCGCCAGCGCGGCATTGCCGCCCGCGCGCTGGATCAGCCCGCTGGCCATGCCTTCGCTGTCTTCCAGCAGCGCCTTCAGCAGATGATCGGGGCTTATCCGCTGGTGGTTCATGCGGATGGCGACAGTCTGCGCCGATTGCAGGAAGCCCTTGGCCCGGTCAGTGAACTTTTCGAGATTCATCGCGTGTCCTCTTCTGTCCTGCCTCAGATGGTGTTGCCATTCCGCCACACAAGGGCCAGCACCAAATCCAGCCAGCAAACTATCGGTCAGCGCGAAGCCGGCCACAATGGGCGAGATCAAAATCGCCTTCACGGGCACTGGCACGGCGGCAACGGCGTGCTATCCATCAAGCATGAAATCGCTCCGCCGCATCAGCGCCGCCGCCCTGCCCCTTGCCCTTGCCGCCTGCGCCAGCGCGCCCGGCGCTCTGGCCGTTGCCACCCCGTCTGCCACGGCGAGCAAGCCCGCCCCGTTAAGCCAGCTGGTTGCGGCAGTGGACATCCCGTATGACCGCTTCACCCTGCCCAATGGGCTGACCACGCTGGTCCACACCGATCGCAAGAGCCCGGTGGTGGGGGTGACTATCTATTACCGGGTTGGCAGCAAGAGCGAACCGCGCGGCCGCACCGGCTTTGCCCACCTGTTCGAGCACCTGATGTTCGGCGGATCGGAAAACGTCGAAAACTTCGACATCCCGCTGGAAGCCGCCGGGTCCACCAGCACCAACGGTTCCACTTGGTATGACCGGACCAATTACGTCGAAACCGTGCCCACCGGCGCGCTGGATCTGGCGCTGTTCATGGAAAGCGACCGCATGGGATACCTGCTGGGCGCGGTATCGCAGGACAAGCTGGATAAGCAGCGCGGCGTTGTGCAGAACGAAAAGCGGCAGGGGGACAACGACCCTTACGGGCTGGTGGAATACAAGATTGCCGAAGGGCTGCTGCCGGTGGGCCACCCCTATCGCCATTCCACGATCGGTTCGATGGCCGATCTGGATGCCGCCAGCCTGCCCGATGTCCGCAAGTGGTTCACCGACAATTACGGCCCCAACAACGTGGTGCTGGTGCTGGCCGGCGATATCGATGCCGCCACCGCGCGGCCGATCGTGGAGCGCTGGTTCGGCGCCATTCCGCGCGGGCCGGAAGTGGCACGCACCACCTCTGCCCCGGTGGCTCTGGCGCAGCCTGTGCGTGAAGAAATGACCGATGCGGTGCCGGTGACGCGGATCATGCGCAACTGGACCGGCCCGGCGCTGACCGATGCCGACGCGGTGCCGCTGGCGGCGGGGCTGTATGTGCTGGGCGGGCTTGCCAGTTCGCGGCTGGACAATGTGCTGGTGCGCGATGAACAGCTGGCGGTGGCAGTCACCGCTTCGGCCCAGCAGTACGAACAGCTCAGCTTCCTGCAGGCGATGATGGACGTGAAGCCCGGCGTGGATGCCAAGGCGGCAGAAACGCGCTTCGACGCCGTGATCGCGGACCTTGTGGCCAAAGGCCCGACGCAGGACGAACTGACCCGCGCCGCCACCCAGATCGTGGCTGCCCAGATCGGCGCGCTGGAACAAGTCGGCGGTTTTTCCGGCAAGGGTGCGACTTTGGCCGAAGGGCTGCTTTATGCTGGCGATCCTGAGCAATATCGCAAGGAGTTGCAGCAGCTTGCCAACCTGACCCCGGCGCAGGTGCAGGCGGCGTTGCAGCGCTGGTTGTCGCGCCCGTCCTACACGCTGGCGGTTGTGCCGGGTGAACGGGTGCTCGATGGCGCGAAACTGGGCGGTTGGGGCGATGAAGCGACCACCACGCCGCCCGCCGCAGATGCCAAGGCGCCGGTCAAGGTCACCCGCACCGGCGCAGCCCGCACCGCGCCGGCCGTGGCGCCGGTTGGTGAACTGACTTTCCCCGCGGTCGAACACGCGCGGCTGGCCAATGGCATCGACGTGACGCTCGCGCGCCGCAGTGCCATTCCCAAGGTCAGCATCGCGCTGTCTTTCGATGCCGGTAACGCCGCAGACGGTGCGGCGCGTGCGGGCACACAGTCACTGATGATGGAACTGCTGGACCAGGGCACGAAGACCCGCAGCGCGCTGGACATCGCGGTGGAACAGGAACGGCTGGGTGCATCGATCAACGCTGGCGCGACGATGGACCGCAGCACCCTGCAACTGACCGCGCTGACCGCCAACCTCGCCCCGTCGCTGGCATTGCTGGCGGACGTGGCACGCAACCCGGCCTTTACCCCAGCGGATGTGGCGCGGGTAAAGGGCCAGCGGCTGGCCGATATCGCGCAGGAACAGGCCAACCCGATGGCGCTGGCGCAGCGCGCACTTGGCCCCATTCTCTATGGCCCGGCCCATCCCTATGGCACGGTGGGGGCCAGCGGTTCGCCAGCGGTCATCAGCGCGCTGGACCCGGCAGCGCTGGCAGCGGAACATGCCCGCTGGCTGCGCCCGGACCTTGCCCGCATCACCGTGGTAGGTGACGTGACGATGGCACAGCTGCTGCCCGCGCTGGAAACAGCATTCGGCACCTGGCAGGCACCGGCACAGGCCGCGCCCGCCAAGGATCTGTCCGCTGCCGTTCCTGCCGCACGGCCACGGCTGGTGGTGATCGACCGTCCGGGATCGCCGCAAAGCGTATTGATGTTCGGCCATGTCCTGCCCTTGCGCGGAACGGACCGGCAGATGGAAGCCGTGGACCTTGCCAATGAAGTGATCGGCAATGGCTTCCTCTCCCGCCTCAACATGGACCTGCGCGAAGCGAAAGGCTGGACCTATGGCATCCGCAGCAGCGTGACCGGCGTCATGGGACAGCGTGCCATCACCGTTGCAACCCCGGTGCAGACCGATCGCACCGGCGATTCAATTCGCCTCATTCTGGCAGACATGGCCGCTTTCCCGGCCAGCAAGGGCGTCGATGCCACCGAACTGCAACGCGTCACCCAAGGCAACATCCGCGGCCTGCCCAACCGGTTCCAGACCAACGGACAGGTGCTGGGCGCGCTGCTGGCCAACCAGCAATTCGGCCGCCCGGATGATTATCAGGCCACCCTGCCTGCGATCTACCGCGGCATAGACGCCGCCGCGATCGACAAGGCCGCCGCGCAATACCTGTCGCCGAAAGACATGGTCATCGTGGTCGTGGGCGATCGCAAGCAGATCGACAGCCAGTTGCAAGGGCTTGGAATGCCGGTGGAATATCTGGCGGCGGACAAGCTCTGACGCAGATGGAAACAGGTGCACCCAACCTCAGCCTGCCCGCGCTGTTCCTGAAATTTCTGCGCTTCGGCTGCCTGGCCTTTGGCGGGCCGGTGGCGCAGATCGCCATGGTCCGGCAGGCACTGGTGGAAGAAGAACGCTGGATCGATCGCCCGCGTTTCAACCGCCTGCTGGCCGTGATGCAGGTGCTGCCCGGCCCCGAAGCGCACGAACTGTGCGTCCATCTGGGCATGGTCGCACGCGGCCGCATTGGCGGCCTGCTGGCGGGTATGGGCTTCATGCTGCCCGGCTTTGTCCTGATGCTCGCTTGCGGATACCTCTATCAGGAACTGGTGGCCGGGCGCGCAGGCCTAAACGGCGTGCTGCTGGGCGTGCAGGTTGCCGTGCTGGCGGTCATCGCCCGCGCCGTGCATCGCATCGGATCGCATATCCTGCTGGACCGGGCGCTGGTGCTGCTGGCCGTGATCGGGTTTGCCGGAACTCTGGCGGGCGTGCCGTTCTGGGTGCCGTTGATCGCTGCCGCCTACGCCTATGCCAAGCCCGAAAAGCCGCTGGCGCGCGCCGCGCTGGCCGGCGTGGTCGTGCTGGCAGCCTACATGCTGTTGCCACAAGGACTTGCTGCCCCAACCACTACCGCCGCCGGTGTGCATCAGGCGGCTTTGCTGGCCCTGTTCATGGCCGGGTTGAAAGGCGGTCTGCTGACATTCGGCGGGGCCTATACCGCGATCCCGTATGTCCGGACCGATACCGTCGGACGGGGCTGGCTGGCTGACGGGCAGTTCCTCGACGGGGTCGCCTTTGCCAACATCCTGCCCGCCCCTCTGGTGATTTTCGCAACCTTCACAGGATACGTCGCTGCCGGCCCGTTGGGAGCATGTGCGATCACGGCGGGGATGTTCCTGCCGGCCTTCGCCTTTTCCATGGTGTTCTTCGAACGGCTGGAACAGGTGGTGGACCACCCGCGCCTGCACCGCACGCTGGACGGTGTTGCCGCCGCCGTCGTCGGCATCATCGCCGCCACCTTGGTGCAATTGGGTTGGGCTGCTTGGCTGCGGGTGGACAATCCGCTGTTCGCAGTGCCGATATTCGCCTTGGCAGCGGTGGCCGCATGGCGGTTGAAAGGGGCCTGGGTCGCGCCACTGATCCTGTGCGTGGCAGGGGTGGCTGGCTGGCTGGCGCTCAGCTGATCAGATGCGCCCGCGCAGTGCCTGAAAGGCCGCGGCGGCAACTGTATTGGCCAGATTGAGC
>JBDLVD010000063.1:0-10153 GCA_039804965.1 Pseudomonadota bacterium
CGATCCGCCAACCACTGCGGTGGTCGCGGCCGGGATCACCAGCACGGCCAAAGGGGTCGCGGCGCTGCTGCGGGCGGTGGCACGCCTGCCGCAAGGTGCGGTGGTGCTGCCTGATCTCGACCTGTCGATGGGGCAGGACGTGTGGGAAGAACTCGGCCATGCGGGTGATCCTCAGGCCGAGGTGCCGATGGGCCGCGCCGATGCGGTGACGCATCCGCAATATCATCTCAAGCTGCTGCTGAACCGGATGGGCATCGCCCGTGATGAGGTGCAGCCGTGGCACCGTGCGGGGCTGGGCAAGGGGCCGCCCGAGCGCAGCCATGCCATTTCCAGCCTGTTTCTGCCCCCGCAGGCGAGCAAGAGCTGGGTAGGTCTGCCATCCGAAAAGCGCCGCCTGTCGGGTGTGCGGATGATGGAAAGCGCGAACCCCGAAGAAGAAGCGCAGGCCATCGCCCTGCTGGTGCGCGAAGCACTGGAAATGCCCGAACGACGCATCGCCGTCGTCACCCCTGATCGCGGGCTGACGGCGCGCATCGCGCAGCACTTGCGCCGATGGAACATCGAAGCGGACGATTCTGCGGGCTTGCCATTGTCGCAGACCGCTGCCGGGCGGTTGTTCTTGCTGCTGGCGGAAGTGGGGGCGGAACATGGCGCGCCCGTGCCGCTGGTGGCGCTGCTTGAACATCCGCTGGTGCGGCGCGGTGATGGCCGTGCGGACTGGCTGGACAATGCCCGCGCGCTGGAACTGCACCTGCGTGGCCCGCGCCCTGAACCGGGCCTGCATCGCCTGCGGGAATACGGGGAAAAAGCGCGTGTATCGGATTGGTGGGCCGGGACAGGAGATATCCTTTCGCCGCTGCTGGCGGAAGAGGGTGCGCCGCTGGCAGAGCTTCTGGATCGGCTGATTACCGCAGCGGAGGCACTGTGCGGAGAAGCGGTTTGGGGTGATGCCGGCGGTCGGGCATTGGCGGCTCTGGTCGAAGATCTGCGCCTGCAGGCGCGCGTTGTCGGCACCGTGATCGATCCGTCCGAACTGCCGGCCGTATTGCGCGAAGCGATGGACCGCGTGGCCGTGCGGCCGCCTTACGGCGGGCATCCGCGCGTGGCGCTTTACGGCTTGCTGGAAGCCCGGATGACGCGGGCGGAACTGGTGATCTGTGCCGGGTTGAACGAAGGCAGCTGGCCCGCCAGCCCCGCGCCTGATCCGTTGCTGGCGCCGGCGGTGTTGCGCGCGCTGGGGGTGCCGGGCGCGGATTTCCGCATCGGCCTTGCCGCGCACGATCTGGCCGGGATGCTGGGCGCGCCCGAAGTGGTGATGAGCCGCGCCCGGCGCGATGCTGCTGGCCCGGCGATCCCGTCGCGCTTCTGGTTGCGGGTGCAGGCGTTGCTGGGGGACGATCTGCTGCGCCATCACCGTGAAGATGCCGCCGTGGCGCTGGCACAGGCGATCGACAACCCGCCGCAGGCTCCGCGCCACCCACGCCCGCAGCCCATGCCCAGCGCGGCGCAGCGGCTGGTGCGGGTCAGCGTCACCGCGCTCGACCGGCTGCGGTCCGATCCGTACCAGTTTTATGCCTCCAGCATCCTGCGGCTGAAGGAACTGGAACCGCTCGACGCGGAACCGTCAGCGGCATGGCGCGGCACGGCGGCGCATGAAATCCTCGAAAAATGGCACAAGGCGGCAACGCACAATCCGCGCCCGATGCATGACGTTGCAGCGCAAGTGCTGCAACAGATGAACGGCCACCCCCTGATGCGCGCCCTGTGGCGGCCCCGCCTGATGAAGGCGCTGGAATGGGTCGAGGCTGAAATCGCCGCCGACCCCGCCCGCGTGCCTTCGCTGATCGAGGAATGGGGCGAAATGGACGTTCGCGGGGTGACCATTTTCGGCAAGGCGGATCGGATCGACCGGCTGGCCGGCGGCACCCTGGCGATTGTCGATTACAAGACCGGCGGCCCGCCCAGCAGCAAGCAGGTGGAACAGGGTTACGCCCTGCAGCTCGGCACCTTGGGGCTGATGGCGCGGGCCGGGGCGTTCAAAAACTTTGCCGCAGGCGAACCGGAGGTGTTCGAATACTGGTCGCTCGCCAGTAACAAGAAAAGCGAAACCGGCTTCGGTTATGTCGCCACGCCAATCTTCGTCGAAGGCAAGCGCAGCGGCGTGCCGCTGGAGGATTTCATGCCCAAGGCGGAAGAATTCCTGCACGATGCGCTGGATCGCTGGATACTGGGCGCGGACGCCTTCACCGCGCGGCTCAATCCCGATGCGCCCGGATATTCGACCTATGACCAGCTGATGCGGCTGGATGAATGGGTGACCGAACTGTGAGCGGCAAGGTCTACCCCCTGCAGGACAATCAGGCGCGCGCCGTCAACCCGCGCGACAGCGTGTGGCTGTCCGCCAGCGCCGGCACCGGCAAGACGCAGGTGCTTTCCGCGCGCGTGCTGCGGCTGCTGCTGCAACCCGGCGTACGGCCCGAAAACATCCTGTGCCTGACTTTCACCAAGGCGGGCGCGGCAGAAATGGCCACTCGCGTCAACGAAGTGCTGGCCAGCTGGGTGCGGATGAAGGCGGAAGCGCTGGCGGGCGATCTGCTGGCCATCGGGGCTGACAACTCGCCCGAAACCATCGCCCACGCGCGCACCCTGTTTGCCAGCGTGCTGGATTGCCCCGGCGGCGGGCTGCGGATCGATACCATTCACGCCTTTTCGCAATGGCTGCTGGCGACGTTCCCCGAAGAAGCCGGGCTGACACCGGGCACACGCCCGATGGAAGACCGCGACCGGTATCTGCTGGCCCATCAGGTGCTGGCGGAACTGCTGGTGGATTGGGAACGGCAGGGGCTGGACGGGCCGCTGGCCGCGCTGGAAATGCTCAGCACCCGGATGGGGCCGGACAAGGCGCGCGAATGGCTGATGCGGTGCGCGGAAGCGCGCGATGCGTGGTTCGGTCCGGGCGGCTGGCAGGAACCCTTGCGTGAACGGGTGGAACTGCTGCTGGGCATCGCACCCGGCGCAGGGGCGGACTGGGCAGGGCAAGGCTGTGCCGACGATGCCTTCGATGTGCAATCGCTGCGCCGCTGCATGGAAGCCAACGATGCGTGGGGCACTGCCACCGGCATCGGCACCGCCGCCGCGCTGGGTGAATGGCTGGTTGCCGACGCGGCCACACGTCTGGAAACAATCGGCCTGTTGCGTAACGCGCTGCTGACCCAGAAGGATGAACTGCGATCGCTGAAGTCGCTGATCAAGTTTCTGCCCGACTATGCTGAATATGCGAACCGCGTGGCGGCTTGCATTGATGCGGTGCAGGAACGGCTGCGCCTGCTGGCTCTGGCCGATTTCCTGACCCCGGCGCTGTCGGCTGGCCGCCTTTTTGCGCTGGCATGGGATGCGGCGAAGGAACGCGAAGGGCTGGTCGATTTCGATGACCTGATCCGCCGCGCCGCCGCTCTGCTGTCCGTGCAGGGGCTGGGCGAATGGATCCGCTACAAGCTGGACCGGCGGTTCGACCATGTTCTGGTCGATGAAGCACAGGATACCAACGCAGCACAGTGGGACATCATCCGTGCGCTGACCGAAGATTTCTTCACCGGTGAAGGACAGCGCGACGGCCGGATGCGGACCATTTTCGTGGTCGGCGATTACAAGCAGGCGATCTTCCGCTTCCAAGGCACCAGCCCGGAAAATTTCGCAGCGGCCAAGACCGTGTTCGCCACGGAAATGGCTGCGCGGGCCAGCAACGCCGCCGCCTTGCGCGACAATACCGAAGCGCGCGAATTGCAGGAACTGGGGCTGGGCCGGTCATACCGCACGGCGCAGCCGGTGCTCGATTTCGTGGACCGGGCCATCGCCCAGATCGGTGCGGCGAGTTTCGGGCTGAAAGATGCCGCCGAACCGCACGTGGGCGATAATCGCCCCGGTCTGGTCACACTGTGGAACCCGGTCAACGCCCGGCCCGATGATGACGAAGATGGCGAAGGGCCGGAAGACTGGATCAGCGAGCCTGAGCGCCGCATGGCGGATCGCATCGCGGCGCAGGTGAAGCAGTGGATGAACACCGGCTTCCCACTGGTGAAGGGTGGGGCGCGCAACGCCCAGCCGGGCGACATCATGGTGCTGGTGCGCAAACGGCGCGAACTGGCCGGGCTGATCGTGGGCCGCCTGCACGCCGTGGGCGTGCCGGTGGCGGGGGTCGACCGCTTGCGGCTGGGGGCGCCACTGGCGGTGAAGGACGTGATGGCGGCGATCCGTTTCGCCGCGCAGCCGCTCGACGATCTCAGTCTTGCCAACCTTTTGATGTCGCCGCTGGTGGGGTGGAGCCAGCAGCAGTTGCTGGATCACGGATATCGCCCGGAAAAGGTCCACCTGTGGGACCATCTTCGCCGGTCCGCCCATGCCGATGTGCTGGCGCTGCGGACCTTGCTCGACCCGCTGCTGGCGCGCGCCGATTTCGAACCTCCGCAGGCGCTGATGCACTGGCTGCTGGTCGGCCCTTGGCAGGGGCGACGCAAGCTGGTGGCGCGGCTGGGGCGCGAAGCCAACGATCCGCTGGATGAACTGATCAACGCGGCAATGGCCTTTGCCGCCAGCCACACGCCCAGTCTGCAAGGCTTCATCCGCTGGTTCGACGCGGGGGAGGGCGAACTGAAGCGCGATGCCGGCGCTGGCGGCGGGCTGGTGCGGGTGATGACGGTGCACGGGTCGAAAGGCCTGCAGGCGCCGATCGTGATTTTGGCCGATGCCACCGGCAATCCAGACACGTCGCGCACCCGCGGCCTCGCGCTGCCGGATGATGGCCGCGCCATTCCCGTCCCCGATCTGTCAAAGCAGGAAAAGGTTGCCGCGCTGGCGGCCGTCGAACAACAGGCCAAGCTGGAAGAACGGCAGGAACACTGGCGCCTGCTGTATGTGGCGATGACCCGCGCGGAAGAGGCGCTGTTCATCGGCGGTGCGCTGGGCAAGCGGGAAACCGAACCTGCGGCGGACAGCTGGTATGCCCGGTTGGCGCCGTTGCTGCCGAACGATCCGATTGGCGATGACATTTGGGGTGTGCGGCGCGAATGGGGCGTGCGCGCGCCGGATGCTGCGCCGCGCATGCAGGAAGTGTTGCCGCTGCCCCCGGCGCTGCCCGGCTGGGCCACGCGCCCGATCGGCCCCGAACCGCGCCCGCCGCGCCCGCTGGCGCCATCGTCGGCCGGTGAAGATGCAGGGGCCGATCCGCCATTGCCGCCCGAAGCCACCGCGCAGGCCGCGCGGCGCGGCGTCATCATTCACCGCCTGCTGGAACGTCTGCCCGATATTGCGCCCGATCAGCGCGCCGAACGTGCGGGGCAGTGGCTTGCCCGCAATGCGGCAGACCTTCCGCCCGAAGCGCGGCAGGACATGCTTGCGCGCGCGCTGGCGGTATTGGCGCAAGGCGAATGGGCGGACCTGTTTGGCCCGGCCGCACTGGCCGAAGTGCCGCTGGCCGCGACGGTGGGCGGGCAGGTGATCGCCGGGACGGCCGACCGTCTGCTGGTGCTGCCGGATCGCGTGCTGGTCGCCGATTTCAAGACCGCGCGCCGCCCGCCTGCCACGCTGGAGCAGGTGCCGCTGCACACGCTGAAGCAGATGGCGGCCTATGCCGCGGCGCTGGCGGTGATCTATCCCGGGCGGCGGATCGAGGCGGCGGTGCTGTATACGCAGGCCCCGGTGCTGATCGCGATCCCGGCGGAACTGCTGGCCATCCACAAACCTGTCTTGCCGCCAGCGCAGGAAAGCTTGGACGACTGACCGCTTGCCGTTAGCGCATCCATTACTAGATTCGCGTCACACAGCAGGAGTTTGCCCCATGGCCACCAAGACGATCACCGATGCCAGCTTCCAGTCCGACGTGCTGGATTCATCCACCCCGGTGCTGGTCGATTTCTGGGCTGACTGGTGCGGCCCGTGCAAGATGATTGCACCGGCGCTGGAAGAAATCAGCGAAGAACTGGCCGGCAAGGTGACCATCGCCAAGATGGACATCATGGAAAACACCGAAACCGCCACGAAGTTCGGTGTGCAGTCGATCCCCTATCTGGTGCTGATCAAGAACGGTGAAGTGGTTGCCGACATGCGCGGCGCTGCACCGAAGAGCAAGCTGAAGGGCTGGCTCGAAAGCGTGATCTGACCGGTAAATCCTCACCGCAAGGGGAGGATTTACCCCAGCATTTCCAGACGGCGCACCATCTGTTCCCATAGTGCGGGGTTGGCCGCGCCGACCAGCCCCTTGCGGTCCCATTCGTCCACCCGATAGGGTGAACCGTCGGGCCGGGTGGCCTTGCCGCCGGCTTCGTTCAGCCACAGCACGCCCGCGGCATGGTCCCACGCCAGCGTGCGTTCGAAGATGGATACGTCGTTGGCGCCCAGCGCCAGCCGCGGATACTGTTCCGCCGCGCAGTATGGCACGTCCACCAGCGTATAATGCGGCGCGATGTGTTCCAGCATCGCGGCACGCTTTTGCTGGTCCATGAACAGCAGCGATATTGCCGCCACCGGCTGCGCGGCGCCTGTGGTGCGCGCCGCAATCGGATTGCCATCGACAGTGGCGCCCCGGCCTTCATGCGCCGTGCACAGGCGCCCTGTCAGCACATCATAGATCCAGCCGCTGCGTGCCACGCCGCCTGATGCCATGGCGATTAGGATGCCGAACGGCGGCTGTCCCTTGGCGAAATTGCGGGTGCCGTCCAGCGGATCGACGATCCAGCAATCACCCGCCAGCCTGTCCTGCACCGACGGATCGGCATGGGCCGCTTCCTCGCCCACGATCGGCAGGCCGGGCATGATCTTGGCCAGACCTTCGGCCAGCAACTGTTCCGAGAGGGTGTCCGCCACGGTCACCACGTCGTCCGCCGCCTTGGCGAAGATCTGCCCGGCGGTCAGCGTGCGGTAATGCGGCAGGATCGCCCGTTCGGCCACTTCACGCATCAGCGCGCCGACTGCCGCGTCGACGGTCAACTGCGGTAATCCGCGTTGATGGAGATGTATCCATGCGTCAGGTCGCAGGTCCAGACCGTGGCACTGCCTTCGCCAAGCCCGATATCGACCGTGATGTCGATCGTCTGCCCTTTCAGGTGGGCGGCCACCGGGGCTTCGTCATAATCGGCCACCGGCAAGCCTTCGCGCGCGGCCCACACTCCGCCAAAACCGATGGACAGCCGGTCGCGGTCCGCCGGTTCGCCGGCCTTGCCGACAGCCATCACCACGCGGCCCCAGTTGGCGTCTTCACCAGCGATGGCGGTTTTTACCAGCGGTGAATTGGCGATAGCCATGCCGATGCGGTGGGCGCTTTCGTCCGATGCGGCACCCGTCACGCGCACTTCGATCAGCTTTTGCGCGCCTTCGCCATCGCGCACCACCAGCAGCGCCAGTTGCCGGCACACATCATGCAGCGCGGCAGCGAAGGCATCGGCTCCGGCATCGTCGGCATGAACCAGCGGTGCGTTGCCGGCCTTGCCGGTGGCAAAAGCCAGCACCGTGTCACTGGTGGACGTATCGCTATCCACGGTGATGCAGCTGAAGGTCTGGCGGTTGGCGGCGGACAGGCAGGCTTGCAGGAATGCGGGATCAACCGCTGCATCGGTGAAGATGTAACCGAGCATCGTCGCCATGTCGGGCGCGATCATGCCGCTGCCCTTGATGATGCCGGCCAGCGTCACTTTCGTGCCGCCGATCATGGCCGTGGCCATGGCCCCCTTGGTATAGGTGTCGGTGGTGCCGATGGTGGCGGCGGCCTGTTCGAAACTGCACGGCGCGGCATCCAGCACCGCGTCCACCCCGGCGCGGGCCTTGTCCAGCGGCAGCGGAACGCCGATTACCCCGGTGGAAGACACGAACACGTCGGTGGGCGCGCAATCGAGGTGCGCGGCGACTTGCGCCATGATCTGTTCCACCGCCTCGCGCCCGCGATACCCGGTGAAGGCGTTGGAATTGCCGGCGTTGACCACCAGCGCCCGCGCGCGGCCCAGCTTCACCTGTTCGCGGCCCAGCTCCACTTCGCTGGAACAGCACACGTTTTTCGTGAACACGCCGGCCGCCGCGGTGCCCTCGGCCAATTCGGCAAAGGTCAGATCGCACCGGTCCCAATTCTTGTACTGCGCGCGGGCAATGCGCAGCGTCACGCCGTCGATGGGCGGCATCGCAGGGAAGGGCAGGGCGAGCGGGGAAGCAGCAAGGTCCATGGCTGGCCCTCTACTATTCGCATTGCCGGGCGTAAATGTGCTTCGCGGGTAGACCGCGAACCAAAGCGCGGCTACGTCTTGACCGTGAGACGTTCAATCGCAGCCATTACTGTTATCCTTTGTTGGTCTGTAGCCGTCGTGCTTCCGGCAGCGGCGAGTGAAAAGTGCGCTTTCGTGAAGTTCGTCATGCCTCCGTCTGCCGTTTCGCGGCGACATTCCGGAGTCACCGGCTTTCGGGCTTCCTTTGATGACAAGGGCGCCCCTGTTTCTTGCGAAATCACCCAGTCCTCAGGCTACGCGGACCTTGATAGTGCCGCTTGCCAATCGGTCATGAAGTTCGCCCGTCTGGCGTGTCCCGGGCCCGACGGGACTATTCACCCGCAAACTTTGGACAGCAAAGTGAACTGGGTAGTGCAGCCACGTTAAGGATGGCTTCGCGGGTGGACCTTTTGCCGACTCGGCATTACGTAGACAAACGATGATCCGCCAGTTGCTCGCCCTGATTGCCCTGATCACCGGCCTTGCCGCCGTGGCAGAGCCTGCGCAGGCGCGGTTTGCGGACATGGAAACGGTCGGTCAGGCCGTGGCTACGGGCATGGCGTGCAAGCAGGGCATCCCTGCCGCGCACATCCCCACCGGCCGCGCGCTGGAACGGCTGGAATCGCCCCGCGTCTGCGCGCTGCCGCGCATTGTCATCATCGTTCCGCCGGTGATGATGCAGGTCGACCGCGCGCACGAATAGCGCACCCGCGCATTCCCGCTTCTTGTCGCAGGCCGCGCACCCGTGCGCCTGCACCCCCGTTCTTACAGTTACAGGATACGCCCATGTTCGGCGCCATTGCCAAATCCGTGTTCGGTTCTTCCAACGACCGTTACGTCAAATCGCTCGACAAGATCGTCGCCCGCATCAACGCGCTGGAACCGCAGCTGGAAGGCTTCACCGACGCCGAACTTTCGGCGCAGACGCAGAAATTCCGCGATCTGCTGGCTGATGGCAAGACGCTGGACGATATCCTGCCTGAAGCTTTTGCCACCGTGCGCGAAGCATCGAAGCGCGTGCTGGGTATGCGCCATTTCGATGTGCAGATGGTTGGCGGCATCGTGCTGCATCGCGGTGAAATCGCGGAAATGCGCACCGGTGAAGGCAAGACGCTGGTGGCGACGTTGGCCACCTATCTCAACGCCATCGAAGGCAAGGGCGTCCACGTTGTCACCGTCAACGATTACCTCGCCCGGCGTGACGCCGAATGGATGGGCCGCCTGCACGGGTTCCTTGGCCTTACCGTTGGCGTGATCGTGCCCAACATGGGCGAACTGGAACGCCGCGATGCCTACGCTGCCGACATCACTTACGGCACGAACAACGAATTCGGCTTCGATTACCTGCGCGACAACATGAAGCATGAACGCGATCAGCAGGTGCATCGCCCGTTCAATTTCTCGATCGTCGATGAAGTCGATTCCATTCTGGTCGACGAAGCACGGACCCCGCTGATCATCTCCGGCCCGACCGAGGACAAGAGCGACCTCTACGTTTCCATCGACATGATCGTGAAAGGGCTGGAGCCTGAATTTTACGAAGCCGATGAAAAGAACAAGAGCATCAGCCTGACCGAGGACGGGGTCGAGGAAATCGAGAAGCGGTTTGCCGCTGCCGGCATCCTGGCGACCGACAACCTCTATGACGTGGAAAACACGCTGGTCGTCCATCACATGGACCAGGCGCTGCGCGCCGTGGTGATGTTCAAGCGCGACATCGATTACATCGTGAAGGACGACAAGGTCGTCATCATCGACGAATTCACCGGCCGCATGATGGATGGCCGCCGCTGGTCCAACGGTTTGCACCAGGCGGTGGAAGCCAAGGAAGGCGTGAAGATCGAGCCTGAAAACCAGACGATGGCTTCGATCACCTTCCAGAACTATTTCCGCATGTACCCCAAGCTGTC
>JBDLVD010000064.1:0-9952 GCA_039804965.1 Pseudomonadota bacterium
GGCGATGATGCTGGTGGCCACACGGCGCAGCGTGATGGGTAATCTGACCATTTCGCGCCCGCTGGTCTGGCTGGGCTGGGCGGCAACGGGGATCATGGCCATCGCTTCTGTCGCCATGCTGGTAACGCAGAGCGCCGGGTGAGCCAGTACGACGCCATCGTGCTGGGCGCAGGTGCGGCCGGGCTGTTCTGTGCCGGGATCGCGGCGCAGGCGGGCGCACGCGTGCTGGTGCTCGACCATGCCGACGAACCCGGAAAGAAGATCCTGATTTCCGGCGGCGGGCGGTGCAATTTCACCAACCTGCACACTGCGCCGGATCGGTATCTGTCCGCCAACCCCCACTTCGCCAAATCCGCGCTAAGCCGGTATACCGCACAGGATTTTCTGACGCTGGTGGAACGCCACCACATCGCCTGGCACGAAAAGACGCTGGGCCAGCTGTTCTGTGACGGATCGGCAAAACAGATCGTCGCGCTGCTGCTGGAAGAACTGGCCATGGGCCGCGGGCAGCTTGCCTGCGGGGAAAGCATCTCCGCGGTAAGCCACGCAGACGGGCATTACACTGTCACAACCAGCAACCGCGCCGTTTCTGCTCCGGCACTGGTGATCGCCACCGGTGGGCCATCGATCCCCAAAATGGGCGCGACCAGCTTTGCCTACGATCTGGCGCGGCAATTCGGGCTGAAAGTGGTGGAACCGCGCCCGGCGCTGGTGCCGCTGACATTGGGCGGCGAAGAAGTGCTGTTCCGCGAACTTTCGGGCGTGGCCACCGAAGTCATGGCCACGGCGGACAAGACGCGGTTCCGCGAAGCGGCGCTGTTCACCCATCGCGGGCTGTCAGGCCCGGCAATATTGCAGGCCAGTTCCTACTGGCGACACGGCGAACCGGTGGGGATCGATTTCCTGCCAGATGCAACCGGCAACTGGCTGGTCGAAGCAAAGCGCAGCCATCCCCGCGCGACGGTGCGATCCATGCTGCGCGAACGATTGCCTGCGCGACTGGCGGATACGCTGGCCGACCGGATCGGCATCGACGCCATGCTGGGCACCCTGCCCGACAAGCCGCTGGCGCAGGCGCAGGCCATGTTGGCGCAGTGGCAATTCCACCCCAACGGCACCGAAGGTTATGCCAAGGCCGAAGTGACCGCAGGCGGCATCAGCACGGCAGACCTTTCATCCCGGACAATGGAGGCCAGCAAAGTGCCCGGCCTGTATGTAATCGGCGAGGCAGTGGACGTGACCGGCTGGCTGGGCGGATACAATTTCCAGTGGGCATGGGCCAGCGGCCATGCCGCAGGGCAGGCTATCGCGCAGGCTGTGTCTGGCCGCAATTAAGCCCCGGCGCTGTCACGCACCACGGCGATCCCCGTTTCGCGCTGGCGCTTCAGTTCCAGTTTCAGGTCTTCCGGCCGCCGCGCCCAGACAAAGCCGAAACTGACGCCACCTTCCTTGCCGATGGTGGCGTGGTGTAGCTTGTGCGCCTGCACCAGCCGCTTGGCATAACCGCGCCGTGGCACCCACTGGAAATAGCGTTGATGCACCAGCCCATCGTGGATCAGCGTGTAGATGATGCCATAGCCAAGAATGCCAACGCCGATCCACGTGCCCGGCCACCACGCTGCGTCGCCCAGCACCAGCGGCGATCCTGCGGCAAACATCCCGATGCTCATCCCCGCGCCGACCAGCGCGTAGAGATCGTTCTTTTCCAGCAGCTTGTCGTGCGGTTCGTGATGATCGCGGTGCCAGCCCCAGCCCCAGCGGTGCATGATGTACTTGTGGCTGGCCCAGGCGACCCATTCCATCGCCGCGATGGTGGCCAGAACGATCAGTGCAGGGGCAAGCCAAGTCATGTGGTGATGAATAAACGCTTCACCCTTGCAAGGACAGCCCCCCTTGCGTTGCGCCAAGCTGCGCGCCATGTGCCCCGGCATGAACAGCAAGCCCCGCACCCTCTACGACAAGATCTGGGACGCCCATGTCATCGAACAGCGCGATGATGGCACCTGCCTGATTTTCATCGACCGCCATCTGGTCCACGAAGTCACCAGCCCGCAGGCGTTCGAGGCGCTGCGCATGGCGGGGCGCAAGCTGCGCCGCCCGGAACTGACGCTGGCGGTGCCCGATCACAACCTGCCCACCACCGCCCGGCTCGATGCCAGCGGCCAGCGCATCCCCATCGCTGACGTGGAAAGCGCCGCGCAGCTGTCTGCGCTGGAACGCAACGTGGCGGAATTCGGCGTGCGGTATTTCGGCGCGACGGCTGCGGAACAGGGTATCGTCCACGTGGTCGGCCCGGAACAGGGCTTCTCGCTGCCCGGCACCACCATCGTCTGCGGTGATTCGCACACGGCGGCCCACGGCGGTGTGGGCGCGCTGGCTTTCGGCATCGGCACCAGCGAAGTGGAACACGTGCTGGCCACGCAGACTCTGCTGCTGAAGCAGTCGAAGACGATGGAAGTGCGCGTCGAAGGCGATCTGCGCCCGGGCGTCACCAGCAAGGATCTGATCCTGCACATCATCGGCGTGATCGGCACCGCCGGCGGCACCGGCCACGTCATCGAATATCGCGGCAAGGTGTTCGAGGAAATGAGCGTGGAAGGCCGGTTGACCGTCTGCAACATGTCCATCGAAGGCGGCGCCCGTGCCGGCCTCGTCGCGCCCGATGACAAGACCTTCGCCTATCTGAAAGGCCGCACGTTCTCGCCCACGGGCGCGGATTGGGATCAGGCCGTTGCCTACTGGTCGACGCTGAAGACCGATGACGGCGCCATCTTCGACAAGAGCGTGGTGATCGATGCGGCCGTGGTGGAACCCACTGTCACCTGGGGCACCAGCCCGGAAGACGTCGTCGCCATCGGCGGCGTGGTCCCCGCTCCGGAAAGCTTCGCCGATCCGTCCAAGCAGGACGCCGCGCGCGCCAGCCTCGATTACATGGGCCTGACGCCGGGCCAGCGGATGGACCAAGTGGAAGTGCAGAATGTCTTCATCGGCAGCTGCACCAACAGCCGCATCGAAGACCTGCGCGCCGCCGCAGAGGTGCTGAAAGGCCGCCACAAGGCCGCGAACGTGAAGTGGGCCATCGTCGTCCCCGGTTCCGGGCTGGTGAAGGCGCAGGCCGAAGCCGAAGGGCTGGACAAGGTGTTCACCGATGCCGGGCTGGAATGGCGCGAACCGGGCTGTTCGGCCTGTCTCGGCATGAACCCCGACAAGGTGCCTGCGGGCGAACGGTGCGCCAGCACGTCCAACCGCAACTTCGTCGGCCGCCAAGGCCCCGGCGCGCGCACCCACCTCGTCAGCCCGGCCATGGCCGCGGCAGCCGCTGTGACCGGGCATCTGACGGACGTGCGCGAACTGGTCGGCTAGGCTGCGCAAATCGTCCTTCCCGCCGGTAGTCGCGCCCGACACGCGGCTGCTGATCCTCGGCAGTCTGCCGGGTGAAAAGTCGCTGGCGGCGGGGCGGTATTACGCGCATCCGCAGAACCGGTTCTGGCACCTGCTGGGCCATGCCATCGGCACCGATCTGCCGGCGATGGATTATGACGCACGGCTGGCGGCACTGATCGCGGCGAAGATCGGACTGTGGGACGTAATCGCCAGCGCCACCCGCCCCGGCAGCCTTGATGCCGCAATCCGCGATGCCGAACACAATCCGCTGGCGCAGCTTGTCGCATCGCTGCCAGAATTGCGCGCGGTGGCGTTCAACGGGGCAGCTTCTGCCAAAATCGGCATGAAGGCGCTGGCCGGGTGCGGCGCGGCGCTGGTGCCCTTGCCGTCCTCCAGCCCCGCCAATGCATCGATCCCGCTGGCGATAAAGCAGGAGAAATGGGCAAGACTGGCGGAATTTCTGCACCGAGACTTGCCACCGGCAGGCAGCCGTCCCATTGAAAACACATGAGCAAGGACAAATCCAAGGGGCTGACGAACACGGCGCTGGTCGCCGGGGCCGCCATCGGTTCCGCCGCAGTGGCCGCCGCGCTGCTCTATGCCAGCCGCCGCAAGGACAAGCACAAGCAGGCGGAACAGCTGCCCCCCATCCCCAGTGGCGAAGCGCCGGAGACAGATTGATGGAACCGTTGCGTGAAGTGGAAGGCCGGGCGATCCCGTTCGGCCGCAAGAATGTCGATACCGATCTGATCATTCCGGCAAAGTGGCTGAAGACCATCAGCCGTGAAGGACTGGGACGCGGTGCTTTTGAATCGGTGCGCGAAGATCCGGCCAACGTGTTCGACCAGCCCGAATTCGCCCGCGCGCCCATTCTGGTTGCGGGCGACAATTTCGGCTGCGGTTCCAGCCGCGAACACGCGGCATGGGCGCTGCTGGACATGGGCGTGAAAGCCGTGATCGCCCCCAGTTTTTCCGACATTTTTTCCGGCAACGCCTTCAAGAACGGCATCCTGACCGTGGTCCTGCCGCAGGACGCGGTCGATCGGCTGCTGGAAGTAGCGGCGACCGATCCGATCACGATCGATCTGGAAACACAGACCGTGACCACGCCTTTCCAGGATCGGTTCACGTTCGAAATCGACCCGTTCCGCAAGAGCTGCCTGCTCGGCGGGCTGGACGAAGTGGGGCTGACGCTGGCGCAGGATGGCACGATTGCCACCTATGAAAACCGGCTGGCGACGGAACGGCCGTGGCTGGCGCGCGGGACTGCTGTTGCCGCCTAGGTAATGCCTGCCTATTGCGCAGGGGATTCGATTTTTGAGGGGCCTGTACCATGACCGATTTCAACGACCGCGAACGCGCTGAAGAAGCCAAGTTCGCACTGGACGAAGAAACCGCTTTCCGCATTGCTGCCCGCCGCAACAAGCTGCTGGGCCAGTGGGCAGCCGTGGAAATGAAGCTGACCGCGGTGGAAGCGGAAGCCTATGCCAAGTCGGTGGTGCAGGCCGATTTCGAAGAAGCAGGCGATGAAGACGTGATCCGCAAGGTGCTGGGCGATCTGATCGCCGCCGGGGTGGATACCGACGAAGCAGGCGTGCGCGCCGCGCTTGCTGCGAAAAGCATCGAAGCCCGCCGCCAGCTGATGGGCGAGGCCTGATCCCGTGGCGATGGCGGCTGCCGATATCGAAGCGATGATCCGCGCGGCCCTGCCCGATGCGGCGGTCGAAATTTCCGATCTCGCCGGGGATGGCAACCATTATCGCGCGCAGGTGACCAGTGCCGCCTTCGCGGGCAAGACCCGCATCCAGCAGCACAAGATGGTTTATGAGGCGCTGGGTGGCCGCATGGGTGGGGAACTCCACGCCTTGCAACTGGTCACCGCCGTTCCCAACTGATTCTGCGATCAACCCGTTTCCAAGGCCAGAACATCATGTCCGATACCCATGCCCGCCTTTCGCAGATCGTCGAAGGCAACGACGTCGTCCTGTTCATGAAGGGCACCCCGCTGTTCCCGCAATGCGGCTTTTCCAGCCGCGCGGTTGCCATCCTCGACCATTGCGGCGTCGCCTATGAAGGCGTGGACGTGTTGCAGGACATGGAAATCCGGTCTGGCATCAAGGAATTTTCCGACTGGCCGACCATCCCGCAGCTGTACGTGAAGGGCGAATTCGTAGGCGGCAGCGATATCATGATGGAAATGTACGAAGCTGGCGAATTGCAGCAACTGCTGGCTGAAAAGCAGGTCGCCAAGGCCGACTGATCGCGGGTTTCCGCCTCCTTGGGCATCGGTTCCGGCGGTAGCTGGGGCTGCTTCGGGGAGGCGGGACCGAGAGATTGTCGGTTTGGGAACCAGGGGCTCGGCCCCGCCTCATTCGAAGACTTTCAGGGTATCGCTGGTATTGCACAGGCCGTGCCAATTGCGGCAGGTCAAGGATTCCTGCGGCTTTCGATGGTTATCGAAAAGTGACTGTCTGACCCGGCTGTAAAAAAGCCCGACAATTCCCGCCACAGGCCCTGCCCGCTGGCGCGATTGCCGCCTTTTGGCTAGGCAGACGGGCGATCATCCGTGTGGAGAGGATTCCAAGTGGCGACCAACAACACCATCACTCTTTACGACTTGCAGCTGTCCACCGGGGCCACCATCAGCCCCTTCGTCTGGGCGACCAAGCTGGCGCTGGGCCACAAGGGTTTCGACATGGATATCGTGCCGGGCGGCTTTACCGGCATCCCGGAACGCACCGGCGGCAAGACCGAACGCCTGCCCGCCATCGTCGATGACGGCGAATGGATTCTGGATAGCTGGCTGATCGCCGAATACCTCGACGAAAAGTATCCCGACCGCCCTACCCTGATCCCCGATCCTTCGGTGAAGGTGCTGACGCAGGCACTGGAAGGCTGGCTGTGGCAGACCGGCGTCGGCCCGTGGATGCATTGCTATCTGGTCGCCTACCGTGATCGGTCCAACGCCGACGAACACGAATATGTCACCTCCACGCGCGAACGGATGTTCGGCGGGCGCAAGTTGGAAGACATTATCAAGGGCCGTGAAGACCGCCTGCCGCAGATTTCCGCCAACCTCGAACTGCTGCGCAACACCTTGCGTGAAAACAAGTGGTTCGGCGGCGATCAGCCCAACTACGCCGATCACCGCCTGCTCGCCTGCTTCCTGTGGCTGGCATCGGTGTGCGATACCCCGGCGCTGGCCAACGACGATCCCCTGCGCGACTGGCTGGATCGCGGTTTTGACCTGTACAACGGCATCGGCCGTCATCCCGGCCTCAGCAACCTGTTCGGGCTGGAACAGCGCCCGGGCGATCCCGACCTGTTCAACCGCAACCCGGTTGCCAACGGCCTGACCAAACGCAACACCGGCGTTGCCAGCACCGCAGGCGAATCCGCGCGGATGCAGGGCAAGGATTGATCACCGGGGAAGCCTGATGGACCTCGACGCACTGTTGCAGGAATACTTCGGCACGACTGATCTGGCGCAGGCAACTGCGTCAGGTCAGGCCGCCGGGCTGGAACGGCTGCAAGTCGATTTCGGGCTATCGAAGGACCGCGGTCAACGCTTCGCGCTGTGGCTGCTGATGTATACGCTGGGCGCCGCGCCGGATATCGACGTGGCGTTCAAGGACGCGCAGGACCGCGATGCCGCGCGGGACATGATGGAGCTGCTGGCGGGGGAGTGATACCGCCAGTGGGCCATCACATCGCCGCCGCTTCCAGCCGTTCGCTCGCGGCCAGCCACGCGGCTTCCGCCACTTCCAGTTCAGCCGCCACCTTGCCACGCTGCTGGCTGAGTTCGCCCATCTTCAGCTTGGCGAGGTCCGGCGTGGCGCTGGCAGGGTCGAACATCGCGCGGTCCAGATCGGACAGGCGGGCCTGCAGCTTGGCCATCGCGCGTTCGGCTTCACCCACCTGCTTCTTGGCGGCCTTCTGTTCTTCCTTCGCGCGGGCGAAATCCTTGCCATCCTTCTTGGCTGGCTTGGCTTCACCGTCTTTCTTCGGCTGTTTGCGGCCCAGCACGAAGTCGATGTAATCTTCCATGCTGCCCTGATATTCGGTGGCCGTGCCGTTATCGACCAGCACCAGCCGGTCCGCCGTCAGTTCCACCATGTGCCGATCGTGGCTGATCAGGATCACGGCACCGCTGTAATCGTTGACCGCCTGCACCAGCGCCTCACGTGCGTCGACGTCGAGGTGGTTGGTCGGTTCGTCCAGAATCAGCAGGTGCGGCGCATCGCGGGTGATGATGGCGAGCGCGAGCCGCGCGCGTTCACCGCCCGATAGCTTGGCGATCTGCGACATCGCGCGGTTGCCGGAAAAACCGAAACGGCCCAGCTGCGCACGCACCGCGCCCGGCGTGTTACCATCCATCGCCCGCGTCATCAGTTCCAGCGGGGTGGCATCGGCCTGCAATTCTTCCACCTGATACTGGGTGAAGTAACCGGTCTTCAGCTTGCCCGATGCGGCCATGTCGCCTTCCATCGGGGTCAGCTGCGCGGCCAGCAGGCGGGCCAGCGTGGTCTTGCCGTTGCCGTTGCGGCCCAGCAGGGCGATCCGGTCATCCGGGTCGATCCGCAGGTTCAGCCGCTTCAGGATCGGGTCCGCACCATACCCGACCGCCGCCAGATCCAGCGTGATCAGCGGCGGGCGCATTTCATCGGGATTGGGAAAATCGAAGCTGAGGCTGGGATCGTCCACCAGCGCGGCGATCGGCTGCATCTTGGCCAGCATCTTGGCCCGGCTTTGCGCCTGCTTGGCGGTGGAGGCGCGGGCCGAATTGCGGGCGACATAATCCTGCAGGCGCGCGCGCTGTGCGTCCTGCGCCGCACGCGCCGATGCCAGTTGCGCCGCGCGTTCGGCGCGCTGCTTTTCAAAGCTGTCGTAACCGCCGGGGTACAGCGCCAGTTTACCGCCTTGCAGGTGCAGGATGGTATCAACCACGTTGTTCAGCAGATCGCGTTCATGACTGATGACAATCAGCGTGCCGGGGTACGCCTTCAGGAAGTTTTCCAGCCACAGCGTCGCTTCCAGATCGAGGTGGTTGCTGGGTTCGTCCAGCAGCAGCACGTCGGGTTCCGAAAACAGCAGCGACGCCAACGCCACGCGCATCTTCCACCCGCCGGAATAGCTGTCCAGCGGCCGGGCCTGCATTTCTTCATCAAAGCCGAGGCCGTCGAGGATACGGGCAGCGCGCGAGGGCGCACTGTAGGCGTCGATCGCCAGCAACCGTTCGTGAACATCGCCCAGCCGGTCCGGATCGGTGCAGGTTTCCGCTTCCGCCAGCAGGGCATCGCGTTCCTTGTCCGCAGCCAGCACGCATTCGAACGGCGTGATTGTGCCGTTGGGCGCTTCCTGTGCAATATAGCCAAGCCGGGTGCGGCGCGGCATTTCGATGGAACCGCCTTCGGGATCAAGCTCGCCGATCAGCACTTTCATCAAGGTGGACTTGCCCGCGCCGTTGCGGCCAATCAGCCCCACGCGCCCGCCGGGAGGAATCGCGGCGGTGGCGCCATCAAGGATGGTGCGCCCGCCGAGGCGCACGGTGATATTGCTGATTGTGATCATCGCGCGCCCCTAGCAGCGCGATCGCAATTTCCCAACGGTGCGTTTGCCTGCCGCACTTTACGCGGTGGTGGTCGGTAGATTGGTGCCCGCGCAAGGCGCCTGATGGCAAACAGAACAATGGCGCACCTGGGAGGAGAAAGTTCGAAACTCCTCTTCGATACGCTAGCCCAATGGAACCACGCTTTAAGCCAAACATCAATCACCGGAATCCTGCCAGCAGCCAATAGC
The DNA here is from genome assembly GCA_039804965.1 of Pseudomonadota bacterium. Lineage (GTDB taxonomy): Bacteria > Pseudomonadota > Alphaproteobacteria > Sphingomonadales > Sphingomonadaceae > Croceibacterium_C. Next base: position 9,184 of record JBDLVD010000064.1, read on the forward strand.
AATCATGCTGCTGGCGATGATGATTCATCATCGATTGTCGGCGCGGTTTCACTCGATCCGAACGTGGTCGGGATCGATCTCTCTGCGCGTCGCCCACAGCGTCCAACCTATCGCGGACCGAAGAAGCGTCGCTCGGATGATGACGGAATGGAGGTCGGCAATGGCTGATCGCCGTCCACCTCCCTTCTCGCTGCGCCTCACATTCGAAGAACGTGCGAAGATCGAAGCCGATGCCGCTGGCATGTCGCTCGGCGGCTATATCCGCTCGCGCCTGCTTGATCCTGATTTGATCGCGCCGCGTCGTCGTGGCAAGTTTCCGGTGAAGGATCATCGCGCGCTCGCGCAGCTCTTGGCGATGCTCGGTCAATCGCGACTGGCGAACAATGTGAACCAACTCGCCAAGGCCGCAAACACGGGCAGCCTTCCTGTCACACCAGAGACCGAGGAAGCGCTGCTCACGGCGGTGCAGGAAGTCACGCGGATGCGGCAGCTTCTGATCGAAGCGCTCGACCTGGATGCGCGCCTATGATCTTCAAAGCCTCCAAGCGAAGCGGTGGTCGTCAGCTTGGGAGCCATCTGCTCAAGACGGAAGAGAATGAGCATGTCGAGATTCATGAAGTGTCGGGGTTTATCTCTGACACTGTGATGGGCGCGATGAACGAAGCCTACACGCTTGAGGCTGAGCTCGGAATCACGCCGAATGGGATTGCTGAACCTGATTTCCAAGGCTGGGAAGTGAAGCAATACGGCGTGCGGGATTTTGTGCGCT
>JBDLVD010000065.1:0-9799 GCA_039804965.1 Pseudomonadota bacterium
CTAAGAAGATGTCCACGACCTGCCCGATTTCTTCGGGGCGAAGATCGGGATTGTCGTTGGCAAGGGCCTGAAGCAGTTCGGAACGTATCATCGTCGTGCCTTTCGGAGCGGTCATGCCATGAAGCAGTGCCGCGATACCTTGGTCTGGGGCCGCCGGTAACAAGCCGGCGACGATGCGACCCGTCGTTGGCAATCTGGCAAAATTGCCCCAACCACGCAATCCAGTTGGTAAAATATTTGTAACCTTGTTCCGTCGCGGGGCGCTTGCGCCTCAGGCATCGTCCAGCAATTCGCGCACCGCAATGCCCAACCGGTCCATCCGGCGGCGCAACGCCGGCCACTCCCGGTCGAGGAACGATGCCCGCTCGCTCTCGCGCAGACGTTCCGCCGCCCCCTCCTGCACGAACATGCCGACCCCGCGCTGCACGCGGATCAACCCGTCCGCCTGAAACTGCTGGTATGCCTTGGCCACCGTGAGGGGATTTGCGCCCTGTTCCGCCGCAAAGGCCCGCACCGATGGCAACAAAGCGCCATCGCCATACCGCCCGTCGATAATGGCAGCGGCAATTTCATCGCGCAGGCGCAGGTATACAGGGCGCGTATCGGGCATGGTGATGCAGTGCCATAATACAGCGCGTCAGGCAAGCTGGCCGTCCCGGCTACGCAGTGCCCGCCAGCCCGGTTACGCCTGCAACGAAAGCGTTTTACACCGCGGCTTGTTGCGCTAGGCTGGCGCGATCGAGAGTGATGCAAGGGTCAGACAACAGCATGGCAAGCCAGATCGCGCAAAGCGGCGACGCCCGCGGAACCTTCATGGGACATCCCAAGGGCCTGTTTGTGCTGTTCTTTGCCGAGATGTGGGAACGCTTTTCCTATTACGGCATGCGCGCGCTGCTGATCCTCTACCTGGTCAAGCAGTTCGTATTTTCGGACAAGGACGCCAGCCTGATCTATGGCGCCTATACCAGCCTCGTCTACATCACCCCGGTGATCGGCGGCTATATCGCGGATCGGTATCTGGGCCAGCGCAAGGCGGTGCTGTTCGGCGGCACGCTGATCGCCATCGGCCATATCCTGCTGGGGTTCGAAGGCACCAGCGGCAACCGCGACATGCTGGATTTCTTCTATGCCGCGCTGGCCTTCATCATCGTTGGCACCGGCTTCCTGAAAGCCAACATCTCGGTCATCGTCGGCCAGCTTTATCCGCGTGACGACGTGCGCCGCGATCCGGCCTACACCATCTTCTACATGGGCATTAACCTCGGCTCGTTCCTCGGCGTGCTGGCCTGCGGCTATCTCGGCGAAACGGTTTCGTGGAGCTATGGCTTCGGCGCCGCCGCACTGGGGATGATCGCCGGCCTGATCGTATTCGTGGTGTTCAAGCCATTGCTGATGGGCCGCGGCGAAGCGCCCGATCCGGCATGGCTGGCCGGCAGGATCGGGCCGATCAGCCGCGAATGGATCATCTACATCGCGTCCATCCTGTCGATCGCGCTGTTCTGGCTGCTGGTCAAAAGTTCGGTCGTGGTCGGCTGGATGCTGCTGCTGACGGGCGCGGTCACGGTTGCCTACATCCTGTGGCAAGCGGTCGCCAAGCTGGAGCGCGCGGACGCCCACCGGCTTTACGCGGCACTGTTCCTGGTGGCGTTGAACCCGCTGTTCTGGGGCCTGTTCGAACAGGCCGGATCGTCGCTCAGCCTCTATACCGACCGCTATGTGGACCGCAGCGTGCTGGGTTATGAAATCCCGGCTTCGGTGTTCCAGTCGGTCAACAGCTTCTTCATCATCACTGTCGCGCCGCTGCTGGCGTGGGTGTGGACGACGCTGGGCAAGCGCGGGCTGGAACCGTCCGCCCCGGCGAAGTTCGGGCTGGCACTGGCGCAGCTGGGCGCGGGCTTCCTGGTGTTCGTGGCCATTGCGGCTTCTGCCGGAACCGGCAGCCTGACACCGGTGCTGGCGGTGATCCTGATCTATTTCCTGCACACCACGGCGGAACTGTGCCTGTCCCCGGTCGGCCTTTCGGCAATGTCGCGGCTGACGCTGCCGCACATGCTCAGCCTGATGATGGGCACCTGGTTTCTGTCCACGGCAGCGGGCAATTTCATCGCCGGGCTGATCTCTGCCTCCACTGGCGGGGAAGAAGGTGCAGCCAGTGCCGGAGCCGTGCTGTCGACCTATACCAGCATCGGCTGGCTGGCGATCGGCGTATCGGTGGTGGTGCTGGTGGTCAGCCCGCTGGTCAAGAAGCTGATGCACCTCGACACCTTGCGCGATGCCGAACCGGTCTTGGCGGGCCAGGACGAAGCAGGCGAGCCGCAGAGCGCCGGAATACACCCGGAAGCCCGCACGCACTGATCACCGGCTGTGCGGCCAGTCGGTCAGCCTTGACCTGATCGCCGGTTCCATTGCAGGGGAAGGCATGAAGCCAATCGTGATCCCGGCGATCCTGATCGCCGCTGCCGCCACCCTGTCCGCTGTCGCATATGCGCAGGACCGGACACCCGATGCCTTTCTGAAGGCGCAGCAGCAGGCGTTGACCGAACGCGCGGCTCAACCGGGCTGGACCGCCCTGCCGGGCGGCGTGCTGTGGCGGCGGATCAAGGGCAACGGCAAAGGCACCCACCCCACCGCCGAAGACACGGTGGAAGTGAATTACGAAGCCAGCCTTGTTGACGGAACCGTGGTCGACAGCAGCTTCGAACGCGGGGAGAGCGCCACTTTCCCGCTGCAGGGATTGATACCGGCATGGACCATGGCGATCCCCGAGGCTGGCGAAGGCGACACCATCGAAATCGCCGCCCCGTCCGATTACGCCTATGGCGATTACCGCACCGGCCCGATCCCCGGCGGTTCCACCCTGCTGTTCAAGGTCGAACTGATCGCCGTCGTCGGGCGGTAAGTCAGGCCCGGGCTTCTTCCACGCCGGCGCTGTTGTGGCGCAGGGCGGCCAGCACGGTATCGACGATGTGCGGGGCGTTGAGGCCCGCTTCATCGTACTGACGGTCGGGCGTGTCCTGATCCTGAAACAGATCGGGCAAGCGCAGGGTGCGGATTTTCAGGCCGCCGCTGGCGCTGTCGGGATCGGTCAGTCCTTCGTCAGTGGCCATGGTCAGCACGTGCGCGCCCAGCCCGCCGATGCTGCCTTCCTCTACCGTCACCACCACTTCATGCGTGGTCATCAGCTTGCGGATCAAGGCAGTGTCGAGCGGCTTGGCGAAGCGCAGGTCGGCCACGGTGGTCGACAGGCCCTTGGCCTCCAGCACGTCGGCCGCTTTCAGCGCTTCGGCCAGCCGGGTGCCGAGCGAAAGCAGCGCCACCTTGGTGCCTTCGCGCACCAGCCGGCCCTTGCCGATTTCCAGCAGTTCCGGCGCATCGGGCAGCGGCACGCCCACGCCGTTGCCGCGGGGATAGCGGAAGGCGATGGGGCCACTGTCATGGCGGGCGGCGGTATAGGTCATGTGGACCAGTTCCGCCTCGTCCGCCGGGGCCATCACCACCATGTTGGGCAGCGTGGCAAGATAGGTGATGTCGAACGATCCGGCATGGGTCGCGCCATCGGCGCCAACCAGACCGGCCCGGTCGATTGCGAAACGCACCGGCAGATTCTGGATGCACACGTCATGCACCACCTGATCGAACGCGCGCTGCAGGAAGGTGGAATAGATCGCGCAGAACGGCCGCATCCCTTGCGCGGCCAGCCCGGCGGCGAATGTCACCGCGTGCTGTTCGGCAATGCCGACATCGAAAGTGCGATCGGGGTGGGCCTTGCCGAACCGGTCCATCCCGGTGCCACTGGGCATGGCGGCGGTGATGGCACAGATCGTGGCGTCGTCCTGCGCCAGCCGGGTCAGCGTATCGCCAAACACGTTCTGGTAAGCGGGCGGGCCGCCTGCGCTCTTCGCCTGTTCGCCGGTGATGACGTTGAATTTCTGCACGCCGTGATACTTGTCGGCGGCATTTTCGGCCGGGGCGTAACCCTTGCCCTTCTGCGTCACGACGTGGATCAGGCACGGCCCTTCAGCCGCATCGCGCACGTTTTCCAGCACCGGCACCAGCTGGTCCAGATCGTGCCCGTCGATCGGGCCGACGTAATAGAAGCCCAGCTCTTCGAACAAGGTGCCGCCCATGGCCATGCCGCGGGCATATTCGTCGGTCTTCTTTGCCGCACGGTGCAGCGGCGCGGGCAGCTTGCGGGCGAACCGCTTCGCCAGTTCGCGCAAGCCCAGGAACTGGCCGGATGAGACCAGCCGCGCAAGATAACCCGACAGGCCACCAACCGGCGGGGCAATCGACATGTCGTTATCGTTGAGGATCACCACCAGCCGGTTGCCCGCGGCTTCGGCGTTGTTCATCGCTTCGTAGGCCATGCCCGCGCTCATCGCGCCATCGCCGATCACGGCGATCGCCTTGCCCGGCGTGCCGGCCAGCTTGTTGGCAATGGCAAAGCCGAGGCCTGCCGAAATGGAGGTGGAGGAATGCGCCGCGCCGAACGGATCGTATTCGCTTTCGCTCCGCTTGGTGAAACCGGACAGGCCGCCTGCCTGCCGCAAGGTGCGGATGCGATCCCGCCGCCCGGTCAGGATCTTGTGCGGATAGGCCTGATGGCCGACGTCCCAGATCAGCCGGTCCTGCGGGGTGTTGAACACATAATGGATCGCCACCGTCAGTTCGACCACGCCCAGGCCCGAACCAAGGTGTCCGCCGGTCTGCCCCACGGCGCTGATCATTTCGCCGCGCAATTCTTTCGCCAGCTGGCGCAACTGCCCTTGCTGCAACCGGCGCAGGTCACTGGGAACATCGACGGTATCGAGAAGCGGCGTTGCCGGGGTTACGGTCATTTTCCGGCCTTACACAAAGCGCACGGGCAAGTCGATTGAAGCCGCTGCGGTATGATGAGCGAAATCAGCCCCATCCTCTGGCCCATCATCAGGCGCAGGCGTTGCACAGGCCGCGCAATTCCACCACCGGGCGGACATCGGCAAAGCCTGCATCCCGGCCCGCTTCGCGCAAGGCGCCGGTCAGCCGGTCATCATCCAGATGCGTTGCGGTGCCGCAATCATCGCAGATCAGGAAGATGCAATCGTGGCGACAGCCGGGGTGGCTGTTGGCGACGTAGGCATTGGCGCTTTCGATCCGGTTGGCGAGGTTGGTGCGCACAAACAGGTCGAGAATGCGATAGACGCTGTTGGCCGCCACGCGCTTGCCGCGCATTTCGCCCACCTTTTCAGCAATGTCGTAGGCCGACGCCGGGCGGGCGTGATCGGACAGCGCCTGAAACACGTCGGCCCGCATGGTCGTCCACTGTTCACCAGCCGCCGTCAGCACCTGTTCCGCTTCGCGGATCAGCGGTTCACCGTGATGTTCGTGGTGTGCGTGCAAGGCCATGCGGTGACTATAGGACGGCTGCGCCGGGGCGCAATCAACCCTTCTGGAAACTGGCGCGATAGAGCGCGGGATAGAGCCGCTTGAAGGCCGCCACCTTGGGCGCGTCCCACCGCTGGATATAGGGGTGGTCAGGGTTCTTCAGCGCGAAATCCTGATGGTAATCTTCCGCCGGATAGAACGCCTGCGCGCGTTCGATGCCAGTCACCACCGGACGGTCCCACACGCCGCTTTTCTTCATCTGCGCCAGATAGGCGGCGGCAACGGCGGCCTGTTCCGCATTGGTAGGCACCAGCGCGGCGCGATACTGCGTGCCTTCGTCAGGGCCCTGCCGGTTCTTCAGCGTCGGGTCTGCCACCACCGAAAAGAACACCCGCAGCAACTGGTCATACCGCACGACCTTCGGATCGTAGGTAATGCGCACGGATTCGGCATGGCCTGTCGTTCCGCTGGAAACGGTGCGGTAATCGGCCTGCGCCTTCGTCCCACCGTGATAACCCGATACCGCGCTGGTCACGCCGATCATGTGGCTGAACACCGCCTCCACACCCCAGAAGCATCCGCCGGAAAAGATCGCCGTCTTTGCGCCCGGCGCTTCCTTGGCCACGCGAACAGCGGCGGGTGCCACAACGGGGCCTTCGGCAGCGGCCGGTGCCGTCTGACACGCGGCCAGCATCATCGCCACTGCGGCCAGCGCCGAGCGCCAGCGCATCACAGGCTCACCGCGCCCAGATAGGCGACCAGCGCCACCGCCGTTATCGCGAAGCCTGCGAAGAAGGCGCGAAAGAGATCGGGTTTGAAAAGGCCCATGACGGGTGCTGTCCTGCTCGGTTCGAATCTGTGCCATAAGCCCTATCCCGTGCGGAGTTACGCGGCGGTGAATACGCCGTCTGTATCCAGTTCATATAGGCAGGGCGCGCAGGCTTCCAAGGGCATGCGGCGGCAAAGCCCGTCAGTGGCGGAAATGGCGCATCCCGGTGAAGACCATGGCGATCCCCGCGGCATCGGCGGCGGCGATCACTTCATCGTCGCGCATCGCCCCGCCCGGCTGGATCACCGCAGTGGCCCCGGCGGCAATCGCTGCTTCCAGCCCATCCGCAAACGGCAGGAAGGCTTCGGACGCCATCGCGCTGCCGATCGTGCGGCTTTGCGGCCAGCCGGCAGCTTCCGCTGCTTCCCGTGCGCGCAGTGCCGCGCTGCGGGCGCTGTCGCGGCGGTTGGTCTGTCCGCCGCCGATGCCCGCGGTGGCCCCGCCTTGCGCAAACACGATGGCGTTGCTTTTCACATGGCGGGCGATGGTCCATGCAAACAGGCAATCGGCCAGTTCCTGATCGGTCGGCGCGCGCTTGGTCACCACTTTCAGATCGCTGGCGGCAACCGCGCCGTTGTCGCGCGTCTGCACCAGAATGCCGCCGGCAATCGGCTTCACCTGCAAGCCGCCACGGCGCGCATCGGGCAGGCTTTCGATCAGCAGCAAGCGCAGGTTCTTCTTCGCGGCAAACACCGCCTTTGCCGCGTCATCGGCGCCCGGTGCAACTACGACTTCGGTGAAGATTTCACAGATCGCTTCTGCCGTGGGGCCGTCCAGCGGGCGATTGGTGGCAACGATGCCGCCGAACGCGGAAACGCTGTCGCAAGCCAGTGCTTCACGCCACGCCTGCAACAACGTCGGCGCCTGGGCCACGCCACAGGGATTGGCATGCTTCACGATCACCACCGCCGGTTCGCCACCGGCAAATTCGGCGACCAGTTCCAGCGCGGCATCAGCGTCGGCGTAATTGTTGAACGACAGTTCCTTGCCCTGCACCTGTTCCGCCTGCGGCAGACCCACGGCGTGCGGGCCCATCGGGGTATAGAGCGCGGCGGCCTGATGCGGGTTTTCGCCATAGCGCAGTTCCGCCGTGCGGCGGCCGGTGATGGCCAGCATGTCGGGGAACAGCATCTGCTGATCGGCAAAGGCAAACCATTGGCTGATCATGGAATCATAGGCCGCCGTCTGGGCAAAGGCCTTGGCCGCCATGCGGCGGCGGAAGGCCAGCGTGGTGGCGCCGTCGTGGTCTGCCAGTTCGCCCAGCAGCACGGAATAGTCGGCCGGATCGGTGACGATGGTGACAAAATCATGATTCTTGGACGCCGAGCGGATCATCGCCGGGCCGCCGATATCAATGTTTTCAATGATTTCGTCACGGGTGCCGCCGCGGGCAACGGTCTGTTCGAACGGATAGAGATTGCAGATCAGCAGATCGATCGCGCCGATGTCGTGCGCTTCCATCGCGGCGGCATGTTCGGGATCGTCGCGCACGGCCAGCAGGCCGCCGTGAACGAGCGGGTGGAGCGTCTTCACCCTGCCGTCCATCATTTCAGGAAAGCCCGTGATATCAGACACATCGCGCACCGGCAGGCCGGCATCGCGCAAGGCGCGGGCGGTCCCGCCGGTGGATACGAGTTCAACCCCACCCTTGGCCAGACGCGAAGCGAGTTCGATCACGCCGCTCTTGTCGGACACCGAAAGCAGTGCCCGTTTGATCGCCACGTTGCCGGCCATGTATTCTATCCCATCTTCTTGAAGAGCCAGGAGAAATTCCCCCCGCCGCGCGATACCAGACCCTGGATGACCAGTTGCTGCACCGGCTGCGGACGACCCTCTCCATCGACCCACAGGCTTTCGTCAAGCTCCACCGTGGCATCACCTGCAAGGAACTGCCACAGGCTGCCATCGGGCAACACCAGGCTTGCGTGGCGGCCGCTTTGCCCCAGCGTCGCTTCGACATTGCAACCAAGGTGAAATCGGATTGCAAACGGCACCTTGCCACGCGTGCCCTTGCGCCCCTTGGGCACCAGCATGTCTTCCCCGCGCAGTTCGCTGGCATCGTCGCGCAGGATCAGGATGCGGCGGTGGACCAGCCCGAAGCGGCTGACATAACCATCGTGGCTGCCTTCCAGCCGGGTGGCGGTGCCGCCCTTTTCCAGTTCCAGCGTGCGCCGGTCCACTTCGACTTCGCCGACCCCGGCGCCCAGCTTGCCATGGATCAGCACGGCAGTGGAATTGGCATCGCCCAGCACCAACGTGGAATGGGCGGCGCTGGCGCGCAGGCCCTGTTCGATCCGCATCGGCAGTTGCCCGCCGGCAAAGGCCGCGCCACCGCAATTGACCACCAGCCGATCCGCACCGACCGAATATTCAAACGCAAGGGTAGAGGCGCACCCTTGCCGCGCATGGCGCGCCAGCGGCGGAGGAGCGGCATCGAATTGCAGCACCCCGCCCCGTGCTGCGACGCGCTGATAACCCCATTGCCGGACATCGCGCAGCGGGCGGGTACGCACGCCACTGGCCTTGACCAGCACTTCGATCCGGTCAGCCGCAACCGCGCCGCCGCCCTGCCAGTTGCCCAGCCCGCCATCGCCGTGGGTCAAGGCCAGCAGCGGCGGGACCAGCAACTGCAGCACGGTTTCCACCGCTTGCGGCGCAGGCTGGCGCATCGCCCGGTAACAGGCGGTCAGATCGATCAGCAGCGCGATCGCATCCATCTGGTCGAGCGGGCTGCGCGACAGCACGCCGCCATCATCGCCCACCAGTTCGCCCAAGGCGCGGGCGAGCCCGGCTTCGGCAAACAGGCGGCGCGGCTTGCCCCCCGGCAACAACAGCCCGGCAGCGCTGAGACCGCACCAGCCCGCGACTTCCGCCAGCCGGTTGTCCGCCTTGGTCACGTTCCGGTCCAGCCAGCGGGCAGTATCCTCGATCGCGGCCAGCAACCGCGCGCGCTGGACCTTGTCGCCCGCCGCCATCAGCAACGGGGCATGGATCAGCCAGCCGAGCAGGCGCTGACCGGCAAGGCCCACGTCCCACGCCGCGCCCTTGCCTTGCGTGTCATGGCCATCCAGCCACGCCGTGACGATGCGTTCCGCCGTGGGCACGCATTGCGCGCGCGGGCCACAGGCTTCCAGATCGCGCAGCCAGGTAAAGCCATGCACCACCCGTTCGAACGGCGGCGTCAGCTTGGCCAGCGGGCCAAAATCGATTTGCGTGATCGGGGCCTTCACCCCGTGGATCAGGAAATGTCCGGCACGCAGGGCCATCCCAGCCACCCGATCGCCCGCCAGCGGGGTATCGACCGTGGCCAGCAACCGCAGTGGCGGCGGTTTGTGGAACGGGTTGACCAGCGCATGGGCCGGAACGCCGAGCCGATAGGCGAAACGCACCAGTTGTTCGACCGGGCTGGCAAAAGGCGGGGCGAAATCCGCCAGCGCCAGCGCGCGGCTGGGCTCGATCACCGTATCGCGCTGGTTCGCGGGCGCGGCGGGAACTTCCCCACCCTCTTCCGGCTGTCCGCCGGGCGCATTGTCGCGCACTGCTTCCACCAGCTGGTCCTCTGCCCGCGCCGCCAGCGGAATTGCCGGGGTGGCAATGCCCGCAGTG
>JBDLVD010000066.1:0-9584 GCA_039804965.1 Pseudomonadota bacterium
AAGATGCCGGAGTTCTTTTTGAAAAGGATGTTTCGCGATGGCCAAGAAGTCCCTCGAACAGGTGCTGATCGAATCCGATCGGTGCGTGGTCGCCCCGTGCGTCTATGACTGCGCTTCGGCTCGCGCGGTCGAAATGGTCGGCTTTCCGGCCATGATGCTGAGCGGGGGGGAAGTGTCGATCGCCATGAACGGCGTGATCGATTACGGCTTTTCCAACCTGACCGACATCGAATGGATCACCAGCCGCATCAGCCAGACCAACGCGATCCCGCTGGCAGCGGATATCGAAGACGGTTTCGGCGGCCCGCTGGCGGTCTATCGCAGCACCAAGCGGATGATCGCTGCCGGTGCCACCGCGCTGCAACTGGAAGACAGCGGCGACATGGAAAATTCCACCAGCCTGCTCGACCGTGAAAAGTATTACGAGAAGGTCCGCGCTGCCCTGTCCGCCATGGAAGGGACAGACTGCTTCCTGATCGCGCGCACCAATGCCGATCCCGAAACCGAGATGGACGAAGGCTGCGAACGCATGCGCGCAGCGGTGGAAATGGGCGCGAAGATGAGCACCGTTGTGCGCATTTCCACGCTGGACCATGCCAAGGTCGTATCCGCCAAGGTGCCGGGCTGGAAGATGTTCCCCGACGTGCGCGACATCGATGGCAAGCCGGGCGTGACGGTGGACGAAATCTATCCGCTGGGCTTCAATTTCCTGACCATGCATTACACCCTGAAGGCGGCGATGGACGGGATGCTGGAACACGGCATCCATAACTTTGCCCAGCAGGGTTGCCACTATACCTGCCAGAAGCAGGACGCGACCAAGATCATGGGGATGAGCGCCACGCCGCTGTTCGATCCGCACAGCTACATGGAACTGGAAAGCCGGTTCGGCGGGCAGAAGAAAGACTTCACCATCGTCGGCAACGCGGTGGAAGATTTCCCCGAAGGGTTCTTCCGTTCGAAGATCGACGACCGCCTGTAAGCACGGCGGCCCCGGCCGACAAAAAAAGGGCACCCGGTTCGCGCCGGGTGCCCTTTTTGTTTCCAGCGGGGTGTTACCCTTGCGCGGCTTCGTGGAAACGGCGGTAAGGCTTCATCGCCAGCAGCATCATCACCACCATTACCGGGGCGGCCACGCCGATCACCACCGCCATCGAATGGCCGACCTGGGCCGGATCGCGGAACACGTAATCGGTCATCACGCCGATCACCGTTGGGCCGACGCCCAGACCCACCAGCGTGGTGAAGGTGACATAGACGGCACTGATCTGCGCGCGGGCGCGGTTGGGGACGATCAACTGCAAGGACGTGGCAGCGCAGGGGAACGGCATATTGCCGAAGAACAGCGCGCCGCCCAGCAGGGCCAGCGTCAGGTATGGCGACGGCATCAGCGGGGCCAGCACGCCGCACAGGCCGCCGATGGCAAAACCGCCCGCCGCCACCCGCAAGGGTGCATCGCGGTGGCCCTTGGCGGCCACCCAGTCGTTCAGCCAGCCGCCGGCGATCACCCCGTTCATGCCAAATGTGATCAGCACCAAGCCAAAGCCCCAGCCGATCTGCGAGGAATTCCAGCCGTGGACCCGTTCCAGCAGGGCTGGGGTCCAGATGGCGATGGAATAGGCCACCAGCAGCACCATCGCGAAACCGATGAACATTGGCACCAGCGCCCGCCACATGGACCCGATGAGGCGGGCTGTTTCCCCGGCTGACAGCCCTTCGACGCGCACGCCGCGCCGCTCCGGTTCGCGCAGCAGCAGGAACATCGGCACCAGCAGCAGGCCGGGCGTTCCGATCATGATGAAGGCGGCCTGCCACGGCTCGAACCCTGCCAGCAGGCCCGTTTCCAGCAATTGTGATCCGGTCAGCGCCGTCAGCAAGGTGCCGCCGCCGATGAAGGCCAGGCCCTGCCCGACAGGCGCACTCATCAGGAAGCCGGCGACGGGGCGGCCAAGACGTGATGGCGGAAAATGGTCAGAGAGCATCGACAGGCCGGCCGGCGTCAGGCTGGCTTCGCCCACGGCCACGCCGATGCGCGTCAGGAACAGCGTCCAGTATGATCGCGCCAGCCCCGATGCCATGGCGAAGACGCTCCACAGCCCAAGGCACGCAGCGATCAGCAGGCGGCGGTTGGAATAGTCTGCCATGCGGCCCAGCGGGATGCAGGCAAGGACATAGAAGATGCCGAAAGCGACCGACTGCAAAGCGCCGAAAGCGGTGTCGTTCAGGCCGAATTCCGCCTTGATCGGTGCCACCATCAGGTTGATCACCGTGCGGTCAAATTGCGAAACGACCGATGCCAGCGCCAGCAGGCCCACCACCAGCCAGCCCTTCCACGGGGCGGGCCAGCTGCCACCCGCAGCGGCAGTGTGTTCAACGCTGTTCATCGTGACCTCTCAACCCGTCCCTGCGCCTTTGCGCTTATGTGACCGTTACCATGACAGGGCTGCGGGCGCTGTCAATCAGGCAGCCGCGTCAGGTCCCCGATCACCGCCTGCGCCAGATCGGGAAGGGGCAAACCGCCGTCCACTATGATCGCGGTTTCATCATCCTGCGGCAGTTCCAGCGTGGCCAGCTGGCTATCGAGCAGGGCAGGGGGCATGAAATGGCCCGGGCGGCTGGTCATCCGGCGCGCGAGTTCGGTGCGGTCCACGCGTGGCAGCACGAACACCAATGCGGGAACCACTGCCCGCAACTGGTCGCGGTATTGGCGGCGCAGCGCGGAACAGGCCGCGACCGCGCCACCGGGATGGCCCGCCAGTGCGCGCCCCACGGCATCCAGAAACGGTGCGCGATCGGCATCGGTCAGCGGTTCGCCCCGCGCCATGCGGGCGATGTTGGCCGGGGGGTGGCAATCATCGCCTTCGATGAAAGGCAGGCCCAGCGCCTGTGCCAGCGCCATGCCGAGCGCCGATTTGCCGTTGCCGCTGGGGCCCATCACCACGAGGTGGCGTGTCACCCGCCTTTGCCCAGATCGAACAGGCGGACATATTCGGCGCTGTCCGCTGCGCCCAATCCGCCCGCCACCGCCATCCGGTGCAGTTCCGTGACAAGGCCGGTTACCGGCAAGGGCGTGCGCCCTGCCAGGGCGCTGGCCTGCACCGTTTCCAGATCCTTCAACATGTTGTCGATCCGGCCGGTCGGTGAAAAATCGCGCCGCGCCATCTTGGCCATGAATTCCTGCATGATGCGCGAATCCGCGCGGCCCCCTTCCAGCGCGGCCGGGATCAGCGCCGCGTCGATGCCGTTGGCTTCGGCAAAGCGCACCGCCTCGGCTACGGCCAGAAAGGCATTGGCGCACAGGATCTGGTTGACCAGTTTGACCGTCTGTCCGGCGCCGACCGGGCCCATATGGGTGCGCCGGGCAGACAGCAGCGCCAGCAACGGTTCCGCCGCCGCCACGTCCTGTTCGGTCCCGCCTAGCATCAGCGTCAGCCGCCCTTCGAGCGCGGCTGGGGCGCCGCCCGATAGCGGCGCATCGACCCAGCCCATGCCGCAGCGGGTGGCAAGGTCTTGCGCCATTGCCGCCGTGAGCGCGGGATCGATGCTGGACATGTCCACCAGCAGCGCGCCTTCGCCCCCAGCTTCGGCAATGCCGCCGGGGCCAAACACGGCCTGATCCACAACCGCCGCGCTGTTCAGGCTGGTGATGACGAAATCCGCCGCCTCTGCCGCCTGCGCCGGGGTGCCTGCCCGCTTTGCCCCTGCCGCCAGCAGGTCCGCACCCGCCGCAGGGGCAGGATCGCAGAAGGTGAGCGCGCAACCGCAGGCGATCAGCCGTGCGCCGATGGAGCTGCCCATCACGCCCGCGCCGATCAGGCCGATCTTCACCGGGATGCTGCCTGCACGGAACTGCGTTCGATCACCTGCAAACCGACATCGTCGCGGATCGCCTGTGCCGGTTCGCCGCTGGCCAGCATGTCCACCAGCGCCGCGCCCGCGCGCTGGCCCAGCAGGGTGAAATCGACGTGGATCGTGGTCAGTGGCGGGTTAATCACTGCGCCGATTTCGAAATCGCCGAAGCCCATCACCGAAAGCTGGCCCGGCACGTCGATCCCGCGCCGCTGGCATTCCATGATGACGCCGACTGCCGAGAGATCGGACACGGCAAACACGGCCTGCGTATCGGGCACGCGATCCAGAAGTTCGCCAATCGCGCCGACGCCGTGATCGTAACTGAGCGGCGCGGTGCCGAACCTGACCACACCATCCGTGGACAGGCCCGCACCGGAGAGTTCATCTTCAAACCCGCAGATACGTTCTTCGCCACGGTGATCGATGACCGCGCCCGCGCCTGTACCACCCACCGCCCCGATGCGGGTGAAGCCCTTGTCGATCAGATGGCGGGCGGCCTTGCGACCGGCCTGATAGTTGGAAAAGCCGATCACGTGTTCGATCGGCCGACTGGGCAGATCAGCGATTTCGATCACGGGAATATCGGCCGAAAGCAGCATCTTGGTTGCTTCGCGGCTGTGGCTGGCGCCAGTCAGCACGATGGCTTCGGGCCGCCGCGCCAGCAGGTTGCGCAATTGCCGTTCCTCTTCCGCGATGTCGTATTCGGTGTAGGAAATCAGCAGCTGAAAATCCGCCTCGCGCAGCACTTCGGTCAGCCCGTGGGCCACGGCGGCAAAGTTGGCATTGGTCAGCGTCGGCAGCATCAGCGCGATGAAGCCGGTCTTGCGGCTGGACAGGCTGCCTGCGGCACGATCGGGCACGTAACCCAGATCGGCGATGGCCTTCAGCACCCGTTCGCGCGTGGCCGGCAGCACCAGCGAAGGATCGGTGATGACGCGCGATACCGTCATGCGCGACACCCCGGCCAGTTGCGACACGTCGCGGATGGTCGGGCGCTTGCCCGATCGCACAGCGCGCCGTTTGGCCGTACCTGCTGCCGCGTTGGTTTCTGGTGCGTTTGCCACTTCAGCCGTCAATTCCGCATCCCGTTCGTCGTCAGTTCCCGGCGATCCGGTCGCCCCCGCTGATGACGTGGTAGAAGCGTCCGTCGAACATCTCCATCAATTCCATCGTCACCGCGCGCGCGGCATCGCGCTGCGGGCTGGTAATGGCGGCCTGCATCACCGCGCGATCGGGATAATCGACCTGCTGGATCATCACCACCGGCCGTTCCGCATCGTCGCATTCAACGGCGCGGAACCAGCGCAGCGCCAGTGCGCCGGGGAATGCGGCCCACAGCGGCGCCAGCCGTTGTTCCACCCCGGTGAAGAAGGCGTCTTCCATGCCGGGTTTGATCCGGCCTTCGAAAATGGCGGTGCGGGTGATCATGCTGCCACCGTCGCGGGGTCTTCATCGGGCGCGATGGCCAGATGCAGTTTGACCACCTTGCTGCGGTCCCCCGCCTTTTCGAACGCGGCCCTGGCATCGGCCAGTTCATACGTCCCCGAAAGGATGGGCGAAATGTCGATCCGCCCGCCGGCAATCATCTGCACCGCCAGTTCGAATTCGTCGTGCGCGCGAAAGGCGCCGACCAGATCGATCTCGCGCGTCTGCAACGGACCCACCGGCAGGCCGTGTTCGCCCGGCGGCATCATGCCCAGTTGCACGATCCGCCCGCCACGCCGCACCACCTTGAACAAGGACCGCAGTGCATCGGGCGAACCCGAAGCTTCGAACGCGACATCGAAGCCTTCGGCGTCGTCCTCGAACCGGGCAAGGCCATGCGGATCGGTGCGGACGTTGACCACTTCATCCACCCCGAAGCTGCAATGAGCCACCCCCAGTGCGGCGTCTTCGACATCGGTGGAAACGACATGGGCCGCGCCCGCTTCCAGCGCGCTGCGTGCAGTCAGCAGGCCGATCGGGCCGGACCCGGTCACGATCACCCGCTTGCCCAGCAAGGGGCCGGCGCGGTTCACCGCGTGCAGCGCCACGGACAGCGGTTCTGCCGCCGATACGGCCAGCAGATCGGCATTGTCGGGCAGGGGGATCACCTGATCCTGCCGCAGCACCAGCCGTTCGGCAAAGCCGCCCTGCACGTGCGGGAAGCGCCCCGCGCTGCCCAGAAAGCGCATGTCGAGGCACAGGTTGGATCGCCCCGCGCGGCAATTGCGGCAGGTCAGGCAGGCCCGGCTGGGGTTGAGCGCGGCCTTTTGCCCCGCGACCAGCCCCGTCACGGCGCTGCCCCATGCAATCACCCGGCCAGAGATTTCATGGCCCAGCACCATCGGTTCGCGCAGGGCGAAATCGCCTACCGCGCCGCGATGGTAATAATGCAGGTCAGACCCGCAGATGCCGCCATAGGCGACCGCTACCAGCACCTCGTCCGCCGCCAGCGCCCGATCCTCCTGCGGTTCGATACGCAGATCCTTCGCCCCGTGGCAGAATGCCGCAACCATAAATTCTCCTTTGGTGGGACCGGTATCATTCATCGTTGTCCGGGGCAATGTTTGCCAGTTGCCCACTGCGCCGGTAGCAGTGGACGGGGGATCGTCGGGCTATCTCACTTGCAATGTGACCGGTCACTTCATATGCGTGCCGTTCAAGGAGAGGGACCGCCATGCTCGACAGATTTAGCCTTGCCGGGCGGACCGCGCTGGTAACCGGCGCATCACGCGGGATAGGGCGCGCGCTGGCCGATGCGCTGTCGGCCGCCGGGGCCCACGTGGTGCTGAATGCCCGCGATGGCGTTGCCTTGGCAAGCGCGGCGGCGCAAATCACGGCGCAGGGCGGCAGCGTATCCACAGCTTGTTTCGACGTGACCGATCCCGTGGCCGTGCGCGCGGGCATTGCCGGGATCGAAGCGGAAAGGGCGATCGACATTCTGGTCAACAACGCCGGTATCCAGCGCCGGGCGCCCTTGCACGAATTCGACGATGACGACTGGCGTGAACTGATGGCGACCAACCTTGATGGCGTGTATTTTGTCAGCAAGGCGGTGGCGCCGGGCATGATCGCCCGCCAGCGTGGCAAGATCATCAACATCGCCAGCGTGCAGGCGGAATTGGCGCGGCCCACCATCGCGCCCTATACCGCGGCCAAGGGTGCCATCCGCAACCTGACCCGCGGCATGTGCGCGGACTGGGCACGGAACGGCATCCAGGCGAATGCGCTGGCACCGGGATATTTCAACACTCCGCTGAATGCGGCGCTGGTGGCCGATCCGGAATTCGACCGCTGGATCCGCGGCCGCACCCCTGCCGGTCGCTGGGGGGAACTGGAAGACCTGCAAGGCGCAGTCGTCTTCCTCGCTTCTGCCGCATCCGATTTCATCAACGGCCAGACCATCTTTGTCGATGGCGGCATCACGACGGTGATCTGAATGGCTGTTTCTCTTCCTGTCGGGCTGCAACTGTGCCCGTTTTCCGCATCGATGGAGGCCGCGCTGGCGCAGCGGCTGGACCTGACCCGCTGGTTCGAACTGGAACCGGGCGCGCAGCAGGCCTGGCTGGCGGCCAATGCAGCACAGGTGGCCGTGATCGCCACCGGCGGGCATATCGGCTGCCCGTCCGATCTGATGCAGGCCTTGCCGGGGCTGAAGCTGGTGGCGATCAACGGCGTCGGGTTTGACAAGGTTGATCTCGATCTGGCGCGCCATCGCGGGGTGCGGGTGTCCACCACACCGGGGACGCTGACCGATGACGTGGCCGATCTGGCCGTGGGGCTGATCATCGCGCAGTTCCGCCAGATTCCCGCAGCCGACCGGCACGTGCGTGAAGGCCGCTGGCCGGGCGGGGAAATGCCGCTGGCGCGCAAGGTCACCGGATCGCGCTTTGGCGTGCTGGGGCTGGGTCAGATCGGGGGCGCGATTGCGGACCGGCTGCGCGCCTTCGGCCCGGTCGCCTATTCCGCCCGCAGCGATCGCGGCAACGGCATGGCGTTCCTGCCCGATCCGGTGGAACTGGCGCGCTGGGCCGATGTGCTGATCGTCGCCTGCGCGGCCAATGCCGATACGCAGAAACTGGTCGATGCCCGCGTGCTCGATGCGCTGGGCCCGCAGGGCGTGCTGGTGAACGTATCGCGTGGATCGGTGGTGGACGAAGCCGCGCTGATCGCCGCCTTGCAGGCCGGCACGATCAGCGGCGCGGCGCTGGATGTCTATGCCGACGAACCGCGCGTGCCCGATGGGTTGCGACAGGCGGGCAGTACCGTGCTGACCCCGCACGTCGCCAGCGCCACGGCGGAAACGCGGCAGGCCATGGCTGATCTGGTGATGGCCAACATCGATGCCATTGTGGCCGGCACCCCGTTGCCGAGTGCAATCGCGTGAGCGGGCCGGTAGCCCTCGTCACAGGGGCGGGCAGCGGCATTGGCCGCGCCGCGGCGCTGGCGCTGGGGCGCGACGGGCACCGGTTGGTGCTGGCCGGTCGGCGCGAGGCTCCGCTGCGCGAAACGGCCGCGATGCTGGGTGCTGTACAGTCATTGGTGGTGACCGCCGACGTGGCCGAAGCCGCATCGGTCGATGCGCTGTTCGATGCGGCGGTGGCGCATTTCGGGCGGGTGGACCTGCTGTTCAACAATGCCGGGCTGGCCTTGCCCGCAACGCCGTTGGAACAGATGGCGGTGGCGGACTGGAACCGACTGGTTTCGGTCAACCTCAACGGTGCGTTCCACTGCCTGCAAGCGGCGTTCCGGGTGATGAAGGCGCAGCATCCGCAAGGCGGACGCATCATCAACAACGGTTCGCTGTCCGCCCACGTGCCGCGGCTGCAATCGATTGCCTATACCGCCACCAAACACGCGGTGACCGGGCTGACCAAGTGTGCGGCGCTGGAAGGGCGGCCGTTCAACATCGCCTGCGGCCAGATCGATATCGGCAACGCGACCACCGACCTTGGCGGTTCGGCGGGCAAGGGCGCTCTGCAGGCCGATGGATCGCGGCGGGACGAACCGATGATGGACGTGGCCAAGGCTGGCGATGCCGTCGCCTACATGGCCGGGCTGCCGCTGGACACCAATGTGCAGTTCATGACCATCATGGCCACGCACATGCCGTTCATCGGGCGGGGTTAACCCGCTTCGGTTTCGCCGCACAGGGCGCACAGCGCCGTGATGACACCGCGCACCACCGGATCTGTCAGGCTGTAATAGCGCGTCTGCGCTTCGCCGCGCACGCTGACAGCGGCTTCATCGCGCAGCAGCGCCAGATGCTGCGAAACCGACGATTGGGAAAGGCCGGTCAGTTCGACCAGCTCGGTCACCGAAACTTCCCCTTCATCCATCCGGCACAGCATCAGCAGGCGTTCCGGGTGGCCCATCAGCTTCAGCCGCCCGGCCATGCGCGCGGCGTTGGCTTTCAGGTCATCGAGATCGGTGGGTTTCATGCGTTTTCCTTGGCGAGCAGCTGCCCATCATCGCGCAACACGACATAGATCGCGGGGATGACCAGCACCGTCAGCAGCGTGGAGGATGCCAAGCCGAACAGCAGCGAAATGGCAAGCCCCTGAAAGATCGGATCGGTCAAAATCACCGCTGCCCCGATCATCGCCGCTGCCGCGGTCAGCACGATTGGCTTGAAACGGATCTGCCCTGCTTCGATCAGTGTCTGCCGCAAGCTCTTGTTCGGGCTGCGGGTGTGCCGGATGAAATCGACCAGCAGGATGGAATTGCGCACGATAATCCCGGCCAGCGCG
>JBDLVD010000067.1:0-9514 GCA_039804965.1 Pseudomonadota bacterium
TCTGCCCCTCAGCCTGCGCCTGTTCCAGTTGCGCCGCCTGCACAGGTGCCAGCGCCGGCAGAAGCGACTGCTCCGGATATTATTCCGCAATTGCGCGCGATCCGCACGCGACTGGCCGCCGCACTGGCATAACTGCGGGCCTGATCAACCGTAAGCGATCGGGCCCAATGCCGGGTCCAGATCGCGCGGGCGGGCAAAATGCACCAGACGGCCGCAACCGGGCGCACAATCCGCCCAGTCCGCAATATCCAGTTTCAGGACGGCGAATGCTGCGGTCGGGAATTTTTCCGCAGCGGCTTCGAACAGCGCGTCGTTGCCCGTGCCGTGTGCGTCCTTCGGATCGGCCAGCGTCAGCAACAGGTCGTGCAGGCCCGGGTTGTGCGCGGCCAGCAGCACGCTGTCGGCGTCGCGGGGCAGGGCGCGCAGCAGCATCAGCAGCGAATCGCTGTCCGCCAGATAAGCGCGCTGGTCCCAGGTGATGGGCATGGTCAGGCGGCTGGCTTCCAGAGTGGTTTTTACCCGTTCGGCCGGGCTGGCCAGCGCCATATCCCAGCGCACGCCATGATCGACGATGTGATGGCCCATCAGCGCCGCGCCGGTGCGCCCCCGCTGGTTCAGCCCGCGATCGAAATCACGCAAGGCCAGATCGTCCCAATCCGACTTGGCATGACGCAGGAGGCCGAGCAGCTTCATTCCTGTTGAGTGGTCTGTGTTGCCGTTTCAGGCAAGACCGAAACGCCCGCGGCGACGCGCTGCAGAGCTTCGTCCAGCGTGCAGCGGATTACCGGGGTGCCGGGCGGAAACGCGGTCAGCAGGCGGCTGGGGAAGGCTGCAGAGAGGACCACGAAATGGCCGCGATCGTCCTTGCTGCGGATCAGCCGCCCGAACGCCTGCTCCAGCCGGGCGCGGATGATCCTGTCATCATGCGCCGATCCGCCATTTGCCGCACGGCGGGCGCGGTGCAGGATCGATGGTTTGGGCCACGGCACCTGTTCCATCACCACGCAGCGCAGCGATTCGCCGGGCACGTCCACCCCGTCACGCAAGGCATCGGTCCCCAGCAGACTGGACTTCGGATCGTCGCGGAAAATGTCCACCAGCGTGCCGGTGTCGATCGGGTCCACGTGCTGGGCGTAAAGCGGCAACCCCGCCCGCGCGAGCCGATCGGCGATGCGGCCATGCACTGCGCGCATCCGGCGGATCGCGGTGAACAGGCCCAGCACCCCGCCGCCCGCCGCTTCGATCATGCGGCCATAGGCCCCGGCCAGCGCCGAAATGTCGCCCTTGGGCACGTCTGTGACGATCAGCACTTCCGCCCGTGAGGCATAATCGAACGGGCTTTCCGCACTGGTCAGCAGCGGGGCCAGATCGAGATGCTGCGCGCCGGATCGGGCAATGGCGGCCTGCCAGTCATCCCCATCGCGCAGGGTGGCGCTGGTCACCATGATGCCGTGCGATGGCTCCAGCACCACCTTGGCAAAAGGTTTCATGGGATCGAGGAAGTGGCGGTGCAGCCCGATGTCGAATTCGCGCGCTTCGTTCCTGTCGACGGCCAGCCAGTCGATAAAATCCGGATCTGCCGGACCGCCAAGGCGGCCGAGCAGGGCCTCCCAAGCGGCAAGGGTATCGATGCGCCACGCCAGCGAATGACGTGTGCCATCGATCCGCGCGCGGCCTTGCCCGTCCAGCCAGTCTGGCCCGTCTTCGATCAGGGCCTCCAGCCGCAGGCCGAGCCGGATCAGCGGCTGGCGTATTTCGGCCAAAGCCTCCGCCGCAGCCTGCGCCCGTTCGACGAAATCGCCGGTCAGGTTGGCGGCTTCGGTTTCCAGCGCGTACCCCGCTTCGGTGCCGCCACTTTCATCGCGGGCGTAAGTGACGGCGCGCACGGCGGCGAGCAGTTCTTCCAGCGGCCCCGATGGCGCGCCTTCAGCCAGCCGTTGCAGCCAGCCATCGCCGGGCAGTGCATCGGCAGCATCAGTGGCGGCGGCTACGGCCTTGCCGCCGGCCTCGTCATAACTGGCCACATCGGCCAATCGGGCGGATAGGCCCCGGCGGCGGCCCTTGCTGCCGCGCTCCGGCCCCTTGATCCAGCGGCGCAGTTCCACCGCCTCTGCCCCTGTCAGTGCGGCGGCGAAGGTGCTGTCTGCCGCGTCGAACACGTGGTGTCCTTCGTCGAACACGATGCGGCTGGGGCGCTGGGCATGATCGCGCCCGCGCGCAGCGTTGATCATCACCAGCGCGTGGTTGGCGATGACGAGATCGGCCTGCGCGCTGGCGCGGGCTGACCGTTCGATGAAACATTTGCGGTAATGCGGGCACCCGGCATAGACGCATTCGCCGCGCTGGTCGGTCAGGCTCTTGATCGCCCGGTTGCGGAACAATGTCCCCAGCCAGCCCGGCAGATCGCCGCCGATCATGTCGCCATCCTGCGTATAGGCTGCCCAGCGCGCCACCAGTTGCGCCAGCACCGCCATGCGTCCGCCAAAGCCGCCTTGCAGCGCGTCTTCGAGGTTGAGCAGGCAGAGGTAGTTTTCGCGCCCCTTGCGCACCACAACAGGCTGGCTGCCGTCTTCGCGGCGGGCGGGCCATGCGCGCGCGCTTTCGCGGCGCAATTGGCGCTGCAGGTTCTTGGTGTAAGTGGACACCCACACCGTGCCTTGCGATCGTTCCGCCCACAGGGATGCCGGCGCGAGATAGCCCAGCGTCTTGCCGATGCCGGTGCCTGCCTGTGCCAGCAACAGGTGCGGCACATTGCGCCGCGTGCGCGGGGCGAACACGCGCCCTGCTTCGCGGGCATAGTTGCGCTGTCCTTCGCGCCGTTCCGCCCCTTCGCCAGTCAGCCGGGCGAGGCGCGCTTCGATTTCTTCCTCTTCGATCAAAACGTTGCCGGGCTGTGGCCGTTCGGGGGTTTCTTCCCATTCGGGCAAGCGGGAAAACAGCCACTTTTCCGCCTGCTGCGGCTGGCGGATATGCGGGGCCAGCACTTGCGCCCACGGCCAGCGCATCCGGGCCAGCGATTGCAGCGCGCTCCACGCACCGTCCCGTTCGGGCCAGTCTTCCGCTTCGCACCGCTGCAACAAAGCGCCGGCTGCATCCTGCAACAGCGCCGGCACGCCATCATCGCCTGCGGGTTCGGCCAGACCGAGCGCGTGGGCGATCCCCTTGGGCGTCGGCACCACGAAGCGGGCAGGATGAACGAATGCGAAAAGTTCGAGCAGGTCCAGCCCGGAAAGGTCGGGATAACCCAGCCTGCTGGCGACCAGCGGCGCATTCAGCAACAGCAGCGGCGTATCGGCCGCCGCCACCACGGCTTCCCCCTTGCCGACCCCGCGCGTGCTGCCATTGGCCCCGCGCAGCCATGTGCCGGAGTGACTCGCGTGGAGCGCCTGAAGGGGGAGGGCGGGCATCGACGGACCATGTGCAGCGCGGAACGAAAAGTAAACACAGGGCAGGCGCTGGATCGTGCAAACACTACCCCTGCGGCCCGTTTCGCTGCACGGCTGGCCGTATTCCACGGTCGGCCAGCCGCGAAAGGAGAGGGTGAGGTGGTAGCAATTTCAATATATTGGCTGCTTCCTGAACCGCAGATTTAGGAACGCGCGCTGGCATTGGGCGGTTTTGCTGGCATGAAACACATGCTCACAACCACTCGCACCGCCTCCACCGCGATTGCCGCTGTGCTGGCGTTGAATTTCACCCCGGCGTTTGCACAGGACGTTGCGCCGCCACCTGCTCCGGTAATCGTGCTGCCGGATGTGGCCGCTCCGGACGCCAATGTGCCCAGCGTGTCCACCCCGGTGGTGCAGGCGGTGCCGGTCGATGCAGCACCGGAACCCGCCGCTACCGTTGCGCCAGCTCCTGCCGCCGCATCGGCCCAACCGCGCCGCGCTGCGGCACCCGCGGCGCGTGCCGTGGCCGAGCCGGAACCTGTTGCCGAAACCGCGCCGCTAGCGGCAGCGCCGGTTGCCGTGCCGCCTGCAGCAACGGTGGAAGATCTGGCACCTGTTGCCCCCGCCGCGATGGCCGAACCTGCTCCGCTTCCCGCCCCCGTGGTAACGCAGGAACCTTCGCTGGCCGGGCCGTTGCTCGGTGGTCTTGCCGTGGCGGGCCTTGGCGTGTTGGGGGCGGTTGCCTTGCGCCGTCGCAAGCGTGACGTCATCGACCCGGGCGAAATCGCCATCGTGGAAAAGCCGCGGGTGGTTGATCAGCAGCCGCCTGTTCCCACTGCGCAGAGCGTTCCCGCAGCCCCGCGCGCTGCTGAATTTGTGCGGCACGATGGCCGTGTTGCCCTGCCGCGAACCGCGCCAGCAAATTATCAGGAACGCAGCGCCCTGTTGCAGCGGATGGTGGAAGCACGGCCGGATCGGGCCAATCCCTTCGCCAGCCGCAAGGCACGGACGAAGCGGGCACGCTTGATCCTGCAATCGCTGGGCCACGATTTTGCCGATCGTGATCCGCTGATCGACCTTGGCGATTATCCCCAGAACTGGCCGTTGGTGGCGCGTCGCCGTTACGCCGCCGCTGCCTGAACCACTATCTGCCGCCTGAACCCCTGGGCGCGCAGAAAAGGGGCGGTCCGACAATCGGGCCGCCCCTTGATCGTATCAGTTACCCTCAAGCGTCAGCTATGCGCGAGGCATTGCCAGCTTGCCGGATCGTTCGGGTTGCCGTTGCCACGATAGTGCGCGGATTTGGGCCACGCGCAATGCGGGCGGGTGATCGTGGTATCGGCCTTGGTCCCCACCAGCACGTCGGGCGCCTTGCCACTTTCGTCCCAATGGTCGAGCGCTTCGAGCAAGGCGATCTGGTCTGCGCCTGGCCCACCACGGCAATGTTCGACGCCGGGCAGCAGGAAATAACGCAACTGGTTCGTTGCTGCTGCATTTTTAGCCAGAACGGCACGATTGTAATCGTTGGTGCCAATCGGGCTGGGGCCGGGATCGTTTTCCCCGTGCCACAGGATCAGCTTGCCGCCGTGGCCGAAGAAGCCGGAAAGATCGGGGTTTTTCGCTTCATACATCTGCGCAAAGGCGCTGCTGCGCAGTTGCGGAACGTCGACATTGGGATCCAGCGCCGCGAAGTTGACCGAACGCCCGCCGAACAGCAGGTTGGCCAACCCCATCAGGCCGCCGCCGCCGGTGGCATCACTGCCTTTGCCTTCGGTGCCGACGAACAGGCTCCAGCCGGTTTCGCCCCCGGGGCTCATCGGGAACATCGCCCATTGGCCGTCCGGCGATTTGACACCGGTATAGACCGCCCGCAGCGACGTGACCTGTGCCGGGGTGAGGCAGCTGGCCGTCTTTGCACCCTTGCACTGCAGCACGCCCGGATCGAATTGGCAGGCGCGCGGATTGTTGATCAACCCATCCTTCAACCCGTCAGCCGCATCGCAGGTGGCCAGCGCGGTGTCCTTCGCCAGTTGCAGATCGGCGGCGGTGAAGCCGCCTGCACCGCTGCCGGCGGCAAAGGTGTTGTTGCGCAGCACGGCGCTGGTCTGCACCTGCAAGGTATAGACCGGCGCACCGGCGCTGATCGCGTCGTAATCTGCGGGGAAACGCTGCGCTTCCATCAGCGCCATGCGGCCGCCGGTGGAACAGCCCTGGAAATAGGCCTTCTTCGGTGCGCGGGCATAATGGGCGGTCGCCAGCTTCTTGCCGGCCACGGTCATTTCATGGACAGCGCGCCAGGCGAAATCGGTCGCCGCTTCGGGATTGGCGGCCCAGGCATTGTCCCACGGGCTGGTGCCGGGGTGGCCGCCATCGGTCTGCAAGGTGGCGTAACCGGCCTTCAGCCCTTCGGTTGCGGCCATCAGCGTGACATTGCCTGCCCAGCCGCCGCCGCCAAGGCCCAGCACCTTGCCGTTCCAAGCGGCAGGCAGGCGATAGACGACGCCGATGTTGGATCCGGCTGCCGGGGACAGGACCGCCTTCACTTCGCAATAGGCCGGCAGGCCGTCTTTTGCGTCTACCCAAGTGCCTGCGGCTTCGCGCGCGCCGAGCGCCGCTGCCTGTACCGCGGAGCAGGCTTCCGGCCCGGCGGCAAGCTTGGGCGCGGCGGTTGGCGTTTCCACGCTGGCCTGCGTGGTGCAACCGGCCATCAGCGCGGCCAGTGCGACGGTAGACAGGATCCTCATCATGCTCTCTCCACAGGCAAGGTCAGGCGAGGGCCAGCCTTGCGATTTTCCAGCCATCCTTGCCCTTCACGTAATCGGTCTGCAACACACGATTTTCCGCGCGTTGATGGCTGCCATGGCCTTGGAACCGAGCCATTTTTTCCAGAGTGCTGTCACCGCTGAAATGGCTGTCCAGTTCCACGCGGCACAGATGCCGGGTGCTGGCGGCGTGGCCACCGTCGGCAAATTCGATCACCCGTTCGGCGCCGGGCTGTTCGGCGATGGCGCGCAGGGCCGGATCGATCTGCACCGCATCCGCCGCGATCCGCAGGCTGGTGCAATCGCCTTCACCGTTGAGCTTTTGCAGCACTTGGCGGTGCAACCCTTCGATCGCGCGTTCATCCTCCAGCCGGGCAAGGCGAGACGCGGAGCCGTCAACGCCCAGCGCGGCGACAGGAACTGCGGCGACAGCGGCGAGCGGAGCGGCAACCAGTGCGCCGCTTTTCAGGAACGACCGGCGGCTGGTGGTGATGGGCTGGTTCATGGTGCTGGTCATGCCTTTGCTGCAAAGAAACGCGCGACATCGAACTTGCCGGCGTGGCGGGCGATCCCTGCCACCGCGCTCATCGACAATCCGCCCTTTTCGCCCATGTGATAGCCGATCCCGGCATCGTGCATGGTGCGCATGTTGATCAGGATCGTGCCCAGCGTGCCGTTGCAGGCTTCTTCCTGCCAGCGGGCGAAATACAGCTGGTCGCGGATCTTGATGAAATCGCCGCTGCCGCTCCATTCCGTGCCCATGTGCCCGTCGGGCGTGGGGATGACCCATGAAACGGTGTTGGGCGTGGCGTAGAGGTGCATGGAATTGAGCCCGGGCGAATATTCCCATGTGAAGGCCCGCCCCAGCAGATCGTGCGTGCGTTGATGCCGCCGCGCTCCGGCGTCGGGGATTCCTTTGCCCACCAGCTTGCCGAACAGCGTTTGCGCCCCGGCTTCATTGGCGATGTAGGGGGTGTTCAGATAGCCGCGAAAGGCAGTCGCCATCCCGCGTTCCAGATCGGCCACCACGATGTGGCCATCATGGTCGGGCGTGCCTTCCAGCAGGTGGCCGAAGATGAACACGCCGGGCACCGTCTGCCACGCGTTGTACCGCGCGGTGGTGAAGCTTCCGACCCCGTTCTTGCGCCATTGCAACTGGTCCGCAGTGTCGAAGCGGTATTCCATCACCGGCCCGCCATCGTACCGCACGGCGAAGGACTTGCCGGCCAGATCGCCGTTGGTGGGCAGGGCATTGCCCGCCATCGGGCTGGGCTTGCTGAACACTTCGGTCTTCTGCGCGGCGATGGTGTTGATCTGCGCCGGGGTCAGCTTGTCCATCGTCATCAACGGGCGATAGACCCGCCGTTCGCCCTTCTTGCCATCCGCGATCTTGAGCGGTTCGGCGCTGAAATCACCGAATTTTTCGAACCGGGCCAGCTGCCCCAGCCATTCGCCGGTGCCGCGGAACATGTAAAATTCCAGTTCGTCCGCGCCGTTGAAACCCAGCCGCACGCCGATCTGCTGCAACCGGTTCACGTCCATCAGATACAGCTGCATCAGCCCGGAAAACTCCGATTCCGTGCGGGTGTAGGCGTAGATGTCCTCGGTAAGCTGGATGTAATCGGCCGGTGCGGAATAGCCGCGCCCTTCCTTCAGCCGGTCCAGTTCCACCCAATGGGTATAGGAAACCGAGGGGTAGTAATCGATCGTCCGTTGGCCGGTATCTTCCTGCCACATGAAGGCCCGCCCTTCGAGCCGCAGGGT
Source organism: Pseudomonadota bacterium (assembly GCA_039804965.1). Taxonomy (GTDB): domain Bacteria; phylum Pseudomonadota; class Alphaproteobacteria; order Sphingomonadales; family Sphingomonadaceae; genus Croceibacterium_C. The sequence continues at coordinate 7,916 of JBDLVD010000067.1, forward strand.
CGGCTTGTGCCGTTCTGCCGTGGCGGTGGCGGTGCCTTGCACATAGCCGTGCCAGATCGCGCGGTTCACTTCGCGGGGTTGCGGGGCGGGGCCGTCGTTGCCGAACCACAGTTCGAACGCGGTCGCCAGATTGCTGCGCCGGTCCCATGCCACGGCCCAGCCGGTGGTGGTGCCCGGCACCAGATGCGCGATCAGGGTGACATGATCCAGCGTCAGCGCGCCATATCCGGCTTCCACGCCGTTGAATTCCACCCGCCTGTTGGCGCGGAATTGCCAGGTCATCGTGGACCCGCCATCGGCCACGAATTGCAATGTGGTTCCGGCCAGGCCGCCGTCCAGTGGCCCCTTGCCAGTTGGCCCGCGGCTGGCGGCAGGGGGCAGCTTTGCCGCGATCTGCGCTTCGGTCAGCTTGGTGTAACCATACCGGAACAAGGGCACGTCGGGATAGGCTTGCAGCGCCATGTTCGGTCATTCCCCCAGTTATCGTTGGCTTTATCCTGCCACAGCTAATGTCGCGCGCAACGGGAATCGTAGCGGGAGTGAACGGTTTTGCCGGCGAAGCGATGGCATCAGAATACTTGCAACGCGCGGCCGCATCCGCGAAGGCGCGGCAATGTTCGATGATGCACTGATCGCCGCCGCTCGCGTGTCCAAGGCCTGGCCGTTCCAGGAAGCGATGAAGCTGGTCAAACGCTTCCCCGATGGCAAACCGGACGGTGCAGCCGTGCTGTTCGAAACCGGGTATGGCCCCAGCGGCCTGCCGCACATCGGCACCTTTCAGGAAGTGCTGCGGACCACGCTGGTGCGCCGCGCCTATGAAATCGTGTCAGGCGGTGCGCCCACCCGGCTGGTGGCGTTCAGCGATGACATGGACGGGCTGCGCAAGGTGCCCGACAACGTGCCCAACAAGGCCGTGCTGGAAGCCAACCTGCACAAGCCGCTGAGCCGCATTCCCGACCCGTTCGGCACGCACGAAAGCTTCGCCCACCACAACAACGCGATGCTGCGCGAATTCCTCGACCGGTTCGGCTTCGATTACGAATTCGTCTCCGCATCGGATCGCTACAATTCCGGCGGTTTCGACGATGCCCTGCGCAATGTGCTGCGCAGTTACGATGCGATCATGGGCATCATGCTGCCGACCCTGCGCGAAGAACGGCGCAAGACCTATTCCCCGGTGCTGCCGGTCAGCCCCACCACCGGCGCGGTGTTGCAGGTGCCGATCGAGGTGCTGGACGCGGAAACCGGCATGGTCCGGTTCGAAGACGATGGCGCAGTCGTGGAACAGTCGATCTTCGGCGGGCAGGCCAAGCTGCAATGGAAGGTCGACTGGGCGATGCGCTGGCTGGCGCTGGGCGTCGATTACGAAATGTGCGGCAAGGATCTGACGGACAGCGTCACCCAGTCGGGCCGCATCGTGCAGGTGCTTGGCGGGCGCAAGCCCGAAGGACTGATCTACGAACTGTTCCTCGACGAAAATGGCGAGAAGATTTCCAAGTCGAAGGGCAACGGCCTGACGATCGAGGAATGGCTGACTTACGGCACGCCGGAAAGCCTTTCGTTCTACCTGTTCCGCGAACCCAAGAGCGCCAAGAGCCT
>JBDLVD010000068.1:0-9396 GCA_039804965.1 Pseudomonadota bacterium
GGTGGCTGACGTCGAGATAGCAGGCGGCCGAACCACGGCGCAGCGAGCCTTGCGAAATCGCCAGCGTCAGGCTGTCCATCACGCGAACGAACGGGATGATGCCGCTGGTCTTGCCGTTCAGGCCCACCGGTTCGCCAATGCCGCGCACATTGCCCCAATAGGTGCCGATGCCGCCGCCGCGCGATGCCAGCCAGACGTTTTCGTTCCAGGTGTTGACGATGCCTTCAAGGCTGTCGGACACCGAATTGAGATAGCAGCTGATCGGCAGGCCGCGATTGGTGCCGCCGTTGGACAGCACCGGCGTGGCCGGCATGAACCACAGCTTGGAAATGTAATCGTACAACCGCTGCGCGTGATCCTGATCGTCGGCATAGGCATCGGCCACGCGGGCGAACAGATCCTGATAGCTTTCGCCGGGCAGCAGGTAACGGTCGGTCAGGGTGTCCTTGCCGAAATCGGTCAGCCGTTCATCGCGGCTGCTGTCGGTCACCACCTTGAAACGGCGGGCGTGGACCGATTTCGAATCGCCATCCTTGGCGGCCTTGGCCACGGCTGCCATCGCCGCGGCGGCGGCGCTGGCGACCAGTTCTTCCGAACCTGCATCCTTGCGTTCCATCGTCACTGCCTTTCCGGCTGCACCGGATTCGGTCGCGGTCGCCCCTGTGGCCGGCGCAGGCCCGCCATCGGTCAAGCCAAGGCTCATCGCCGCATCGTCACCGTTCCGAAAATCCATCTTCGCGCAGCCCCTGATTTGCAATCGACCCGCTACCGGATCGTTCCGCCCTGTTCCGCATGTGTTCGAATCGGCGGGAAGCCCCAGCCTATCCAAATGCACGCGCTGGCGGTGAAAAACTTATCCCCCGCCACACCCCTGCCGGGCCTTGCCAAAGGGGCCGCAAGACCGGTTTCGGATGGCGCTGCACACCTTGGTGCCACTACCCCCAAAATCTAGGTCTTGTGGGTGCCCCAGGCAACCCGACTACCATCCATAGTGAATCGACAGCGATTCCGGCGCAAGAGGGTTAAGGGATAATTAGTGCCGTTTGGCACAGCCTTGTACCCGCCTTCATCCCCGCGCCCCGCGCGACGCGGCAGGCAAGCGGCACTGCCGGTTCACGCAAGAGGCAAAATGATCCTGCGGAAAAAATTCCGCGCGGGGCCATGCCGGGCATGGCCGGGATGCAATCGAATCATGTCGCGCAATGATCGTGCGGTTGGTGCTTGCACGCGCGGCCCCGCGGGCTAACCTTGGGCCATACAGGAGAGGCACATGGGCAATATCATCGGCGCGATCTTTTCCGGCCTGATCATCGGGGCGCTGGGACGGTTCTTCTTTCCCGGCGACGTGCCGATGGGCTGGATCGCCACCATTCTGCTGGGCATCGGCGGCTCGCTGGTCGCAAGTCTGGTGGTCAGCCGGGGTAGCAACGATTTCAGCAAGCCGGGCTGCATCGCATCGGTGCTGGGCGCGATGGCGCTGATCCTGCTGGGGCGGATGTTCCTCTGACCCGCGCCGCCGGAACAGGCGCGACGAGTTACGGCACCAGCACCGTATCGCGCGCATCGGGCAAGGTTTCGGGGTAATCGAGCGTGTAGTGCAGGCCACGGCTTTCCTGCCGTTTCAGCGCGCTGCGCACGATCAGGTCGGCACATTGCAGCAGGTTGCGCAGTTCGATCAGGTCCGTCGTCACGCGGAAATGGCCGTAGTAATCCTCGATTTCATCATACAGCAGCTTGATGCGGTGGGCCGCGCGTTCCAGCCGCTTGGTGGTGCGCACGATGCCGACGTAATTCCACATGAAGCGGCGGATTTCGGTCCAGTTCTGCTTGATGATCACTTCTTCGTCCGAATCGGTGACCCGGCTTTCGTCCCATTCGCGCACTGGCGGCGGGGCGTCGAAACTGTCCCAGCGTGACAGGATGTCGCGCGCCGCCGCTTCCCCGAAGACAAAGCATTCGAGCAGCGAATTGGAGGCCAAGCGGTTGGCGCCATGCAGTCCGCTTTCGGTGCATTCCCCCGCCGCATAGAGGCCCGGCAGATCGGTGCGCCCGGCCAGATCGATCAGGATGCCGCCACAGGTATAATGCTGCGCCGGCACCACCGGGATCGGCTGAGTGGTCATGTCGATGCCAAGGCCCAGCAGCTTTTCGTGGATGTTGGGGAAATGCTCCTTCACGAACTCCGCGGGCATGTGGCTGATGTCGAGATGGACGTAATCCAGCCCGAAGCGCTTGATCTCGCTGTCGATCGCGCGGGCCACCACATCGCGCGGGGCCAGTTCCATCCGCTTGGGATCGTAGAATTCCATGAACCGCTTGCCGGTGCGTGGATTGATCAGCCGCCCGCCTTCGCCCCGTACGGCCTCGGTAATCAGGAAATTCTTCGTCTCCAGATTGTACAGGCAGGTTGGGTGGAACTGCATCATTTCCATGTTGGAAACGCGTGCGCCCGCGCGCCACGCCATGGCGATGCCATCGCCGGTGGCCCCGCGCGGCGCGGTGCTGAACTGATAGACCCGCCCCGCCCCGCCCGACGCCAGAATCGTCGCCTTGGCCGTATAGGCTTCGACATTGCCGGTGGCGGTGTCGAGCGCATAGGCACCCCACACCCGGCCCGATCCCGAATACCGCTGTTCATGCCGCCCGGTGATCAGGTCCACGCAGGTGCGATCGGGCAGCAGGGTGATGTTGGGGTTTTCTTCCGCCGCCTTCAGCAAGGCCGCCTGCACCGCCCAGCCGGTGGCATCATTCACATGCACGATGCGGCGATGCGAATGGCCGCCTTCGCGCGTCAGGTGCAGGTTGGGGCCGTAGGTGTTGAACGGCACGCCCAGTTCCACCAGCCGCTGGATCGCGTGAGGCGCGCGTTCCACCACGCGTTCCACCGTTTCGCGGCGGTTCAGGCCCGCGCCTGCCACCATGGTATCTTCGATATGTTCGGCAAAGGTATCGCCTGCATCCAGCACCGCCGCGATGCCGCCTTGCGCCCATGCGGTGGAACCGCTGGTCAGCGGCCCCTTGGCCAGCACCAGCACGCGGCAATGTTCGGCCAGCGTCAGGGCCGCGGTCAGCCCCGCAGCGCCAGAACCGATGATGAGAACGTCGTGATGCGAAGCTGTGTCATTCATGGGGCAAGGTCATGCCCCCCGGCCGCCCACCCGGCAAGCCCAAGGGTTTCCCCTGCCGGCCGCCGGCGCCTTATTCTCCGGCGCGAACTGCCGTGGTCAGTTGCACGAAGACATCTTCCAGATCGGCTTCGCGGGTGGTCACGTCCTCGATCGCGTAGCCCTGCTGCTGCAACAGCGCCAGCACCTGCCCGGCCGTGGTCTTGTCCTTGTTATACGTGATCTCGACCGAGCGTTCGCCGGTCTTTTCCGCTTTCAGGAACGACCGGTCGACAGGCGGCGCGGCCACGTCGCGGTCCAGCGTGACGGCAACGATCTTTTCGCGCGTCATTTCCACCAGTTCGCGGGTCGGCTTGTTGGCGATCAGTTCACCGTGGTTGATGATGGCGATCCGTTCGCACAGTTCCTCGGCTTCTTCGAGGTAATGCGTGGTCAGCACCACGGTGACGCCTTCGGCATTCAGTTCGCTGACCAGTTCCCACAGCTGGCGGCGCAGTTCCACGTCCACGCCTGCGGTCGGTTCGTCCAGCACCAGTACCGGCGGCGAATGGACCATGGCCTTGGCGATCAGCAGCCGCCGCTTCATCCCGCCCGACAGCGAACGGGAATAGGCATCGCGCTTGTCCGCCAGATGGACCGCGCGCAGCAGGTCTTCCGACCGGCGCAGCGCCTTGGCCACGCCATACATGCCCGATTGGTTTTCCAGCACTTCGAACGGGGTGAAAAACGGATCGAACACGATTTCCTGCGGCACGATGCCGATCGAAAGCTTCGCGTTGCGATGGTCCCGATCGATGTCGTGGCCCCAGATGTTGACCGATCCGCTGGTCTTGTTGACGAGGCCCGCCATGATGTTGATCAGCGTGGACTTGCCCGCGCCGTTGGGCCCCAGCAGGCCGAAGATCTTGCCTTCGGGCACATCGAAGCTGACGCCTTTCAGCGCCAGCTTGGGCGGGGCATCGCCCTGCGCTGCATATTCCTTCACCAGGTCGCGGATTTCGATAGCGGCTTGTGCCATGCGCGCCATTTGGCCGCTGTTTGCCGCCGCGTAAAGGGGCCGACGGGGATTGCGGGATGATCCGCGTGGCGATAGTGGCTGACAACCATGGAACACGCGCCCGATACCGCCCCCGAAACCACTCTGGTCGATGAACCCCGCACCTGGTGCGATGGTGCCGGCAGCATCCGTGGCGGTTCCGGCTTCCGCCCCGCCGCCCTTGGCCACCCGCGCGTCTATCTGCAGATCGACGAAACGGGCTATGCCGATTGCGGTTATTGCGACCGGCGCTTCGTGCTGAAGGGCGGGCCTGCCCATCGCGGGCTGGCGGAAATGTCCGCCGGCGCCCTGCCGGAAGCCAATGCAACCGTGGCCGGTTCGATAGAGCCCTGAAAAACAGGCCACTTGCAGAGACCGTTCTTGCAGAGTCAGGCCGCGTTCACCACACTGGTATCATCCTGTTCCCTATCTGGGGAGAATGAGCCATGAAAACGCTTAATACCATCCTTGCAGCCGCGCTCGCCACCACGCTTGCCACGGGATCCGTCACTGCGTCCGCCAGTTCCGCCACCACCGCCGAAAAGGGTGAAGCGCGGCTGGCCAAGATGCTGGAAGGCCGCGTTGCCGGGCAGCCGGTCAAATGCATCACCGCGATGCGCAGCAACGATCTTCAGGTCATCGATCTGGTCGGCCTCGTCTATGATGCTGGCGATACAGTCTATGTCGCGCGGCCGAACGATCCGCGTTCACTCGGCACCGATGATGCCGTCATCATCGAACGGCAGGGCGGCCAGCTGTGCACGTCCGACGTGACCCGCACGTTCGATCGCTACAACGGCAACATCAGCGGCGTGGTCTTCCTGCAGGACTTCGTCCCTTACAAGAAACAGGGCTGACATCCTTGGCCGCCCCGCCCCGCCGCTGGGCGGCCGAACTTGTCCATCACTGGTTCCATCACCTGACACCGCAACAGCGGTTTGCCGTCGATCCGCAGATCGATGCGGAATTGCGCCGCCGGTTCGGCGCGGATCTTGCCGCCTTGGGCAGCCGCCCTGCACACGAATTCCTTGACGGGCCGCACGGTGCCTTGGCCGCGGTGATCCTGTTCGATCAGGTTCCGCGCAACATCCATCGCGGCACGGCGCAGGCTTTTGCTTACGACCCGCTGTCACGGCAGATCGCCCGCCGCGCACTGGCCATGGGGTGGGATGCGTGCCTGACGCCGGGGCAGCGGCAGTTTCTGGCCATGCCGCTGATGCACAGCGAACAGATCGCCGATCAGATGCAGGCCCTGCGATACTACACCGCGCTGGGCCCGCGATACGGCGGGCCATTCGCCCGCAGCCATCATCGCATGATCGCCCGCTTCGGCAGGTTCCCGCACCGCAACGCCGTGCTGGGTCGCCACAGCTCCGCCGCCGAACTGCGCGCGGTGCAGCAGGGCTTTGCGTGGTAGAGTCCTTGCCGCCCCGCGCTTTACAAGCACGCGCGGCGGCGTAAGTTCTCTGCCAGATACGGCACCGACACAGAACCGGGCCGATCATGGGGAGGATGCGCGCGATGCGCCTTGCACTGTGGATGCTGCGGCTGGGCTTTGCCGCTTGGCTTATTCCCGCCGGGATCAACCATTTCTGGCCGCTGTTCCCGCAACCGCCGGGCAACCAGCCGGAAAGCCGCGCCGTGCTGGAAGCACTGGTGGCCAGCCACCTGTTCGATGGGGTGAAGGCGGTGGAAATATTCGCCGGTTTTGCGCTGCTGCTGGGCTGGCGGGTGCCGCTGGCGCTGGTGATGCTGCTGCCGGTATCGTTCAACGTCTGGTACTGGGACGTCGTGCTGCAAGGCTGGACATCGATTTCGGCCTATTACGGCTGGGCCGTGCTGGGGGCCAACGTGCTGCTGTGCGCGGCATGGTGGCCATCCTATCGCCCGCTGCTGGAATTGCGGCACCCGCCGCGTTCCTTCCAGCCGGAGGCGCAGCCATGAAGAGGCATTCCGCACCCGCACGGCTCGTGCTTGGCGGCTGGATGCTGCTGGGCGGCATCAATCACTTCGCCGGGCAGCTCGTGCGCGAACCGCGTGGCACGCGGGCCCTGGCGGTGCAATTGATGCAGGCGCTGGAGAGCAGTGGCCTGCTGGACGTGGCCTTTGGCATCATGCTGGCGGCAGGCGTGCTGCTGCTGGCAAGGCGCGTGGTGCCGCTGGCGCTGGCCATGCTGCTGCCGGTCAACATCGGTGCGGCCTATTGGGGGCTGGTGCTGGAACGCGATCCCTTGTGGGGCGCGCTGGCACTGGCATCGGTGGTGCTGTGCGCGGGGCTGATGTGGCTACGCCTGCCGGCCTATCACGCCATGCTGGAACCCCGCCCCCTGGCGCTGGGGGAAACGCAGGCGCAGCGGTACGAAAGCACCTATGCCGCACCGCGCGGGGGCATTGGCCTTAGCGCCTTTGCGCTTGCCATGGTGCCCGTGCTGGGCGCTGGCCTGTTCTTTCATCTGCTGCTGCCGCCGATCTACGCCGTGTGGAACCTGATCGTGCTGCTGGTCCCCGCAGCGGTGCTGCTGGCGAAACTGACGCAAGGGCTGTCACGCGGGGATTGAGCGCGCTATTCTGGCGGGATGCCAACGCAACCGATCTTGGTGCTGACCACCGGCGGCACCATCGACAAGGCCTATTTTGATGCGCTGTCGGAATACCGGATAACCGACAGCGCGATCGGCGGCCTGCTGGCCGAAGCGCGGGTTGCCGCCCCGTTTCGGGTGGTGGAACTGATGCGCAAGGACAGCCTCGACCTGACGGACGAGGACCGCGCCCTGATCGCGGCTACCATCGCCTCTGCACCCGAACGCCGCGTGGTGGTGACCCACGGAACCGATACAATGACCGAAACGGCAAAGGTGCTGGCCAGCTTGCCCGGCAAGACCATGGTCCTGACCGGCGCGTTGGCCCCTGCCCGTTTTGCGCAAAGCGATGCCGCCTTCAACCTCGGCATGGCTTTCGCCACCGCGCAGGTCGCCCCACCCGGCGTCTATATCGCGATGAGCGGGCAGGTATTCGACGGGCTGAAAGTGCGCAAAGACCGCGCGGCGGGCAAGTTCGTGGCGCTTTAGGCGGCGCCGGAACTGTTGGCGCCGGTCACTCCCACTCCATAATCGGAGTATTTTTTATCCTTACAAATCAATGACTTATGGGTCATAAATTCTAGTGTGTAACATGTGTGTAAGAACCGAAAATCTAACGTGTTGAAATTTCAGTTCTTTTTCAATGCGGCCAGATTTGTGACCTTACACGGTGTGCAACCATGGGTAGCACTCAGTTGCAGTAGTTCAAAACGCGAAAATTGTATCGATTTATCAGAGGCTTATGGGGCACTCTCGCGTCGCTGATCGTGAGTGCGCAAGTTCATCCGCATCCGACGTTGCACAGACCTTACCCAAAACGTGAAACTTTTTCAGCCCCTCAGATGGCGGCTGAGAGGCTGCGCCAATCAGGCCTTTGACACCTTCTTCATCGCGGCCACAACTGCGCCATCAAGCTCACCGCTTTCAGTGGCAGCCTTGAAGGCATCGAGCACCGAAGCGACTTCCTCAAGCTTGTTCACGAACACCGCATTGCTCTTGCCATTGATGGTGAGCACCCGAGCGCCATAGCGGCATTGCACATACCACCCGTTATCTTGCTCAAAGAACCAAGGGCGAACGCGCTTCTTCACGTCCACCTGCACCCGCTCGCCAGCGTCATTCTTCCGCCAGCGCGTTACATCCACCACGTAGTGTCCACCGCAGAGCATGGCATCGAGCGCAAAGTGCTGCTCGGCAATGCCGGCAAACAGCTTCTCCCTGCGTGCAATCACAGGGTCCTTCTGGATCACCCTCTGGATGGTCTTGAGGTTCAGTTTGGCAAGGTGGGACATAGCATTTCTCCATCTGTTGATGGCTCGATTCTGTTGCCAAGACCTTGTTATGTCGACCTAAATCAGACATGAATGCGATGCCTTGGCTTAAGCTATCTTGAGCAGCTCAAGGACCAGGCTCGCAATGCACGAACCGTCATTCATCACCTGACTCAAAGAGCTTCCCGCTGGTCAATCGCCCTATGATCGATGGCGCAGTCAGGCGGTCGTTATGGCTCTGAATTCGCGCTTTGGTCCACGCGATGAAGCTTGAATAGCGAGGATCATTATTGCCTGCCTGCCGCAGTTATCGGGATGGGTATTTCGGCTGATCGCGTTTGCAAACCCAAGCAATTGAAAGAGCCGCTGCGCTCTGAATTCCGGCTAACGCCCGACGAGTATGCTGCCGTCGATAGGCAGATAAACCAGCAACCCATCACCCAGATCGCTCTTGTCCGCTTTGGGACTGACTTCAATGGCGTGGGATTCATCCTCATAAAGGTCGTAGAATAAGTCTGCTCCCTTCCTATCCCACCATGACGGGAAATCCTCATCCGCCTGAATGTCGAAATCCCGGAGTGCTTGCCTAGGCTGAACCGACGCAGACATCCCAACGCTATCACGATAGCCCGGGTACGCCTTCATGTACTCGAACCAGTAGAAATAGACGTTCCCGGTGAACGGTCCATAATCCGGCCCAAGCGCCTTGCTGCCAAATGGACCTCGAGGATCAGCTTTTCCCATAGGAAGAGGCTCAATCGCAGGCGCTGGTGTGCCGCTTTGGTCGCACTCAAGCCCCAGCTCCATATCCAGATCATCCCCGTCCCTTAGCCCGAGATCCTCCCGTCTTTTCCTTTCCAGTGGGGTCATGCGTCTCTTCCCAAAAAATCCGCGTCAGTTAAGCGGCAGCACCCATAAACCGACATGGGCCTTTGCTGCGGCAAGGCGTCAAGAAGAATAGGTGGTCTCCCGTCAGCGCATGTCTGCCTGACGCATGTCGCTGTGACATGCTCATAAAAGGAGTACCTACCATGAACACTGCTGAAAACATCTTCCTCCCCACCCCGGTCACTGCTGATGACATCAATCAGTATAAGAATGCCGCTGCGAACGAGTACGGAAATGCCAAGGCCAGCGCGATGAAGTCAGCCGCGAATGCCTACCTTGTCTGGTATCACGGCGAATCTGAGCATGCGATGTCCGACATGCGACAGTGGCTGGATGGGGAAATCGAAAAGGCAAACGCAAAAATTCAAGCACATAATGATGCTGTCGATCACCTGAAGACTCGCGCGAAGCTCTTTCACAAGGGGGAGCTGAACGACGCTCTTTCTGACGATGAACAAGCTGAGTTGCTCAAGATGCATGCCCGGACTTCGAACGAG
>JBDLVD010000069.1:0-9171 GCA_039804965.1 Pseudomonadota bacterium
CCCGTCCCCCGCCGCGCGATCACACTGGCGATTGCAGGGCCGGACCGCCGCACGCTCTATGTCGGGGCGATGGGCGCGGTGACACCGCAAGGCAAGGATTGGCAGACGCCCGAAGGCGTCCGCAACGTGGCGATGACGATCTACAAGCTGCCGGTTCTGCCCGCACCACTGCCCGCACCGGGCAAGTAAGGGCGAAGCAGCAGGACCGGCTGTCTGGCTGCATCAGCAGACCAGATAGCAGGTCCGCGTCTGGACAAAATCGGGCACGACCACAAATTCGTCGCGAGTGGCGGCGGGTTCCCAGCGGACCGTCGCGTGGTTGCCTTTGGGATCGGCCTGATCGACCGTGAAACCCAGCCCCATCACTTCGTGGCGCGCGGTCTGGCCTTCCCCGTAGCCGACATCGAAATAGGAATTGGCATGGAAGCGGCCGCTTTGCATCGTGGTGAACCTGCGCCAGCCGCCCTGCTGCTGGATCCCGAAATTCACCGAAATGGCCCGCCGCCCCACGCGCGCGAGAATGAACTGCGCTGAATCCGCATCGGGGTTGATCGGTTCGCCCTTCAACTCGGTGAAAGGCACCGGTTCCACCGCCCCCAGATCGACCACGTCCGGCCCCATTCCAAGCGCGATCGCCCGGTCAAGCTTTCCATCGCCATTGGTATCCTGCAGGCACTGCTGGCCATCGCGCAGGCTGTTCAGCATGCTGCCGAACATCACGCCGGCTAGCCCCGATCCTTCGCGGGTTTCGGCAACCCGGCTGCGGGTGCAGAAGGCAAAGAACAGGATTTCGCGTGCCGATCCGCGCCGGACGGCGACTTCCGGCAGCAAAGCGCCTTTCGCGAAAGTCAGCGCGCCCTTGTCGTTCTGGACGACAACCTCCTGCGCCAGCCGCGTGGACATGGCCCACCGCAGCGGAACCTGCACGATCAGCTGAATTTCCTTGAAATCGCCGCTACCAGCCTCGACCCGTCCGGGGAGGAACACGATCGGCGATTGCTGCACTTTGAGCGCCAATTGCTGCGGCGGTTGCGGTGCATCTGCCGCCACCGCATTTGTGCCGCCTAACAGCGCACACGCCAGCACGCCCGCTGCTGCGGCCCGGCCAAACTGAATCATGGCCTTACGCCTTTGCAACCACGCTTTCGGGCAGATCCACACCGAACACGCGCTGATAATATTCAGCCACCAGCATCCGTTCCGCTTCATCGCACTTGTTGAGGAAGCTGAGCCGGAAGGCATAGCCCGGATCCTTGAAGATCTCGGTGTTCTGCGCCCAGGTGATGACCGTGCGCGGGCTCATCACGGTGGAGATGTCGCCGTTGATGAAGCCTTGGCGGGAAAGGTCCGCCACGCGGATCATGTCGGCCACCAGCTTGGGTTCCAGGCTGGTCTTCGCACCGACGATGGCGCGTTCGGTTTCCTGCGGCAGGTAATTCAGCGCCACCACGATGTTCCAGCGGTCCATCTGGCCCTGATTGATCGCCTGCGTGCCGTGATACAGCCCGCTGGTATCCCCCAGCCCGACCGTGTTGGCCGTGGCGAACATGCGGAAGTTCGGGTTCGGGCGGATCACCCGGTTCTGGTCCAGCAGCGTCAGCTTGCCTTCGGTTTCCAGCACACGCTGGATCACGAACATCACGTCCGGGCGGCCGGCGTCATATTCGTCGAACACCAGCGCCACCGGATGCTGCAGCGCCCAAGGCAGCAGGCCTTCGCGGAATTCGGTAACCTGCAAGCCATCGCGCAGCACGATCGCATCGCGGCCGACAAGGTCGATCCGGCTGATGTGCGCGTCGAGGTTGATGCGGATGCACGGCCATTTCAGGCGCGCAGCGACCTGTTCGATATGGGTCGATTTGCCCGTGCCGTGATAGCCCTGCACCATCACGCGGCGATTGAAGGCAAAGCCCGCCAGAATCGCCAGCGTGGTGTCCGGATCGAACACGTAACTGGGGTCCACATCGGGCACGCGTTCGTCCGCCACGGAAAAGGCGGGAACCTTCATGTCGATATCGATGCCGAAGGTTTCACGGACATCGACTTCGATGTCGGGTGCTGCCATGGCGGTGCTTGACGTGTCGTGTGTGCTGCTGTTCTGGGTCATCGATTCCGGGCCTAGCCGCGCTGCAACAGTGCTGCAACGGCAAAGCGATACGACTGCATATGGGAGGAACTTACCAATGAAGCTTTATGGATTTCCGCTGTCGCCTTTCGTCCGCAAGGTTGCGGTAGTGCTGGCGGAAAAGGGCCAGGATTTCGAATGGACGCCGAGCAACCCGAGCCAGCCGGACGAGGAATTTTCCAAGGTCAGCCCGTTCCACAAGATCCCGGCGCTTGCCGATGGCGACTATTCGCTGGCCGATTCGACCGCCATCGTCGCCTACATCGAAGCTGCCTATGCCGACACGCGCCTGCTGCCGGCCGACGCCAAGGGCCGCGGCCGCGCCGTTTGGTTCGATGAAGTGGCTGATACCGTGCTGATCCCGGCCGGTGCGCCGATCGTGTACAACCGCTTCCTGAAGCCGAAGATCTTCGGCACCGAAGGCGATGAAGCCGCTGCCGTGGCCGCCGAAGAAGCGCTGCTGCGTCCGCTGAACTACCTTGAAAGCCAGCTGGGCAGCGATGGCTGGCTGGACGGCGAATTCTCCGTCGGTGACGTGGCCGTGGCCTGCGCCTTCAAGACGCTGTCCTACACCGGCTGGGCCGTGAATGCCGCCACCCACCCCAAGCTTGCCGCATGGTATGGCCGCGTGTGCGAACGCGCATCGTGGAAGCTGGTGGCTGATCGCGAAGCAGGCATTTTCGCCTCGCTCGCCCACTAAGCCGCAGCTGCGCCGCCCAGCTTTGGCGGCAAATGGAACAGGTCGATGAAGCGCAACGCCAGCGCTTCATCGCCTGCCACCTCTACCCCTTGCCCGGCCAGTTCGGCCCACGGCACCTTGCCGTAGAATATCGCCGCCAGAAGTGGGGCGGCAGGCGCGCGGAACACCGCTTGCGCCCCCTCCGTCGGCCCCCGGCGATGGGTCAGTTGCCCGTCGCGCAGCGTGGTCAGCACGCAATCCCCGGCCACTTCGAACCCGATCACCGCATCGAAACCCTGTGCCTTTTGGCGATCCAGCATGGTGCGAAACGATATCATCAACGATACCGGCGACAGCGGCAGTGTCGGATCGTGCAACGACGATTGCGCGGCCCAGCGGCCCAGTTCCTGGATCGCCGGCTCCGCCGCATAGCCCCACTCGGTCAATTCATAGACCTGCGCGGAAATCGGCGGCGGCAGCATCCGCCTCCGCAGCGCGCCGGAACGTTCGAGGCTTTCCAGCCGTTCGGTCAGCACCTTGGCACTGATGCCGTTCAGCGCCCGCCGCAGTTCGGAGAAACGCCGACCACCCAGAAGCAGTTCGCGCACGACCAGCAACGACCAGCGTTCCCCCACCAGTTCCATGGCGAACGCGGTGCCGCAGGCATCTTCATACCAGCGGCCATGCGCCCCATCCGGCATATCGGTTTCTTTTTGTGACTTCACAGTTGCCTTAAGTAACTACGCGTAGCATGAGATGCAAGGAGGCGATTCGGCCACGATAAGAGGACAAGGCAATGGACAGCATGATCTTCGTCAATCTGCCCGTCAGCGATCCGGCGCGATCGCGTTCGTTCTATGAAGCGGTCGGCTTCACGTTCAATCCGCAGTTCAGCAACGAACAGGCTGCGGCAATGTCGTGGTCGGACACGATCAAGGTCATGCTGCTGGGGCATGATCTATGGAAGACCTTCACCACCCGCGCCATCGTCAATGCCCGCGAAAGCGCGCAAGTGGCGCTTTGCGTCAGCGTGGACAGCCGGGAAGCGGTGGATGCCTTCGTTAATGCCGGCGCCGCTGCTGGCGGCACGGCCGATTTCAACCCGGCGCAGGACCACGGCTTCATGTATCAGCGCACGGTGGAAGATCCCGATGGGCATATCTGGGAACCGATGTGGATGGACCCCGCTGTCGCCAGTGGAGAGAAAATGCCGGAAGCGGCTGCCTGACGCCGGACGTCCTTACGGCGGCTTTCGGGCCAGCAAGGAGACACGCCATGTACGTACAGGGTTTCATCATCCCCGTTCCCGAAGGCAAGCGCGAAGAATACCGCGCGATGGCCGAACAGTTCTGGCCGATCGCCCGCGATCTCGGCGCGCTGAGCCAGGTGGAAACATGGGAAGCCGACGTGGCCGATGGCAAGCAGACGGATTTCCGCCGTGCGGTTGCGCTGGAACCGGGTGAAAAGGTGGTGTTCAGCTGGGTCACCTGGCCCGACCGCGCCACTGCGGACGCCGCGCAAAAGGCGATGATGGAAGATCCGCGCATGGAAGACATGGGCAAAGACATGCCGTTCGACGGCAAGCGCATGATATTCGGCGGGTTCGAACCGATCTTGAAGCGAGGGGAATGACTATGGCCGGCCATCCGATTTGGTATGAACTGATGGTGCCCGATGTGGCGGGCATCGCGCCGATGTATCGTGCCGTGCTCGGCTGGGCGATCCCTGCGCAGGGCATGGCCATGCCCAGCGGCTCGGAATATCGCATGATCGTGCGCGGCGATGGCGGCAATGCGGGCGGCGTGCTGACCATTTCGCCCGCCATGGCCGATCAGGGCGCCCGGCCGACGTGGCTGCTCTATTTCCACGTCGCCGATGTCGATGATGCCGTCGCCACCGCCACCAAACTGGGCGCAACGGTGCATATGCCCCCCACCACCATGCCCGGAACCGGGCGGATGGCGATGCTGGCCGATCCGGGCGGCGCGCCGTTCTACGTGATGACGCCCACTCCTCCACCCGGCCAGCCGGATGCCACCAGCGATCTGTTCGACGTGGCCAGCCCCGGCCACTGCCGGTGGAACCAGCTCGACACAGCCGATGCGGCGCGCGCCGATGCCTTCTACAAGGCGCTGTTTGGCTGGAACACGGATCGATCCATGCCCATGGGTGCGGCCGGCGATTACCGCTTCATCGATTGCAACGGCGTGAACATCGGCGCGATCAACCCGGTCAGCACGGCGGGCCAACCCGATCGCTGGCTGCCATACTTCGGTGTGGCGGATATCGACGCGGCGCACGCGGCGGCCCTTGCCAACGGCTTCATGGTGCAAGGGGCCATCCACGAAGTGCCGGGCGGCGACTGGATTTTCCAGGGTCGTGATGCGGCGGGTACTGCGCTCGCCTTCGTCGGCCCCAAAGCAGGAGCGGGATGATGACCGAAAAGGCCAGCCTGTGCCTGTGGTATGACGGCACTGCACGCGAAGCGGCGGAATTTTATGCCGCGACCTTCCCCGACAGCGCCGTCGGGGCGATATCGCGCGCACCGGCGGACTTTCCATCGGGCCACCAAGGGGATGAACTGACAGTGGAATTCACTGTGCTCGGCATCGCCTGCATGGGTCTCAACGGCGGCCCGATGTTCAAGCACACCGAAGCTTTCTCGTTCCAGGTCCATACCGATACGCAGGAAGAAACAGATCGTTACTGGAACGCCATCGTCGGCAACGGCGGGCAGGAAAGCGCCTGTGGCTGGTGCAAGGACAAATGGGGCCTGTCATGGCAGATCACTCCGCGCGCGCTGACCCGCGCGATGGCTCACCCCGATCCCGCAGCACAGAAGCGCGCCTTTGAAGCGATGATGACCATGCGCAAGATCGACATCGCGGCAATCGACGCGGCATTGGCAGGCTGACCATGCTGGCGCTCTATGGCCATCCCTTTTCGTCCTATACCTGGAAGGCGCTGATCCCGCTGTATGCGCTGGGGGAAGCGTTTGATTTCCGGCATGTCTATTCGGGTAATGCCGATCACGACGCCTTTGTCGCCGCCGCCCATCCCCTCGGGAAATTTCCGGTGCTGGTGGACGGTGATACGACGGTTATCGAAGCGACCGGGATCATCGAACACCTTGCCGCCACGCGCGCCGATGCGCTGCGCCTGATCCCCGCCGATCCGCACGAGGCAGCCACGGCGCGGATGCTGGACCGGGTGTTCGACCTTTCGGTGCAGGCGGCGATGCAGCGGGTGGTCAATGCCCACATCGCCAACCCGCAAGCGCCCGAACCGGCAGAGCTTGCGGGCGGGCGCGAAGGTTTGCGCCGCTGTTACCGCTGGCTGGAAGATTGGCTGGGCGCCCATGCGATACCTCGCGGCGTCAATCTGGTCAGCTGTGCCGCAGCGCCGGCGCTGTTCTATGCCGATTGGATCGAACGCATTCCCGAAGACGCGCCACTGCTGCGCCGTCTGCGTGCCGACCTGCTCATACTGCCCGAAGTGGCGCACTGCGTGGAAGACGCCCGCCCCTTCCGGTCCTATTTCCCGCCCGGAGCGCCCGACCGGGATTGATGCCATGTTGCCGGAGCCTGCCATGCCCCACGAACTGTCCATCACCACCTTCATAGATGCACCACCCGAAACGGTCTGGCAGATCATGGCCTATCGGCAGGAAGAATGGTGGTGCCCGCGGCCGTGGCGTGCGGTGTTCGATGTGCAGGAACGGCGCGCTGGCGGGCGCTGCGACGTGACGATGCACGGCCCGGATGGCGAACAGCATCGGCACGGCGGCATCTATCTGGCTTGGGATGAAGGCCGCAGGTTCATCTCCACCGATGCGGTGACCGGCGATTTCCAACCAGCCGATCCATTCATCATCGGTGTCTGGGAAATCGCTCCCGAAGGAACTGGCACCCGCTATACCGCCACCGCCCGGCATTGGACCGCCGAAGCCAGCCAGCGCCACGCCGACATGGGGTTCGACGATGGTTGGAGCGCATGCATGGCACAGCTGAAGGAACTGTGCGAAGCGGCTGGCAGATAAGTATATTCGCGTGACTATTGGCGTTGATGCAGGAGCTCCCAGTGGCTGAATATACATTCTTCTTCAATCCGATGAGCCGCGCCCAGATCGCTCGCTGGGCGCTGCACGAAGTGAACGCTGATTACGAACCGGTGCTGGTCAATTACGGGCCGGACAAGCCCGATGGTTTCCTTGCCGCCAACCCGATGGGCAAGCTGCCGACAATCATCCACCACCACGCCGGGCATGACCACGTGGTGAGCGAAGCGGCAGCCGTGTGCCATTACCTTGCCGCGATGCATCCGCAGGCCGGATTGCTGCCGGGCGAACATGAACTGGCGGACTATTTCCGATGGCTGTTCTTCGCGGCCGGACCGGTGGAACAGGCAGTGACCAGCAACGCAATGGGATGGCATCCTACGCCGGAACAGGAAGCGACCGTCGGCTTCGGCAGCTTTGCCCGCACCATCGATACGCTGGACGGCTGGTTCCAGACGCATGACTATGTCTGCGGCACCCGCTTCACCATGGCCGATGTCTATGTCGGATCGGCGGTGGACTGGGGCCAGACGTTCAAGTCGATGCCGGCACGCACTGCCTTGGCCAGCTATGCGGAACGGTTGCGGGCGCGGCCGGCCTATCAGGCAGCCAAGGCCATCGACAATGCCCTGATCGCCGACATGCGCGGGGCTGGCTAGGCGAAGGCCGCCGCGCGTTTCAGCAGGTTGTAGGCTTCCACCACGCGTTGCAGGCGCGCTTCGTGCCGCCGGTCGCCGCCGTTGCGATCGGGATGGAAGCGACGCACCAGTTCCGAATAGCGGCGGCGCAATTCGGTGCGATCGGTATCGCCAGACAGGCCCATCGCTTCCAGTGCATCGCGCTCCGCACGGGTAAAGCGGCTGTGATCGGCCCGGCGTTGGTGTTCCCCCGCCGCGCGCCGCCGGATATCCGCCGCCCGCGCACCGATGGCGTCCAGCGGATCATCAAAATCGGCCCAGCGCGGCACGGCCCCTGCCCCGCCATCGGCGCGGAAGGCGCGGGTATCGCGTTGCCATCCGGCGATAGGCGATTGCGCGGCCAGTATCTCGTCCGCGCTCATCCCTTCGAACCAGTCATACCCGGCGTTGAATTCGCGCACGTGTTCCAGGCAGAACCACCGCCAGTCGCCCGGCCCGTCAAAACCCGACTGGTGCGATCCCGGCGCGCGAAATTCCCCTGCATCGGCGCAGCCCGGTGCCTGGCAATTCCGCCCATCCGATTGGTATCGACCGTGAAACTTCTCGCCGCGCATTCGTATTAGGATGGTGATAGAACCGGCTTCAGGAAACCCCCTGCCATGAAAAAGGACCGGAAATGAGCGGCCCCCTAGCGCGTGAAATCGAAACTTTGCTGCAACACGCGTTCCTGCCCACCCGGCTGGACGTGATCAACGACAGCGCCCGCCATTCCGGCCATTCCGGCGACGATGGCAGCGGCGAATCGCATTTCACGGTGGTGATCGAAAGCGTTGCCTTTGCCGGGCAGAACCGGCTGGCACGGCAACGGATGGTCAACCGCGCGCTGGGCGACATTCCGGGCCAGCGGGTTCACGCGCTGGCCGTGCGCGCCTTTGCCCCGGGCGAAAGCGTCGGCCAGCCATGACGGGCGTGGTCCAGACCATCGCGCCCGTGGCCCATGATCTGGGCCAGTTCGAGGTGCGCCGTGTGTTGCCCGCACCGGGGCGGACGATGGTGGGGCCATTCATTTTCGTCGATCAGTTCGGCCCGGCACAACTGGCGCTGGGCAGCGGCATGGACGTGCGCCCGCATCCGCACATCGGCCTGTCCACGGTGACGTGGCTATTTCAGGGCGCGATCGATCACCGCGACAGTCTGGGCAATTTCGCCACTATCCGCCCCGGGCAGGTCAACCTGATGGTGGCAGGCGGCGGGATCGTCCATTCGGAACGCAGCCCGCAGGCGGAACGCGATGCGGGGCCGCAGCTTTACGGCATGCAAACGTGGCTCGCCCTGCCCGACGGGATGGAGGAAATCGCACCAGCTTTCGAAGCGCAAACCGGCCTGCCGGTGGTGGAAGATACCCGCAGCCATGCGCGCGTGATCATGGGCACGCTGTGGGGTCAGTGTGCGCCCACCACCACCCATGCTGACACGATCTATGCCGAAATCGTGCTGCAACCCGGCGGCAGCGTGCCGGTGGATGCCCGCGCGGAAGAACGCGCGGTGATGCTGGTGGGCGGGCAAGGCAGCGTGGATGGCCAGCCGTTGGCGCTGTATCAACTCGCCATCCTGCAACCGGGCGTGCCGATGCGGCTGCATAGCGATACCGGCGGGCGTTTCATGCTGCTGG
>JBDLVD010000070.1:0-9090 GCA_039804965.1 Pseudomonadota bacterium
GACAGGCAGAACACGCGCCATCGCGGGCAACTGGCGCGGCAGGTATTGCGGCGGATCGAAAACGACTTTGCCGATCCCGACCTGTCGCCCGATCTGCTGGCTGCGGAACTGGGCATTTCCAAACGCTATCTGCAAACGCTGCTGGCCGGCAACGGCACCAGTTTCGTGCAGGAACTGAACGCCACCCGGCTCGACCGGGCGAGCGACATGCTGTCCGATCCGCGCAATGGCGGGATCGCCGTGGGCGAAATCGCGTGGCGGTGCGGTTTTCTCGATCCGGGATATTTCGCGCGGGCGTTCCGCAAGCGGTTCGGTGTTACCCCCAGCGAATGGCGGGGCGGTAATCCTGTCGGCTGAAGCCGGACAGGGAAATGCAGGGGCCGGCCCGCTGGACCGGCCCCTGCCAGCAAATCAGGCAGAAGCCAGGTTTACTGCGGAAGCCTTGCCATTGCGGCCCTGCTCGACTTCGTAGGTCAGACGCTGATCCTTATCGAGCGTCTGCATCCCGGCAGCCTGAACGGCCGTGATGTGCACGAAGCTGTCCGCGCCGCCATCGTCCGGCTGAATGAAGCCATAGCCCTTGTCGGCGTTGAAGAATTTTACGGTGCCGATCGGCATGAGTGTTTCCTTTCAAGAAACCGTGAGTTCCGGATCGCGAAAATGCGCCCCGGGTCGTGCGTCAGGTCGTCAATCGAAAGGAAACCGTCGTCAGCAGAACGCCGCAAAGCGAAACACATAGCGCCGAAGTCCGTCGCAAAATTCGACGTCAGCACCTTTGCATTAGCACGGCGTTGCACGATGACCTAATTTTGTTTCGCGGCGTGACTTTGCAATCACGATGCACCCCTGCTGCAACGGCAGCGCACCCGCGTCTGCGCGATGCGCGATTGTCCAATCCTGTTTGCGCGCGAATCCTCACCCCCGCCGCCCGTGCAGGTTAAAACCCGGGCAATCGCAGAACCCTGCATCCGAGTCCGCAACGGTCCGGCCAGGTCGCATAACAGTGCGTGAGAGGTGCCAGCATATGTCCGAAGCCAAAGGCTTTCCGCTTCCGAGTTCCGTCGCCACCATTCCGGGTACGGAAGCGGCGCAGGCCGCCCACCCGTATTATTCGCAGTTCGTGCCGGAAGATGACGGCAAGTTCTGGTTCTACAATTCCATGCACTTCCCCGAACCGATGCATCATTTCGACATGATCACGGCGGAAGCGGCCTATGTCGCGATGGGGGCATTCAACACCCGCGTCCACGTGCTGCCCACGGCCAAGGGCGTCGAACACCGGATCGTCAACGGCCGCGTCTACATCGGCGGCGTGGCGGTGACGGACCCGGAAGAAATCGCCGAACGCGTCGGCGAATTCCAGCAGCGCGCCTTCTACTACTACGAACACTGGGAACGGTTGTACGACGAGTGGAAGGTCAAGATGAAGGCGCTGATCGCGGACGCGCAGGCGCTGCCCGTCCCCAGCCTGCCGAAATACGAACCGCTGGAAACCACCCACACCGGCAAGGGCGTGGCCACCAACCATTCGCTGCTCGATATCTTCCAGAAGCAGATCGAAGGGTACCACCGCATGTGGCACCATCACTTCGAATTCCTGCTGCTGGGTTATGGCGCGTACATGACCTTCTTCGATTTCTGCAAGAAGGCCTTCCCGGAAATCTCCGATCAGGCGATCAGCCGCATGGTCGCCGGCATGGAAGCGGAAATCTTCCGCCCGGATGAAGAGGTGAAACGCCTTGCCCGCCGCGCGGTGGAACTGGGCGTGGACCATCATTTCACCGATGGCATGGATATCGACAGCGTGCTGGCCGAACTGGACAAGGTCGGCCCCGGCAAGGACTGGCTGGCCGATCTGGAAACCAGCCGCAACCCTTGGTTCAACGTGTCTTCGGGCGACGGGTTCTACCACTATCACCGCAGCTGGCAGGACGACCTGTCGATGCCGTTCGCCGCGCTGCCCGGCTATATCGAAAAGGTGAAGGGCGGCGTGAACATCGAACGCCCGACCGCGCAGCTGATCGAGGAACGCGAACAGCTGGTTGCCGATTACCGCGAACTGCTGGACACCGATGAAGACCGCGCCACTTACGATCAGCTGATCGAACTGGCGCACCGCGTGTTCCCGTACGTGGAAGGGCACAAGTTCTACTGCGAACACTGGTACACCAACCTGTTCTTCAACAAGATCCGCGAATTCGGCCGCCTGTTCGTGGAACACGGCTTCTTCGGGCCGCAGGGCGTGGAGGAAGATATCTTCCACCTCACCCGCTACGAAGTGGAAAGCGCGCTGACCGATCTGATGCTGGCCTGGGGCATCGGCAGCACCCCGCGCGGGCCGTCGCACTGGCCCGCCATTGTGGCGCAGCGCAAGGCCGCGATCGTGGAATGGGGCAAGCACACCACCCCGCCCGCGCTGGGCAACGTGCCCGATGCGATCGACGATCCGGCGATCAACATGCTGTGGGGCATCACCCGCGAAAACCTCGACAGCTGGCTCGATGACGGCACTGAAAACGTCAAGGAACTCAAGGGCTTTGCCGCCTGTTCGGGCGTGGTCGAAGGGCCGGCGCGCGTGGTCAAGTCGGTCAGCGAAATCGGCCGCCTGCAACAGGGCGATATCCTCGTCTGCCAGGTGACCAACCCCACTTGGGCGCCGATCTTCCAGAAGATTTCCGCCGCCGTGTCCGACATCGGCGGATCGATGAGCCACATGGCCATCGTGGCGCGCGAATATGGCCTGCCCGCCGTGGTCGGCACCGGCACCGCCACGCAGAAGATCAAGGACGGCCAGCGCATCCGCGTCGATGGCGGCCGCGGCACCGTGACCATTCTGGAGGACGCATAACACCATGGGCGCAGCACATTCCGCCGTCGCGTGGTTCCGTGAAGTCGGGATCAAGGACCGCCCCACCGTGGGCGGCAAGGGCGGCAGCCTTGGCGAACTGACCAATGCCGGCATCACCGTGCCGCCCGGTTTCGTGGTAACAACCAGTGCCTTCGAACAGTTTCTCGAAGCACTGGAAGCCCGTTCCCCGGTGCGGGCGCTGGTGGAAGCGGTCGATGCGTCCGATCTGGCAGCCGTCACGGCGTTGAGCGAAGAACTGCGCCGCCGCGTGGTGGAAGAACCGATGCCCGCCAGCGTGGATCAGGCGATCACCGCCGCCCATGCGGAACTGACCGGCGGCAAATCTCCGGTGGCGGTGCGGTCCAGCGCCACCACCGAAGATGCCGAAGATGCCAGCTTCGCCGGGCTTCAGGATACGTTCCTGTGGGTGCTGGATGCAGCCGACATGGTCGCCCGCGTGCGTGAATGCTGGGGCAGCCTCTATTCGGTTGAAAGCATGACTTACCGCAAGAAGCACGGCCTGCCGGAAGATGGCGTGGCCATGGCGGTGGTAGTGCAGGAAATGGTGGATGCGGCCTGCGCCGGGGTGATGTTCACCCGCAGTCCGCTGACGGGCGACAAGTCCGTCATCACGATCGAAGGCGCATGGGGCCTTGGCAGTTCGGTGGTGTCGGGCGAAGTCACGCCGGATCGCTGGGTGCTGGGCAAGATCACCGGCGAAATCAGCGTGCGCGACATTTCGGAAAAGCACGCACGACAGGTGCCCGCCCCGGGTGGCGGCATCGTGGAGGTGGAAAACGAAGCGGATATCCGCAACGCCCCCTGCCTGACCGACGATCAGCTGATGGCATTGCGCGAAGTGGGCCGCCGGATCGAACGGCATTATGGCCGCCCGCAGGATATCGAATGGGCGCTGGA
This sequence comes from Pseudomonadota bacterium, assembly GCA_039804965.1. Taxonomy (GTDB): domain Bacteria; phylum Pseudomonadota; class Alphaproteobacteria; order Sphingomonadales; family Sphingomonadaceae; genus Croceibacterium_C. Next base: position 3,767 of record JBDLVD010000070.1, read on the forward strand.
CAAGGCAGGCAACCTGCTGCTGCTGCAAAGCCGCCCGGAAACCGTCTGGTCAGCCAAGGAAGTGGTGGCCCCCGTGGCCGCGCCGCAGGGCAATCCGCTGGCCCACGTCATGAACATTTTTGGGGGTCGCAAGTGAGCCTTACACGCAAGGATATCGAGGAAATCATGGCCCTGCTCGAAGCATCGCGCTTCGACCGGCTGAACCTCGAAATGGATGGAGTGAAGCTGGAACTGGTGCGTAGCGGCGCCGGCGGCAGATCCGCCGCTGTGGCGGCTCCTGCTCCGGTTGCGGCCCCGGCCCCGGTTTCAGCCCCTGCACCGGTTTCAGCTCCGGCACCGGTCGCCGCTGCGCCGGCCCCCGTTGCGGCCCAGTCGCGCGAAGGGCTGATCGAAGTGAAAAGCCCGCTGCTCGGCATCTTCTACCGCGCGCCCAAGCCCGGCGAAGCATCGTTCGTCGAAGTGGGTGACCGGGTGGAACCCGATACCATCATCGGCATCGTCGAAGTGATGAAGCTGATGAATTCGGCCCGCGCCGGGGTCAGCGGCACGGTGGTGGAAATCACCGGCCAGAACGGCGAACTGGTCGAACACGGCGAAGTGCTGCTGCTCGTCAAGCCCGACTGACGGCGGCCGCCATGTCCATCAAACGCATCTTCATTGCCAACCGCGGCGAAATCGCGGTGCGGATCATCCGCACCTGCCAGAAGCTGGGGATCGAAACCGTGCTCGGCGTGTCCGAAGCGGACCGCGCCTCGCTCGGCGCGCAAATGGCGGACCGGACGCTGTGCCTTGGCCCGTCGCAGCCCGGCGCCAGTTACCTGAAGGTGGAAACCGTGGTGCAGGCGGCGCTGGGCAGCCAGTGCGATGCCATCCATCCAGGTTATGGATTTCTTTCCGAACGTGCCGATCTGGCTAATCTGTGCGAGAAGGAAGGGGTCGTCTTCATCGGCCCCACCGCCCTGCAGATCGAAGCCGTGGGCGACAAGCTGCGCGCCCGCACCGAAGCGATCGCGGCAGATGTCCCGGTGGTGCCGGGCGGCCCGGTCGGATCGCCGGAGGAAGCCGCCGCGCTGGGCGCGCAGATCGGCGCACCGCTGCTGGTCAAGGCCGTGGGCGGCGGCGGCGGGCGCGGCATGAAGCTGGTCGAACGGCTGGAAGACCTGTTGCCCACGATGGACATGGCCAGCGCCGAAGCCGGCGCCGCCTTTGGCGATGCCCGCGTCTATCTGGAACGCTATGTCGCCGAAGGGCGGCATATCGAAGTGCAGTTGCTGGGCGATGGCGCGGGCAAGGTGATCCACCTTGGCGAACGCGACTGTTCGGTGCAGCGCCGGTATCAGAAGCTGGTGGAGGAAACCCCAGCCCCGCACCTGCCCGCCGATACCCGCGAACGCCTGCTGGAAGCGGCGGTGCGCTTTGCCGCGCGGCTCAACTATCGCGGCGCGGGCACGGTCGAATTCCTGTACGACATCAAGCGCGACGAATTCTACTTCCTCGAAATGAACGCCCGCATCCAGGTGGAACATCCGGTTACGGAAATGGTCACCGGGGTGGATCTGGTGGAACAGCAGATCGCCATTGCCGATGGCCGCGGGCTGGCGCTGGATCAGGCGGACGTGACCTTCACCGGCGCAGCCGTGGAATGCCGCGTCAACGCGGAAGACCCGGCCAACGGCTTTGCCCCTTCCCCCGGCACCGTCGCGCGCGCGCAGTGGCCGCAGGGTGCGGGCATCCGCGTCGATTCCCACATCGTGGACGGGGCCAAGGTGCCGCCGTTCTATGATTCCATGATCGCCAAGGTGATCGCCCACGGGCCGGACCGGGAAAGCGCGATTGCCCTGTTGCAACGGGCGCTGGCCGATACCCGGATCGAAGGGATCGCCACCAACACGGCGTTCCAGTCCACCATTCTGCAACATCCCGCATTCGCCCACGGCGGCGTGGACACCGGCTTTCTTGCCCGGATGCTCGCCGAAGAAGGAACCGCCTGATGGCCAATATCCAGCTTGTCGAAACCAGCTTGCGCGATGGCAACCAGTGCCTTTGGGGGGCGCTGGGCGTCGATACCGCGCGCACGCTGTCCGTCGCCCCGGCGATGGAACGCGCCGGTTACAAGGCGATCGATTTCACCACCAGCACCCACATGGGCGTGGCCGTCCGCTACAAGCAGGAAGACCCGTGGGAACGCATCCGTGGCATGGCGGACATCTGCCGCAACACGCCGCTGCAATTCCTGTCCACCGGCTTCCGCTTCATCGCGTGGGAAACCGCGAGTGCGGAATTCATGGAACTGGCGTTCCGCACACTGGCCCGCAACGGCATCCGCCGTTTTGCGCTGGCCGATCCGATGAACGATGCCGCCAGCAACGTCGAAGTGGCCAAGCTGGTCAAGCGCGCAGGCGGCGAACAGGTGGTGGGGGCGCTGGTGTTCACCATCAGCCCGATCCACGATGACGCCCATTATGCCGCCGCCGCGCGGATCATGGCCGCCAGCCCCGATATCGACGGGTTCTACATCAAGGATGCAGGTGGCCTGCTGACTGCACAGCGTGCCGCCACGCTGGTGCCGGCGATCATGGCCGAAATCGGTGATAAACCACTGGAAATGCACGCCCACTGCACCATCGGTCAGGCCGAAGGTGCCTATCTGGAAGCAGCCAGCCTTGGCGCGGTGGCCATGCAATGCGCCAGCGGCGGCGCGGCGGATGGCACCAGCAACCCGCCGATGGACCGGATGATCCGCAACTTGCGGGCCATGGGCCACACGGTGGAAATCGACGAAGACGCGGTGGCAGAAGTCGGTGCCTATTTCTCCGCGCTGGCGGAGGCCGAAGGGCTGCCCACGGGCAAGCCGATGGCGTTCGACGCCGCCTATTACCAGCACCAGCTGCCCGGCGGCATGGTCGGCACCATGCGCCGCCATCTGGCCGACCACCGCGTGCCGCATCTGGAAGGCGCGGTGATCGAAGAACTGGGCCGCGTGCGCGAAGAACTGGGGTGGCCGATCGTGATGACCCCGTTCGCGCAGATGTTGCAAACGCAGGCGGTGATGAACGTGACGGCGGCGGAACGCTATGCCGTGATCCCGGACGAGATCATCCGTTATGCCATCGGCCGCTTTGGCCGCCCCAACGTGCCGATCGCGCCTGACGTGATGGACCGCATCATGGCCAATCCGCGCACGAAGGAACTGGCGGCGGAACCGCACATGGCAGAACTTTCCGAACTGCGCCGCCGCATCGGGGCCAACCTTTCGGACGAGGAATTCCTGCTGCGCGCCACCATGCCCGCCAATCTGGTGGACGCGATGCAGGCGGCCGGTCCGGCCCCGCGTGTCTATAACCCCATTGCCCGACCGGTGATGGAACTGCTGCGCGGCCTGCTGGCCCGCACCGATCTGACCCGCGTCAGCGTGGAGAAGGCCGGATTCAAACTCGAACTGGAAGCCGACGCATGACTCTGGACCGCCAGCCGCAAGGCTTCATGTTCGATCTGGATGGGACACTGATCCTGTCGGACCGCAAGCTGGGCGGTTATACCGTGATCCCCGGCGCGGTGGACCTGCTGAACGCGCTGGAAGAACGCGGCGTGCCGTACCTCGCGCTGACCAACGGCAGTGCCTATGCCTCCAGCGTGCAAGGGCCGAAACTGCGTGCCGTGGGCCTGCCCATTCGCGATGACCGGCTGTTCACCCCCAATTCCGTGGCCGCAGGCGTGATGGCGCAGCGCGGTTTCAAGCGCGTGCTGGTGCTGGGACAGGCCGGCGTGGTCGAGGCGCTGGAACAGCTTGGCATTCCGTGCTGCGTTCCGGGTTCGGCCGAAGCGGCGCAGGCCGATGCGGTCTATGTCGCCTGGCATCCTGACTGCACGATGGACCACATCCACGCCGCCTGTTCGGCCGTGCTGGATGGCGCCGCGTTCCTGACCGCCAGCGACGTGCCGTTCTTCGCCACCAAGGAAGGCAAGAGCTTCGGCTATTCCTGCGCCATCAACGGCGCGATTTCGCGGGTGACGGGTGTGGAACCGGAACCCACCGGCAAGCCCAGCGCCCATGCCATGCGGTTCGTCGCCGCGCAGCTGGGCATGGCAATCGCCGATGTCGGCGTGGTGGGTGATGATGCCGTGGCGGAAATGCAGATGGCCCGTGCCGAAGGCGCGATCGGCATCGCGGTCGCCAGCGGATCGACCAGCCGCGAAGAATGGGCCGCGCAGCCCGATGGCAAGAAGCCGCATCTGGTGATCGACCATGTCGGCCAACTGCTGGCGGATGGCCTGCTGCCGCGCTAGGGTCTGCGCTGGCAGGGCTTGACCCGCCGGAGCAGGAGCCTACCGGTTACATATGAAACTTGGTCGGTTGAATCACGTGGGCATCGCGGTGCCGGACATGGCTGCGGCCCTTGCCTTCTGGCGCGATGTCATGGGCGCGGTGGACGTGACCGAGCCGTTCGACATGCCGGCTCAGGGCGTGCGGGTGGCCTTCGTCAATCCGGTGGATGGCGGCACGCAGGTGGAACTGGTCGCCCCGCTGGACGATGCATCCCCCCTGCACGGTTTCCTGCAACGCAACCCGCAGGGCGGGCAGCACCACCTGGCGTTCGAGGTGGAGGACATCCAAGCGGCCCATGCGTACTTCACTGCCATCGGCAAGCGCGTGCTGGGCCAAATTCGCATCGGCGCCCACGGCACCCCGGTGTTCTTCCTCCACCCGCGCGACATGGCCGGCATGCTGACCGAATTGATGGAAAGGCCGCGCGGGCATGAGTGATCCCAAGGCATGGCTTTCGCCCGAAGGCATTCCGATCAAGCCGCTTTACACGGCGGACGATCTGCCCGCCGCAGGGCCGGGCCTGCCGGGGCAGGCGCCGTTCACCCGCGGCCCCTATGCCAGCATGTACACCGGGCGGCCGTGGACCATCCGCCAGTATGCGGGCTTCTCCACGGCAGAGGAGAGCAACGCCTTCTACCGCCGCAACCTCGCCGCCGGGCAGAAAGGCCTGTCGGTCGCCTTCGATCTCGCCACCCATCGCGGCTATGACAGCGACCATCCGCGCGTGGTGGGCGATGTCGGCAAGGCTGGCGTGGCCATCGACACCGTGGCCGACATGGAAGTGCTGTTCCGCGATATTCCGCTGGACGAGATGAGCGTGTCGATGACGATGAACGGGGCCGTGATCCCGATCATGGCGTTCTACATCGTCGCAGCGCAGCGGCAGGGCGTCGACACGGACAAGCTGGCCGGGACCATCCAGAACGACATCCTGAAGGAGTTCATGGTCCGCAACACCTACATCTATCCGCCCGAACCTTCGATGCGGATCGTGTCG
>JBDLVD010000071.1:0-9023 GCA_039804965.1 Pseudomonadota bacterium
CACCGGTTCGCCCGCGCGCAACGTGGCGAGCGCTTCCTTGGAAATGCGATCCTTGCGGGTGGATCCATCCGGATCAGCAATGGCGACCACTTCCCACCGGCCGTTGGCACCCTGTCGCAGCACCGCGCTTTCCGTCAGGCCGCGGGAATAGACCTGCAACGCATACTGTTCCTGAAATACCTGGCTGGCCATGCTTTGCTGTTGCAGGACGAACCGCAGATCGCTGGCCATGGCGACTGTTTCGCCCGCCACTTCGCGCTGGTTCTGATCGTAATAGCCCTGCGCCAGCCGGTTGGCGTTTTCCAGAATGCCGCGCTGGTTGTCCGAAAACCAGAATTCCACGCCGGACTGGAACAGGAAGCTGGCGAAAATCGCCACCAGCAGCGTCGGGATCGCCGCCACCAGCGAAAAGAAGAACACAAGGTTTACATGCAACCGGGCGGTAGTGCCCCCTGCCCTGCGGATCGCCAGCCGGCGACCGAACAGGACCAGCAGGCTCATCGCCGGGATCAGCGTGCCGATCAGCATCAGCGCGGCCTTGCCCGACGGCACGATCTGCCGCGGATTGGTTCCGCCCGTCAGCGTCAGATACGAACTGGCAAGCATCAGGATCAGCGCCAGCGCCGCGCCGATTTCCAGCCAGCGGAACAGGTTTATCTGCCGCGACAGCAAGAGCATCCGCCGCCACCAGCGAGGCAGGCGGCGCTGCAAGCGCGAGGTGGGAATTGCTGCTTCGGGAGAGGCCATCGTTGCCCTGATACAACACCCCCTGTTGCATCAGGGCAAGCACTATTTCGATGAAGCGACGGCCTAGTGCCGACGAGTGTACATTTCCGGGTCGATCGCCAGATCGTCGAGCCGCTTGCGCAGCGTATTGCGGTTGATCCCGAGCAGCTCCGCCGCCCGCAGCTGGTTGCCCGCCGTTTCCCGCAAGGCATGTTCGAACAGCGGCCGCTCGAACGCCGCAATCGCGCGGTGATAGACCGTACCAGGGGCCGGTTGCACTTGTGCCAGCCAAGCGTTGACTGCCGAAGCCATGTCGGACGGACCGGCAACGGTTTCCACGCCGGGCTGATCGGCCAGCAGTTGCCGGACAGTGCCGGTATCGATGTCTTCTTCGCGGCTCAGCAGTGCGGCACGGAAAATGAAATTGCGCAGTTCACGCACGTTGCCGCGCCATGGCTGTTCATCCAGCAATGCGACAGCTTCACGCGTCAGGCGGCGCGGCGGCAGGCCTTCGTCCATCGCGCTGCGCAGGAAATGGCGGGCCAACGGTTCGACATCGCCCTTGCGATCACGCAGCGGCGGCAGATGGATCGGCACCACGTTGAGCCGGTAGTACAGGTCTTCGCGGAACGAACCATCGGCGATCATCGGCGCCAGATCACGGTTGGTGGCCGCCACGATTCGCACGTCGATGGCGATTTCCTCGTTCCCGCCCACGCGGCGGATGCGGCCCGATTGCAATGCCCTCAACAGCCGCGTCTGTGCTTCGGGCGGCATGTCGCCGATTTCGTCGAGGAACAGCGTTCCCTTGTTCGCCTGTTCGAACTTGCCGATGCTGCGCTGAACCGCCCCCGTAAACGCGCCCTTTTCATGCCCGAACAGTTCGCTTTCGATCAGTTCACGCGGAATGGCGGCGGTGTTGACGGCCACGAACGGCCCCGTCTTGCGCGCGCCCAGCTGGTGGATCGCTTCGGCCACCAGTTCCTTGCCCGTGCCGGATTCGCCCAACACCAGCACCGTCAGATCGTTCCGCAGCACACGGGTAATCATGCGGTAGACATCCTGCATCGCCTGGCTGCGACCGATCAGCGGCAACCCTTCGGCAACGTCTTCAGCGGCATCCTGCGGCGCATTGCTGCCGTCAGCCGCCTGACAGGCCGCGCGCACCAGTTCATCCAGATCGAATGGCTTGGGAAAATATTCGAACGCCCCGGTATCGGTGGCTCGCACTGCGGTATCGAGCGTGTTCTGCGCCGACAAAATGATGACCGGCATTCCCGGGAATGCACGGGTCACTTCGCCCAGCGTGGCGATGCCATCGCCATCGGTCAGCAGCACGTCGGTCAGCATGACGTCATAAGGCCCGTCGCGCAGCAGCAGGTCGCGCCCGGCAATGCTGTCCGTGCGGGCCACGGTGAAAGCCTCGGCCTCCAGCGCGGCGGTGATGACAGTGGCGATCGACGCATCGTCTTCAACCAGCAGTGCTCGGCGGGTCATGCCTTGTGTCTTTCCTATTTCGCCATGGGCAGGTGGACGCGGAACTGCGTCTGCCCGCTTGCTTCATCACGTTCGTGGCTGATGCGCCCGTTCATGTCGCGCACCAGACGGGTGACGAGCGCCAGCCCCAGTCCCTGCCCGTTCTTCTTGCTGGAGACAAAGGGTTCAAAGATGTGATCGCGCACTTCGGGATCGAATCCCGGGCCGTTGTCGCTGACCTGCACTTCGATCGGCAGCTTCACTGGGCGGCCAAGCCGGATCACATTCATTACCAACCCGCTGACAAACCGGGTCCGGATGGTGATTTCCGGTGCCTTGCTGGCGGCGCAGGCGTCGCGCGCATTGGTCACGAGATTGATCAGCACCTGCACCAGCGCCCCTTCATTGGCGAGGACCGGCGGGAGCGACGGATCGAATTCCTCGCGGATGGTCATTTCCGGCCCGCCTGCCGCGCGCACCGTTTCGAGCGCCCGGCGGATGGCCGCGTGCAGGTTCATCGGCGCGACGGGTTCGGGCTGTTCGCGCCCCAACCGCTGCATCCGGTCGATCAGCTGCGCGATACGATCCACTTCGTCCGCGATCAGGTTGGTCATCGCCCGTTCGCCTTCGGGTAACTTGCGGCCCAGCAATTGGGCAGCGCCGCGAATGGCCGCCAGCGGGTTCTTGATCTCGTGTGCCAGCACCGCCGGCCCACGCAAGGCTGCCCCGCGATCTTCGTCGTTCAGGCGATCGCCCTGCCCGGCATCGGACAGCGTCACCACGCGCCAGCCCGGATCGCTCGGCAAAGGGGAGATGGTCAGGTTGACGACCATTTCGCGCCCGCCCACCTTCACGGCCAAGCTGCGCGCCACCAGTTGCGAATCTCCGGCCAGCAGCCGTTCGCCGATGTGCGCTTCGGCGAAACGCAGGACTTCGAGCATCGAGCGGCCCAGCAAGCGGCGGGCACTGCGACCGATGAGGTTTTCCGCCGCCGGGTTCACTTCGCGGATGGCGAGATCCGGCCCCACCAGCAGCAGTGCGAATGTCAGCCCGGTAATCTGTTCCCGCGCGCCCGGCGTCCCCAGACCGCCGCCGGTGTTCCCGGGCGCTTCCGTCACGCGGCGTGCCGCTGCAACAACGGTTCGTAGAAGCGGGCGATTTCAGCGAGCACCTGTTCCGGCTGATCGATGAAATTGGCCTTGTTCCGGAAATCGGCCGATCCCGGCAGGCCCTTGGTATACCAGCCCAGATGCTTGCGGGCGAGCTTCACCCCGGTGATTTCGCCATAATGATCGAGCATCGCGCGGTAATGTTCGTTCAGTACCGCGAACTGCTCCGCCAGATCAGGCTCTGCGCGGTATTCACCGGTCTGCCACCACTGCATGACCTGTCCCAGCAGCCACGGCTTGCCGTAGGCGCCCCGCCCGATCATCACCCCGTCCGCGCCCGATTGCTCGAGCGCCTGAGCGGCGTCTTCCACCGAACAGATATCGCCATTGACGATCACCGGGATGGACACCGCGTCCTTCACCTTGCGGACGAAGGCCCAGTCCGCTTCACCCTTGTACATCTGGTTGCGGGTGCGGCCGTGGACGGCGATTGCCTTGACGCCCAGATCTTCCGCGATTTTCGCTAAGGATGGTGCGTTAAGGTCGGAATGATCCCACCCCATGCGCATCTTCACCGTCACCGGCACGGACACTGCCTTGACCGTCGCTTCCATCAACCGGGTGGCCAGCGGAACTTCGCGCATCAATGCCGATCCGGCCAGTTGCCCCACCACCTTGCGCACCGGGCAGCCGAAGTTGATGTCGATGACGGCGGCGCCGTTGCCTTCCTGCAATTTCGCCGCTTCCGCCATGCTTGCCGGATCGCAGCCGACCAGCTGCATCGACACGGGTTCCTCGATCCGGTCCCACGCCGCCTTCTGCACCGATTGCCGCGTTTCGCGGATGGCGGCCTCACTGGCGATCATCTCGGTCACGTTCAGACCGGAACCATAACGGCGGACCAGCTTGCGGAACGGCAGATCGGTCACCCCCGTCATCGGTGCGAGCACGACCGGGCAATCGATCCGCACCGGGCCGATATCGATCGGCTTACACGCCGGCGGATGGGGAAGCAAAGTCATGCGGGAATGATGCCTAAAAAACAGGCAGCCGCATAGTGGATTGCGGGCGAGCCCGCAAGCAGCTAGCCGCCCGCACCATGAGCGAGCCTTCGCACCCGGATGGCCCACAGCCGCGCAGCGATTCCGCGCCCGGCGGCGTAATGCCGTTTGCGGCGGTCATCGTTGCCGCCGGGCAAGGCCTGCGCGCCGGGCAGCCCCTGGCCAAGCAGTTTGCCCTGTGGCGCGGCAAACCGGTGCTGCGGCACGCGGCGGAAGCGCTGTCGGCGGCAGGAGCCGCGCCGATCGTCGTGGCCATTCCGGCTGGTGCCGACAACATTGCAACGGACATTCTCGCCGGCATCTCTGGCGTGCAACTGGTCACGGGCGGTGCAACGCGGCAGGATTCGGTGCGGTTGGCGCTAGACGCGCTGGAACCCGCCAGCCCTCAATACGTCCTGATCCATGATGCCGCGCGGCCCGATTGCCCGGTGCAGGTGGTGGATCGGTTGCTGGTTGCCTTGGGCACCCACCCCGGCGCAATTCCCGTCCTGCCGGTGGTGGACAGCCTCGCGCGCGAACAGGCTGGCATGATGGGCGGCAGCGCCTCGCGTGAACAGTTGCGCCGCGTGCAGACACCGCAGGCTTTCCGCTTTGCGGACATTCTGGCAGCGCATCGCTGCTGGACAGGCGTGGACACCGCAGGGGATGATGCGCAAGTGGCAATGGCCGCCGGGCTCAACGTTGCCATGGTCGATGGCGACGAACGGCTGGCCAAACTGACTTTCGCGCAAGACTTTTCAGGCGCGCAGGACTTTGCCGGAGAGAGCATGACCCAAGCCCCATCTCCTTCGCCAGCGCCCGCATGGCCGCGCACTGGCACCGGGTTCGATGTCCATCGGCTGGTGGCGGGTGAAGAACTGTGGCTGTGCGGGGTACGGATCGATCATCCGCTCGGCCTGTCAGGCCACAGCGATGCCGACGTGGCGATCCACGCACTGGTCGATGCCGTGCTCGGCGCTGCCGCCGCGGGGGATATCGGCCAGCACTTCCCGCCCAGCGATCCGCAGTGGCGCGGCGCCCCTTCGTCGCGCTTTCTGGAACATGCGGTGTCGCTGGCCGCGCAGGCAGGGTTTTGCGTGGGCAATGTCGACGTGACGATCATCTGCGAAGCCCCGCGGATCGGACCGCATCGGGACGCAATGCGCGCGCGGCTTGCACAGTTGCTGGGCACAGGCGTAGAGGCCGTCAGCGTGAAAGCCACCACGACCGAAAGGCTCGGCTTTGCCGGACGCGGCGAAGGCATTGCGGCACAGGCCGTGGCGACACTGGTTCCCTTTAACAGGACACCTGCGTGATGACATCCGCGCGCCATATGCTGGCATTTTGCGCCGCCTCCGCACTCGCAGTGATGCCGGGTATCGCCGCCGCGCAGGATTGCCTGACGGAAACCGAAGTGAGCGCGATGGCGGTCTATGCCATGCCGGGGCTGGTGCAAGGCGTGCAGTTGCGCTGCGCCGGCCATCTTGCTGCAGATGGTTTCATCACCCGTGGCGGAGCAACGCTGAGCGCCCGCTATGTCCGGTTGCAGCCCACCGAATGGCCGCAAGCGAAATCGGGCCTGTTGAAAATCGCTGCGCGCAAAGCCTCAAAGGCCGCTTCTGGCCCGTCGGCCAAGGCCCGATCGGGGAACGCGGACATGATGCAGATGATTGCATCCCTGCCCGACGGCGCCGTCCGCCCGCTGGTGGATGCCCTTATCGTGCAGGAAGTCGCACCGCAGATCGATGTAAAGCAGTGCGGCAAGATCGAACTTTTGATGCAGGCGCTGTCGGGGATCGACCCGGCAGTGGCCGGAACCCTGCTGGGCCTGATCGCGGGCCTGGTAAAACTGGATGACCCGGCCATCTGTGGAGCCCCGGTATGACCAATTCGCTGTTGCCTGACGATATCGTGGACCTTGCGCGCAAGGTGGTGGATGCCAATCTGGCTGCCGGACGGCGGGTAGCCGTGGCGGAAAGCTGCACCGGAGGGCTGGTCGCAGCTGCGATCACCGAAATCGCCGGATCATCTGCCGTGCTCGATTGCAGCTTCGTGACCTATTCCAACAAGGCCAAGCACGAACTGCTCGGTGTGTCGGATGACATCATCGATGCCTTTGGTGCGGTGTCGGTCGCCTGCGTCTACGCGATGGCGATGGGCGCGCTGCAACGCAGCGGGGCGGACATTGCCGTGGCCATCAGCGGTGTTGCCGGGCCTGATGGCGGATCGGAACAGAAGCCGGTCGGCACCGTGGTCTTTGCGCGCGCCATTCGCGGGGAAAGCAAGCCCGATGCAGAGCTGCGGCACTTCGAGGAAAAGGACCGCGCCGGCGTCCGCCGTCAGGCTGCGCTTTGCGCGCTGGAACTGCTGCTGCCGTAAAGTTCACCTGCCCGCACTTCGAACGCTTCCACCATCTTGCGGAAAGCGCGGTCGAAATACTGGCCTGCCAGCATTTCGAACATCTTGTTGCGGAAGCTGAAATCGACCGCGAAATCGATCTCGCACCCGCCTTCCGGCAGGTCGCGGAAGGTCCACGTATTGTCCAGATCGCGCATCGGCCCGTCGATATAGACCACCTCGATCCGTTCCGGCCGCGCCTTGATGACGCGGGACGTGAACTTTTCACGCAGCGCCTTGAAGCCGACCAGCATGTCCGCCACCATCTCGCTGCCGTCATCGGACTTCACGCGGGTGGCCACCACCCACGGCAGGAATTCGCCATAACGGCTGACATCGGCCACCAGATCGAACATCTGTTCTGCCGTGAACGGCAGGCGGCGGGTTTCGCGGATACCGGGCATCAGCCGTTCTTCTTGGCCAGTTTCGCTTCGCGCGCGGCCTTCATCTGGGCAAAATCATCGCCCGCGTGATAGCTGGAGCGGGTCAGCGGCGTGGCGGCAACTTGCAGGAAGCCCTTGGCCCGCGCGATCGCGCCGTAGGCGGCGAAAGTCTTGGGCTCGACGAATTCTTCGACCGTGGCGTGCTTGGGCGTGGGCTGGAGGTACTGGCCCATGGTTATGAAATCGACATCCGCGCTGCGCATGTCGTCCATTACCTGATGCACTTCCAGCCGCTGTTCCCCCAGCCCCAGCATGATACCGGATTTGGTGAAGATCATCGGATCGTGCGCCTTTACCTCTTCCAGCAACCGCAGCGAGGCGTAGTAACGCGCGCCGGGGCGGATCGTGGGGTAAAGCCGGGGCACGGTTTCAAGATTGTGATTGTAAACGTCCGGCCCGGCTTCGCAGATCGCTTCCACCGCCGCGCGCATCTTGCCGCGGAAATCAGGGGTGAGGATTTCGATCGTGGTACCCGGCGCTTCACGGCGGATGGCGTTGATCACCTTCACGAACTGTCCCGCGCCGCCATCTGGCAGATCGTCCCGGTCGACACTGGTGATGACGATGTGTTCCAGCCCCATCTTCGCGGCTGCCGTGGCGACGTGTTCCGGTTCCAGCGGATCCACCGCGCGCGGCATCCCGGTCTTGACGTTGCAGAAGGCGCAAGCGCGCGTGCACACGTCGCCAAGGATCATCACCGTGGCGTGTTTCTTGGTCCAGCATTCGCCGATGTTCGGGCAGGCTGCTTCTTCGCACACGGTGTTCAGGTTGAGCCCGCGCATCAGTTCGCGGGTTTCCATGAAGCCACGGCTGACCGGCGCCTTTACGCGGATCCAGTCCGGCTTGCGTTGGCGTGGCGGGCGAGGCGCTGCGGATAGGTCAGTCATCAATCCTTCACTTAGGCAAGCTGCTTGCCAGTGGCAATGGTGCGGGGCATTGAAGGCAGCATGACTGACACCAGCCCCGAACTCGTCGAACTGATTTCCGGATATCACCGCTTCCGCGAAACAGCATGGGCGCCGCGCCGGGAACGCTGGGCAACGCTGAGCGACGGGCAGGCCCCCAAGGTAATGGTGATCGCCTGTTCCGACAGCCGGGTGGACCCGGCGCAGATCTTCGATGTCAATCCGGGCGAGATTTTCGTGGTCCGCAACGTGGCCGCGCTGGTTCCGCCTTTCGAAACCGCCCCCGGTCACCATGGCGTTTCCGCAGCGCTGGAATTCGCGGTGCAGGTGCTGCGCGTGCGCGAAATCGTGGTGATGGGCCACGGCATGTGCGGCGGGTGCAAGGCCGCGCTGACGCAGGAATTGCATGGGACCGAACCCGGCAAAGGCGGCTTCATCGCCGACTGGATCGAGATGCTGGACGATGCGCGCGCGCCGATCGCGGCCGAACTGGGCATTGAAGGCCGCGCCGCGGAACGGGCAATGGAACAGGCGGCGGTAAAGGTCAGCCTGGCCAACCTGCGCACCTTCCCCTGCGTGCGCGAAAAGGAAGCCCGCGGTTCGCTGAAGCTGCGCGGGGCATTCTTCGCCATTTCCGACGGCATCCTGCACGTGCTGGACGAAGCGGACGGGCACTTCCACCCCGCCTGACACATCGTTCAGGCAGGCTTGCGCCGGTTGCCCCGTCAGGCCATGTTTTACAAATGGTGACGGATACGCTCAAGAACATCGCCCTGCTGATCGATGCGGACAATGCCAGCCACGCCGGGATCGATCCGGTGCTGACGGTGCTGGCCGAACTGGGGCAGGTGAACATCCGCCGCGCGTATGGGAACTGGGCCAAGCCGGCGTTGAAGAACTGGAACGCCATCACCCACCGATACGGCC
>JBDLVD010000072.1:0-8882 GCA_039804965.1 Pseudomonadota bacterium
CACCAGCGCCCTGGCGCAATCCTCCGCCGACCCGACCGCGCCCAGCGCCCAAGGCGACCTTTCGGTGACGATCTACAACAACGGCCAGTCGCTGGTGCAGGACGTGCGCCAGCTTGCCATCGCCAATGGCCGCTCGACCGTGGCCTTTCCCGATGTTTCGGCCATGATCCGCCCCGAAACGCTCAGCTTCAATGCCGCCCACACCGGCATCGTCGAACAGAACTTCGATTTCGACCTGCTCACCCCGCAAAAGCTGATGGAAAAGGCCATCGGGCAGACGATCACCCTGCTGCGGACCAATCCCGCCACCGGGCAGGAACTGCGCGAACGCGCCACCGTGCTCAGCACCGCAGGCGGGGTGGTGGTGCAGATCGGGGACCGGATCGAAGTGCTGCGCGACGATGGCCTGCCGGTGCGCGTCATCTTTGACCGGGTGCCGCCCAATCTGCGCGCACGGCCCACGCTTTCGGTCACGGTGGACAGCACCCGCTCCGGCACACGTGCCGCCAGCTTGCGCTATCTTACCCCCGGCCTCGGCTGGGCGGCGGACTATGTCGCGCTGTATGATGAAAAGCGCGGCACCATCGACATGCAGGGCTGGGTCACGCTGACCAACAGCACCGGCACCGCGTTTCATGCCGCCAACACCCTGCTGGTGGCGGGCAACCCCGCAGGCGGCAATGCATATGATCCACGCCGCAACCGCCCCGTTTCACGCGGCATGGTGCCGGGCACCGAAAGTGCGGAACGCGAACGGCTGGGCGATTTCTACCTCTACCCGATCGCGGAACGCACCACGATTGCCAACAACCAGACCAAGCAGGTCAGCTTTCTCGACGTGCAGGGCGTGCCCGCGCACAAGGTCTATGGCCGCACGGTGGAATGGCTGGCGGCAGACGGTGCTCCGGTGCCCGTGGAAAGCCGCATCGGCTTTTCTTCCAGCAAGCAGGGTGGGCTGGGCGATGCGCTGCCCGCCGGAACGGTCCGCTTCTACCAGCGCGACGCACAGGGCAATCCGCAGTTCATCGGCGAAAACGGCATCGGCCATACCCCGATGGGCAGCCAGCTGACCCTGTCCACCGGCGATGCCTTCGATATTTTCGCGCAGGCCGAAGTGGAAAGCCGCGTTCGGATCGCGTCCGATGAATACGAACGCAGCGCCCGCTATCGCGTCATCGTGCCGGGTCAGTCTCCGCGCGAAGTGCAGGTGGACCGGGCGATCGATTATTACCGCACCACCATGCGTTATACCTTCACCAATGCGAAGCCGCAGGCGGTTGAAGTGGAACTGGTGCAGGGTGGGCTGGATCGCGGCTGGGCGGCAAGCGATTACCGCGTGGTGCGCGAAGACGTGCCGGGTGAACAGCTCAGCCTCGACAGCCGCCGCTACCGCGTGACCGTGCCCGCCAACAGCAAGCGCGAAGTGCGCGTGACATACGAGACGCGGTACTGAGGGGCATGGCTATGCCGGCCATCGTCCGATTACTCATCGCCATGCCACGGCCCTGCTGGACAGTCGCGGTGATCGCTGCGGTCCCGCTGGCCTTGGGCTTCTCAGGCCCGGCCAGCGCCCGCGATGTGGTGGAAGCGTCCGCCCCCAGCGCGCTTTCGGTCACGCTGTACCGCGATCCTTCGCGGGGTGCGGATCAGGCGATGAACCGCGATTGGCCGCAAGGTTTCGCGATGATTGCCGAAACGCGCGAAGTGACCCTGCCACCCGGCGAATCGACCATCCGTTTCACCGGCGTGGCCGAAGGGATGGTGGCTGTCAGCGCGATTGTTACCGGCCTGCCCGGCGGGACCATCGAAAAGAACCGCAATGCCGATCTGCTTAGCCCGGCGGCGCTGGTGGACGGCACGCTGGGCAACCGCGTCACCGTCACCCGCACCAACCCGGTCACAGGCATTGCCAGCAGCGAAAGCGCGGTGGTCCGCACCCGTGCCGATGGCGGGCTGGTGTTGCAGACTGCAGCGGGTTTCGAAGCCGTGCGCTGTTCCGGCCTGCCCGAAAAGCTGACGTTCGACCGCGTGCCTGCGGGCCTGTCGGCCCAGCCGGTGTTTTCCGTCGATACGCGCAGCACGGCGGGGGGCACCTGGCGCGTGCAACTGACCTATCTGGCGTGGGGTTTCGACTGGCAGGCGCATTACGTGGGCACGCTGGCAGAAGGCCGCGATGACGCGATGCAGATGCGGCTGGCCAGCTGGCTGACGCTGCTCAACGATAACGGGCAGAGCTTTGACAACGCCGAGCTGCTGGTGGTGGCAGGGCGGCTGAATGTGGTCAGCGATCTGCGGCAATTGTCCGATCCGCCCACCGCGCGTCCCTTGCAGCTGGCCTGCTATCCGCTGGGCAGCACGGCGGCAGGATCGCCGGAACCCGTTCCGCCGCCACCGCCCCCTGCACCGATGATGGTGTCATCCCCCATGGCGGCGCGGATGGAAGAAGCGAGGGATATCACCGTCACTGGCATGATGAAGGCGACCGAGGAGAACCTTGGCGATCTCAAGCTCTACCGTGTGCCGGAACGCGTTACCGTGTCGGCCAAAGGGCTGAAACAGGTCGCCTTTCTCGATCAGGGCAAGGTGCAGGGGCGGTTGCTCTATCGTGCCTATTGCGCGCCGGGCAGCGCGGCAGAGCCGGTGCCCGCGCAGATGCTGTTCGTCACCGTCAACGACAAGCGCCACGATCTGGGCATGGCCTTGCCGCAAGGCGGCGTGACGCTGTTCGAACCTGCTGCCGGCGGGCTGCGGCTGGTGGCGGAAGGCACGATGCGCGATCATGCGGCCGGGCAGGACGTGGAACTGCCGCTGGGCGGCAGCGGGCAAGTGTTCGTCTCGTGCGATCCGTCAGGCTATGGGCAGCCGGGTCCGGGATGGAAGCGGATGGCCGCCGTGGTCACCAATGCCAATCCCCGGCCCGTATCCCTGCGGCTGCAACTGGGGCCTTCGGCACAATGGCGGATGCAGGGGCTGGCGGGCGCGCGGGTGAAGGACGGGCAGATCACGGTGGACCTGACAATTCCCGCAAACAGCCGCCGCGAACTGCGCTGGCAACTGCGCCAGACGGCTGAATAGACAGCCTTTTTTGCCAATGTAGGAAAAATTTCGTTCCACTCTTGTTCTTGTGGAACAAACGGGATACATACTCGGCAGGTGATGACCTGGGGATGGCCCTAGGCAACTGACGGAGGTCATGTCATGGCGGCAGAACTGAAGCTCGTTGGGAAGGAAGCAAACGTGGACCGTCAGAAGGCGCTGGAAGCAGCGCTCGCACAGATTGACCGTGCATTCGGCAAGGGCTCGGCGATGAAGCTGGGGTCCAAGGAAACGATGCAGGTGGAATCGATCTCCACCGGTTCGCTGGGCCTTGATATCGCGCTGGGCATTGGCGGCCTGCCGCGTGGCCGCGTGATCGAAGTCTACGGGCCGGAAAGCTCGGGCAAGACCACGCTGGCGCTGCACGTGATTGCCGAAGCGCAGAAGAACGGCGGCACTGCCGCTTTCGTGGACGCGGAACACGCGCTCGATCCGGTCTATGCCAAGAAGCTGGGCGTCGATATCGACGAACTGATCGTGTCGCAGCCGGATACCGGCGAACAGGCGCTGGAAATCGTCGATACGCTGGTGCGTTCCAATGCGATTGACGTGCTGGTGGTCGATTCGGTCGCCGCGCTGGTCCCCCGCGCTGAAATCGAAGGCGAAATGGGCGATTCGCACGTCGGTCTTCAGGCCCGTCTGATGAGCCAGAGCCTGCGCAAGCTGACCGGTTCGATCAGCCGTTCGCGCTGCATGGTAATCTTCATCAACCAGCTGCGCATGAAAATCGGCGTGATGTACGGCAACCCGGAAACCACGACCGGCGGCAACGCGCTCAAGTTCTATGCCTCGGTCCGGCTCGACATCCGCCGCACCGGCCAGATCAAGGAACGCGACGAAATCATCGGCAACGCCACCCGCGTCAAGGTGGTCAAGAACAAGGTTGCCCCGCCGTTCAAGCAGGTGGAATTCGACATCATGTATGGCGAAGGCATCTCCAAGATCGGTGAAATCCTCGATCTGGGCGTGAAGGCTGGCGTGGTCGAAAAGTCGGGCAGCTGGTTTTCGTACGACAGCATCCGGATTGGTCAGGGCCGCGAAAATTCCAAGCAGTACCTGAAGGAAAATCCCGAAGTTTGCGACCGGTTGGAAGCCGCCATTCGCGGCCAGACCGACAAGGTCGCCGAAGAGATGATGGCGGGTCCGGACGCGGACGACGACATCTGATCTTCAAGAAGCCTGCCCATCCCGGCACAAACGGGCGGGCTTGTGAAACCGGAACCGGCGCGGCGCCTTTTGGCCCCGCGCCGGTTTCATTTCCGCTGCCGTGCTGGTGTGGGCCTTGCGTCGCTGCTAGGCCGCCCGAAATCATCGGCATTCCATCATCAGGGCAGGGCGCATGGTTTCGGGAAGTGAATGGCAGGGCCGCACGGGTGACAGTTGGGCCGCAGAATGGCGCCGGACCGATCGCAGTTTCGGCACCCTGACCGACCGGTTGCTGCAACGCAGCCGTGATTTCGTTTTTTCCG
This sequence comes from Pseudomonadota bacterium, assembly GCA_039804965.1. Lineage (GTDB taxonomy): Bacteria > Pseudomonadota > Alphaproteobacteria > Sphingomonadales > Sphingomonadaceae > Croceibacterium_C. The sequence continues at coordinate 4,566 of JBDLVD010000072.1, forward strand.
ATGTGCTGGATGTCGGCTGCGGGGCGGGGGAACTGTCGCTGGCGCTTGCCCGTGGCCGGGCCGATGTGCAGGTCACCGGCGTCGATATCTCCCCGCAACTCGTGGACGTCGCGCAGGCCCGCGCCACGCACCTGCCCAATGTCCGTTTCCTGCAGGCAGATGCCGCCGCGTGGCAACCGGCGGGGGCTCAACCTGATCTGCTGATTTCGCGCCACGGGGTAATGTTCTTTGCCGATCCCGTTGCCGCTTTTGCCAATCTGGCGCGGGCGACGGCGCCCGGTGGCTCGCTGCTGTTCTCCTGTTTTCGCGAGCCCCGGCTCAACGCCATTTTCGCGCAAGTCGCACGTCTGCTGCCGCCTGCGCCTGCGGCAAAGCCCGATCCGCTCGCTCCGGGCCCGTTCGCCTTTGCTGATCCGGCGCATGTGGAACGCATCCTGTCGGCGGCTGGTTGGACACAGATCCAGTTCGAACCGTTCGATTTCGCGATGATCGCCGGGGCGGGTGAAAACCCGGTCGACGATGCGATGGGATATTTCCGCAGCATCGGCCCCGGCGGCGTGGCGCGCGCGACCATGCCCGCGACCGACTATGCCGATTTCGAACAGCGTCTGCGTGCGATGGTGGAAGATCACGTGCAGGATGGAATCGTGGCCATGCGTGCCGCGGCTTGGGTGGTCAGCGCGCGCAACGGCGGCTGAAAACGAAAAGGATGGGGATGATCGACCCTGTCGATGTCCCTTAGTGGCTTAATCCGCTTGTCGCCGGGGTTCCCGCGCCCTAATTCGCTGGCCCATGCATTCGACCAACGACATCCGCCGCAGCTTCCTCGATTATTTTGCTGCCCAGGGCCACACCGCAACGCCATCGGCGCCGCTGGTGCCGTACAACGATCCGACGCTGATGTTCGTCAACGCGGGGATGGTGCCGTTCAAGAACGTGTTCACCGGGCTGGAAGCCGCGCCCAATCCGCCGCGTGCCACCAGCAGCCAGAAATGCGTGCGCGCAGGCGGCAAGCACAACGATCTCGACAATGTCGGATATACCGCGCGCCACCATACCTTCTTCGAAATGCTGGGGAATTTTTCCTTCGGTGACTATTTCAAGGAACAGGCGATCACCCATGCGTGGACGCTGCTGACCAAGGAATGGGGCATTCCGGCCGATCGGTTGACCGCCACCGTCTATCATACCGATGACGAAGCGTTTGACCTGTGGCGCAAGATTGCGGGCCTGCCGGAAGATCGCATCATCCGCATCGCCACCAAGGACAATTTCTGGGCGATGGGCGATGACGGCCCCTGCGGCCCCTGTTCCGAAATTTTCTATGACCATGGCGATCACATTTTCGGTGGCCCCCCGGGCAGCCCTGACGAAGATGGCGATCGCTTCGTGGAAGTGTGGAACCTGGTGTTCATGCAGTACGAACAGGCCGCTGGCGAGATCGTCGGCGAACTGCCGCGCCCCAGCATCGATACGGGCATGGGCCTGGAACGCATCGCGGCTGTGCTGCAGGGCGTGCATGACAATTACGATACCGACACCTTCAAGGCACTGATCGCCGCGTCCGAGAACCTGACCGGGGTGAAGGCGGAAGGGGATCAGCGCGCCAGCCACCGCGTGATCGCGGATCACTTGCGGTCGACCAGCTTCCTGCTGGCCGATGGCGTGCTGCCATCCAACGAAGGACGCGGTTACGTGCTGCGCCGCATCATGCGCCGCGCCATGCGCCATGCCCACCTGCTGGGCGCGAAGGATCCGTTGATGCATCGGCTGGTGCCGGCGCTGGTGGCCGAAATGGGCCAGGCCTATCCCGAACTTGGCCGCGCACAGCCGCTGATCGAAGAAACATTGCAGCGCGAAGAAGTACAGTTCCGCCGCACCCTGTCCAATGGCCTGCGCCTGCTGGATGAAGCGACCGGCAGCATGGGCGAAGGCGACAGCCTGCCCGGCGAAACCGCGTTCCGCCTCTATGACACCTTCGGCTTCCCCTACGATCTGACCGAGGATGCGCTGCGCAACCGCGGCATTTCCGTCGATCGCGCCGGGTTCGATGCGGCCATGGCACAGCAGAAGGCCGCCGCCCGCGCCGCGTGGAAGGGCAGCGGACAAGCCGCCGATGGCGAACTGTGGTTCGACATTGCCGAACGCGAAGGCGCGACCGAATTCACCGGCTATGCCTCCACCGGCGGCGAAGGCCGCGTGGTGGCGCTGGTGCAGGACGGCAAGGAAGTGGACCGCGCGGATGCCGGCAGCGACGTGATCGTGCTGGTCAACCAGACGCCGTTCTATGGCGAAAGCGGCGGCCAGACCGGCGATGCCGGGACCATTCGCGGCGATGGCGGGATGGCGATTGCCGTATCCGATACGTCGAAGCCGCTTGGCCGGCTGCACGCACACCATGGCAAGGTTGAAGGCGGCAGCATTGCCGTGGGCGACACGGTGCAATTGCAGATCGACGTGGAACGCCGCGATGCGATCCGCGCCAACCATTCCGCCACCCACCTGTTGCACGCCGCGCTGCGCGGCCATCTGGGTGACCATGTGACGCAGAAGGGTTCGCTGGTCGCGCAAGACCGGCTGCGGTTCGATTTCGCGCACAACAAGCCGCTCTCGCCTGCCGAACTGGCGGCGATCGAAGCCGAGGTGAACGCCGAAATCCGCCACAACGAGGAAGTATCGACCCGTTTGATGAGCCCGGACGACGCCATCGAAGCCGGCGCCATGGCGCTGTTCGGCGAAAAATACGGTGACGAAGTGCGCGTGCTTTCGATGGGCCGCGTTACCGGCAGCCGCAATTATTCGGTCGAACTGTGCGGCGGCACTCATGTGCGCGCCACGGGCGACATCGGGCTGTTCCGCATCGTGACCGAAAGCGCGGTTTCCAGCGGTGTCCGCCGGATCGAGGCGCTGACGGGCGAGGCTGCGCGCCAATGGCTGGTCGGGCGCGAGGATTCGCTGAAAGCCGTTGCTGCCACGCTGCGCACCGGGCCGGAAGACGTGGAAGCCCGCGTCACCGCGCTGATGGATGAACGCAAGCGTCTGGAACGCGAACTGGCCGAAGCGAAGAAGGCGCTGGCCTTGTCTGGCGGCGGCGGTGCGGCCCCGGCGGCGGATGAACAGATCGGCGGCGTCAATTTCTCCGGTCAGGTGCTGCAGGGCATGGACGCGAAGGAACTGCGCGGGCTGCTGGACGAAGCGAAGAAGCGGATGGGCAGCGGCATCGCGGCGATCGTGGCGGTGAACGATGGCCGCGCGGCGTTTGCCGTGGCGGTGACCGATGACCTGACGGACCGTTTCAGCGCGGTCGATTTCGTCCGCACCGGGGTGGAACTGCTTGGCGGCAAGGGCGGCGGTGGCCGGCCTGACATGGCGCAAGGTGGCGGGCCGGATGGCGACAAGGCAGATGCCGCGATTGCAGCCGTGCGGGCTGCGCTGGGCTGATCTGAGGCAACACCCCGCGGCGGCTCAGTTGCCCGGGGGAATGCCTGCAGTGCTGGTGCGGAGCTTGGGCTTTTCGCTCAGGTCCGCGCCTTCCTTGATCTGGTCGCGGAATTCGTCCCGCTTCTCGTGGATGCTGGCGATGACCGGCCCCATGGCCACGCCCAGTTCCACCAGCAGCGCCTCTGACAATTGCAGCGATGCCTCTAGCGTTTCCGGCACCGCAATGGTTGCCCCGGCGCGGTAGAGGGTGGTGGCATGGCCGGTGTCGCGCGCACGGGCGAGGATCGGCAGATCGGGGTAGGCCGCGCGCAGCTTGTTCGCCAGCCGCTGGGCCAGCACCGGTTCGTCCATCGTCAGGATTACCGCAGGCGCGTGGGCGATGCCCAGCCGTTCCAGCACATCGCGCCGTGCGGCATTGCCGAACACCGCGTGGTATCCTTCGCGCTTCACCCGTTCGACAAGGTCCGCATCGGGGTCCAGCGCGATGTAGGCTTTGCCATGGCGGTCGAGCATTTCGGCCACCAGCTGCCCCACGCGGCCGCACCCGACCACGATGACGCGCGGCACGGCAACGCCCATTTCCTCTTCATCGCTGACGACGGGCACGGGTTCCACCCGGTTGCCAAGATGGCGGCCCAGCATGGCGAGCAACGGGGTTACGGTGAGGCCGATGGCGGTGACGATCTGCCAGAACTGCGCCGTTTCGCGCGCGATCAACTGCGCGCTGGTGGCAGCTGCCAGCACGATCAGGGTGGTTTCGGACGGGCTCGCCATCAGGATGCCGGTTTCCGCGCTGGTCCCGCGCCGCGCGCCCATTGTCCGCAGCAGCACGGCGGTGACCAGCGCCTTCAGGGCCAGCACGCCGACGACCGCGGC
>JBDLVD010000073.1:0-8800 GCA_039804965.1 Pseudomonadota bacterium
GGGCCAGTCCACCGGGGCCAGCATCGCGTTGATGGTGGCGCGCGACGACGGGATGATCGAGCCGACCATGCGCGGATGTTCGAGGAAGCCCCGGAAGAACACGCCCGCCGGGCCAAGAGCCCGCGAAATGCGCTGGAGCAGCCTGGAGCGTGTGCGCTCCCCGGCCAGTTCGCTGCCATTCATTGGTTGGGACGCGCCCCCTTAGCTAGCGCAGGCGACAGAAAGCCGACCGCCCATTCAGAGCCTGCGGATTGGCAAATATGCGTATTCAATGCAAGCGCCACCGTTTACCCTTCCGCCCTGCCCCGTTGGATCAGAGGATTTCTTCCACCGTTTCCATCGGCCGGCACAGCCGCACCCCGCGTTCGGTTTCCACCAGCGGGCGGTTGATCAGGATCGGTTCGGCGGCCATCGCATCCAGCACCGCATCGTCAGTGGCATCGGGCAGGCCGCGTTCTTCCGCGTCAGTCCCCATCAGCCGCAGCCCTTGCGCGGGTTTCATCCCGGCATCCTTGAACAGCTGTTCCAGCCGGGCACGCGTCGGCGGTTCCTTCAGGTATTCGATCACGTCCAGATCAATGCCCGGCCGTTCCTGCAACAAGGCCAGAACCTTGCGCGACGTGCCGCATTTGGGGTTGTGCCAGATGGTCGCCTTCATCGTTCTTCCTTCTGTGTATCGGTTGCCGCTGCCCGCATGGCGGGCACTGCCGCGGCTGCATCGCGGGCATCGATGCCCGGTGCGGGCGCGGCGCTGATCCGTTCGGCCCGCTGCGCCACGCGCCCGGCGCGCTGGATCGCCCGCACCAGCCGAGGATAGACGCCGCAACGGCACAGGTTGGGCACGGCGGCCTTGATCTCGTCTTCGCTGGGGCTGGGGTTGCGGGCGATCAGCGCCGCCGCGCTCATCACGATGCCGGGGGTGCAAAACCCGCACTGGATCGCCTGTTCGGCCACCAGCGCCTGTTGCACCGGGTGGCTGCGATCGGGGCTAAGCCCTTCGATGGTGGTGATGAAACGGCCTTCCGCCTCCGCCAGCGTGATCAGGCAACTGCGCAGGGCCGCACCATCCACCTGCACCATGCAGGCCCCGCAATCGCCCGTGCCGCATCCGTATTTGGTGCCGGTCAGGTTGGCGACATCGCGCAAGGCCCACAGCAACGGTGTCTGCGGATCCATCGCAAAGCGCACCGCGCGGCCGTTGACGGTCATGTCGGTCATGCAGGCGCCCCCTCAGGCTGAAAGGTGGGGATCAGTCCCGCCAGCTGGTGTCGATGGTGTCCAGCCGCCGCACCCACGCTTCGAAGTCGGCCTTGCCGAATTCCTTCAGCGCCACCTGATCGCGGTCCCGCTGGTGGACGCCGATGACATCGGGCGAAACGTGGATCGGCTTGCCCAGCGCGCAGGTCTTGACCTGAATTTCGCAGGCGCGTTGCAGCATGTAATAGAGGAAGAACATTTCATACAGCGTCGCGCCCAGCACCACGGGGCCGTGGTTGCGCAGCATCAGCACGCGGTTGTCGCCAAGGTTTTCCAGCAGTCGCGGCCCTTCTTCGGCGCGCACGGTGATGCCTTCGAAATCATGATAGCCGACCTGCCCGGCAAAGAAGCAGGCATAGAAATTGGTCGGGGTCAGCCCGTCGGCGCTGCTGCACACGGCCATCGTATCCGGGGTGTGGGTGTGGACGATGGCGTGCGCCCACGGGATCGCGCCGTGGAACAGGCCGTGCTGGGTAAAGCCCGCCTTGTTCACCGGGTACGGGCTGTTGCACAGCTTGTTACCCTGGCTGTCGATCTTGACCATGTTGCTGGCGGTCACTTCGGACCACAGGAGGCCATAAGGATTGATCAGGAACGCTTCTTCCCCCGGCACGCGCAAGGTGATGTGGTTGTAGATCGATTCCGACCAGCCCATCATGTCGAAGATACGGTAACAGGCGGCCAGTTCCTGCCGCGCGGTCCATTCCGCTTCGCTGCACTGCTGCTGCATTGCCTTCAACTGCGTCGCCATCACTACTTATCCCTTCTGCCCGTGGGCATAGCCTGCGCCTGTGAAATACCGGTAACTGCATGGGGCAGCAGGGCGGCAATCCCGTTTGGCGAAGCGATCCACGGCATCCTCTTTCACCCCGCCGTAGCACGCCGCGATTGACTTTGTCGCGCCGATTGGCAAGCCATGGCCGGAAACGCGGCGCACAGCCGGTGGGGAGAATTTATGACTGAAATGCTCGGCTACGGCCAGCCGATGGGCGGCATTGCCCAGACTGCCTTCGTGGTGCCCGATCTGATGGCAGCGGTGGACCGCTGGGTGAAGGACATGAAGGCCGGGCCGTTCCATATCCTGCCCAACTTTTTGGTGCCGGGGCAGACCTATCGCGGCGAAGAAAGCCGCGCCGACATCACCATCGCCATGGGCTTTGCCGGGCATATGCTGATCGAACTGATCCAGCCGCTGGACGATCATCCGTCGGTCTATCAGGAAACCATCGCGAAACGCGGATATGGCTTCCACCACTTCGGCATCGCCTGCGCGGACGTTTACGCCAGCAGCGCCGATTACCAGACCCGCGGTTATCACGAAGCGTTCCGCGCATCGGTGCCGACAGGCGGCGAAGTGATCTATCTCGACAATGGCACTGGCGCGGAATGGGGCTTTCTCGAACTGCTGCCGGTCACGCCGGGGATGGACGATACCTTCACGCGTTTCTGGCGCGCGTCGCAGAACTGGGACGGCACCGATCCGGTGCGCCCGTTCATGTGATGAACTGATACGCATCGCCCTTGCCCGCCACTGGCAGGTTCCGCCCACGGCGGATCGCCATGGCGAAAGGGCGCAATTGGGATGAATGCCGCGAAAGACGGCGACGGGGAGAAAATTGATGCAACCAAATGCCGCGAGCGGCGCCGCCGCGACGGTCCGCAATTCGCCAGCCTATCAGGCGATGCTGGTCGGTCTGTTGAGCCTGAATTTCGGGATCGTGTTCTTCGACCGCAATTCGCTCAATTTCCTGATGCCGTTCGTGCAGCCGGAACTGGGGCTGTCCAACAGCCAGGTCGGCTATGTCGCGGGCATCTTCAGCTTCACCTGGGCGATCGCCGCATTTGCAATCAGCCGCATTTCCGACGCGATCGGCAACCGCAAGCTGTTGCTGGTAATCGCCACGATGGCCTTTTCCGCCTGTTCATTCCTGACCGGGCTGGCATCCAGTTTCGCCATGCTGATCGGCGCACGCATCGTGATGGGCGTGGCCGAAGGCGGGGTGATGCCCGTCAGCCACGCGATGGTGGCGAGCGAGGTCGACCCCAAGGCGCGCGGGCTGGCACAAGGCATCGCGCAGAACTTCGGTTCCAACTTCTTCGGCAGCTTCGTGGCGCCGGTGGTGCTGGTGGCGCTGGCCGGTGAATATGGCTGGCGCAGTGCCTTCTACATCGCGGGCATCCCCGGCATCCTCAGCGCCTGCCTGATCTGGTTCCTGCTGCGCGAACCGGAAAAATCCACCGTGGTCGAACCCGTTGCTGCCGCCAGCGCCGCCGCGCCGCGCCGTTCGATGGCGCAAGCCGTGGGCGACTGGTTCCGCGCTGTTGGCCAGGCGATGAAAGTCCGCAACATCTGGGTCTGCGTGACGATGGGCATCCTGCTGGTGGCCTATCTGGTGATCTGCTGGGCCTTCATGCCGCTGTATCTGACGCAGGTGCGCGGATATTCGGCAGAAGAACAAAGCTGGCTGATGGGCACGCTGGGCATTTCGGCCACCATCGGCAGCTTCGCCACGGCGGGCCTGTCCGACGTGATCGGCCGCCGCCCGGTGATGATCGTGATGCCGCTGCTGTCGGTACTGCTGCCGCTGGGCGCGATGTTCTACACCGGGCCTTATGCGGGCATGGTGGCGATCTTCTTCGTGGGCTGGGCGCTGAACGGTATCTTCCCGCTGTTCATGGCCACCGTGCCTTCCGAAAGCGTGCCGCCGGTCATGGCGGCAACGGTGTTCGGCCTGTGCATGGGCAGCTGCGAAATCATCGGTGGCGCCGGCGGCCCGGCGATCGCCGGCGTGGTGGCCGACAGCGTGGGCCTGTCTGGCCCGCTGTGGATCATGGCCGGGCTGGCACTGGTCGGCGGGTTGTTCGGTTTCGGCCTGACGGAAACCGCACCGCGGGTGCTGGCCAAGCGCGGGCTGACGCCCGCCAACGCCTGAACCGCATAGCGAAACGAGAGGATATCCGATGCCTGAAACACCGACGACCGAACCCTGGGCCGGCACCGAGCCTGTCCCCCACGCCCTGCGCCCCGGCGCGATGCCCGAAGCCTACATGGCCAAGATCGCCGAAGGCGACGAACGGCTGTGGGTGCCGATCGTGGAAGGCGTCTATTCCAAGCCGGTGTGGATCAGCCCAACGCTGAACATGTGGGCCGACGTGCTGCGCGCGGACAAGGCCTGCATCGTCAACCGGCATTACCATCCCAAGCCGATCTGGGCCTACACCATCAGCGGCAAATGGGCCTATCTGGAACACGAATGGACCGCCACGGCGGGCGATTTCATCTTTGAAACCCCGGGCGAAAGCCACACGCTGGTTTCGTATGAACATCCCGATCCGATGAAGGTGTTCTTCGTCGTGTCCGGCCCGCTGATGTGGCTGGACGAAGCAGGCAACACCGTGGGCCATTACGACGTGTTCGATTACATGAAGGCCGCGCGCGAACATTACGCCAGCGTCGGCCTGCCTGCCGATTACCTCGACAGCCTGATCCGCTGACCTGCAAGGAAGACCGTTATGTCCACGATGAAAGCGCCGCCTTCGCAAGTCACCGAAATCGTCGATGTGCCTTGGGTGCACCGCGATCTGGTCACCCGGCTCAGCCCCGGTGGCCGCTATATCGACATGGAAAGCGACGTGGACAGCCCGTGGGTGCCGTTCGGCCCCGGCGCGGCGATCAAGCACCTGTCGTTCGACGTGCGCACCAACACCTATTCCAACATCCTGTGGATGACCGGGCCCGGCACCATCGGCACCCACCTGCATCGCGGCACGGTCACCATGGTGCCGATTACCGGCAGCGTGCGGTATCTGGAATATGACTGGGTGGCGACGCCGGGCGGGCTGATCCTGGAAGTGCCGGGCGAAGCGCACACGCTGGTCACCGAACATCCCGAAGGCTGCAAGCTGTTCGGCTGGATGACCGGCCCGATCGATTTCTTCGATGACAAAGGCACTTTCGTCGACACGGTCGACGTGTGGTGGATGATCAACCACTACGAAACCCATTGCCGTGAAAACGGCATTGCCATCAATCCCAAGCTCTATCTGTAAGGCACGCCCAGCATGAACACTCTCGACCAGTTCGACATCAAGGGCCGTTCGGCGCTCGTCACCGGGGCTGCCAGCGGGCTTGGCCTCGCTTATGCCGAATGCATGGCGGAAGCGGGCGCCCGTGTGACGCTGACCGATATCGACGTCGCCGGCGCCGAACGTGAAGCAAAGCGGCTGGTGGCCGAAGGCTTCGATGCGCGCTGGGACGTGTGCGACGTGTCCGATCTGGCGCAGGTCGCGGCGGCGGTGGACAACCACGTGGCGGCGTTCGGCGGGCTGGACATCTGCTTTGCCAATGCCGGGCTGGACGTGGGCAACGGGTTCTGGAGCCCTGAAGGCGACCGCAACCCCGCTGGCCAGATCGACGTCTATGACCCGGAACGCTGGTACAAGAGCATCGGCATCAACCTGAACGGCGTGTTCCACACCGTGCGCGAAGCATCGCGGGCGATGAAGGCGAACGAAGGCAACGGTCAGCGGCGCGGCGGGGCCATCGTCATCACCAGCAGCAATGCGGCCGAAGTGAACGAAGCCATCGTCGGCGTGCCCTACATGGCGGCCAAGGCGGGCGTGAAGCACTTCATGCGCCATTCGGCCTATGAACTGGCGGCATACGGCATCCGCGTGAACGCCATCGCGCCCGGCCCGTTCGTGACCAATATCGGCGATGGCTGGGTGAAGAAGAACCCGGCCGCGAAGAAGGCGTGGGACGAACTGGTGCCGGTGGGCCGCATGGCCGAAACCTATCAGGTTAAGCCGCTGGCCCTGTTGCTGGCATCGGATGCCGGCAGTTACATGACCGGCGCCCACGTGATGATCGATGGCGGCATGCAGCTCGGCCCGATCAAGCCCCTGAACGACTAAGACACGGCTAAGCCACAACCAACAGCTTACCACTGACCTGAAAGACCGAGAAAAACCATGAAAGCCGTCACCTTTCAGGGCCTGCACCAGCCGTTGGCAGTGGCCACCCTGCCCGATCCCACCCCCGCTGCGGATGAAGTGGTGGTCAAGGTTGGCCGCTGCGGCATCTGCGGCAGCGATCTGCACATGACCGAAGACCCCGCCTATGGCTGCAAGCACGGCGATGTGCTGGGCCATGAATTCGCGGGCGAAGTGGTGGGCGCCGGGCGCGATGTCGGCGGGCTGAAAACCGGCGATCTGGTATCGGTCATTCCGCTGAAAAGCTGCGGCAGTTGCGAACATTGCCGCAAGGGCGCGGTGCAGTGGTGCACCGGGTTCGGCCTGCAAGGCGGCGGCTATGCCGAATATGCTACCGTGCGGACCAACCAGTGCGTGAAGCTGGGCACGGACCTGACGCTCGCCGATGGCGCGATCATCGAGCCGCTGGCGGTGGCGCTGCACGGGGTCAACCTGTCTGGCATGAAGACCGGCGACAAGGTGCTGGTGCTGGGCGCCGGGCCGATCGGCCTGGCGGTGGCGTTCTGGGCGCGGCGGCTTGGCGCATCGCGGGTGGCGGTGCAGGATGTCGCCACTTTCCAGCAGGACCGGGCGCTGAACATGGGCGCCGATGCCTTCGTGGTCGATCCTGCGGACCCTGTCGGCAGCGCCGAACGCGCATTGGGCGGCAAGGCCGATATCGTGTTCGAATGCGTCGGCATTCCGGGTTTGATCGCGCAAGCGGTCGATCAGGTGCGCGCGCAGGGCACAATCCTGCTGCTGGGCCTGTGCACCCGGCCCGACACCTTCAACAGCTTCGCCATGCTGGGCAAGGAAGTGCGGCTGGTGACCAGCGCGTTCTTTACCGTGCCCGAATACGAAGCATCACTCGCCGCGCTGGAACAGGGCGCGATCGAACCGCGCCTGCTAGTCAGTGAAACGATTTCGCTGGATGCCACGCCCGACGTGTTCGAAAGCCTGAAAAAGCGCAGCGGCCAGTGCAAGGTGATGATCGCGCCCTGGTGATTTCGCTGTGCTGGTGACTTCGCTGTGAGGGAAGCGAACGCCTAGACAGCGGCCGGCAGCGGTTCGTCCCTGATCGCGCTTTCCAGCGCCGCGCTGTGGATGCAGTCGGCGCTGGCTTCCACCCGGGCCGCAAGCGCGCGGTAGGCTTTCAAGGCTTCTTCCCCGGCAATCGATAGCTTGGCGCCCGCCCCCGCGCCCCCGCCCGCGCGGGTTTCCACCAACGGTGCGGCAAAGCAGCGGTTCATGGTATCGACCAGCAGCCAGCCCCGGCGGTAGGACATGCCCAGTGCGCGTGCCGCGGCAGAGATGGAGCCGGTGCGCGCAATCGCGTCGAGCAGGTCGGCCTTGCCCGGCCCCATGGCAATTTCAGGCCCGCAATACAGTTGCAGCTTCAGCTTCAGACGCGCCACTTCATTCCCCCAGCAAGGGGCGATCAGTTGAGCGGGCGGCTCGATCCGAAGAACAGCGCCTGGCTGATCGCCGCGCGCACCGTATCTTCCTGGAACGGCTTCGTCACCAGATAGGTCGGTTCGGGCCGGTCGCCGGTCAGCAGCCGTTCGGGATAGGCGGTGATGAAAATCACCGGCACGCTGTTCATCGACAGGATATCGTCCACCGCATCCAGCCCGCTGGACCCGTCGGCCAACTGGATATCGGCCAGCACCAGACCCGGCCGGCTGTGCGACACGACTTCCTGCGCCTGCGTGCGGGTGGCGGCGGTCCCGCAGATATCGTGGCCCAGCGAACGGACGAGATCTTCCAACTGCATCGAAATCAACGGTTCGTCTTCGATGATCAGCACGCTGGTGGTGCTTTCACGTTCGATTTCCTCGATCGCTTCGGCCACCAGCGCGTTCACGTCATCGGCGGCAAGGCCCATGATATGGCCCGCTTCACGCGGCGTGAAATCTTCCACCGTGGTCAGCAGCAGTGCCTGCCGGTTGACCGGAGTGATCTTGCGCAGGTGTTCCTGCGCCGCCAGTTCGTGCAGGCCGCCCGGCTGATCATCGACCACTTCGAGATAGGCGCTGCCCCACACCTTGGTGAAGGCCTGATACAGCGGCACCCGACCGCCACGCAGGGAATCAGCCAGATCGCGATCGGCCAGCGCCGCTTCCAGCGTGGCCTTGACGAAAGCGTCGCCCGTGGACTGCGATCCAGTCAGGGCACGCGCATAACGGCGCAGAAACGGAATATGCGCGGCGACTTCGGCACCGATGGACATGAACACCCCTTCCCGATCGATCTAACCCTTCCGGAACGAAGCCAGCGGACAAAAGTTCCCGAAGTGGGGCCTGATCGCCAGCTGCGACCCCATGCCAAGGTTAACGGAATTTATTTTGCCGGCAACGGGAACCGGCGCCCGGTCGCGCCGTTCAACCCATGTCACCCGCCGAGACCCCCCCTCCCGTCCAAGCGGCCGGTGATACGATCCCGAAAGGCCTCCGCCCAAAAGGCGGAGGCCTTTTTTTTGTGCCGTAACGAGCCTCTGCCGGATCAACCGGCAGGCGTCAGAGCGCCTTTTCGTAGATCCGGTATTCGCGGTTCATCTTGCTTTCGATGGCAT
>JBDLVD010000074.1:0-8761 GCA_039804965.1 Pseudomonadota bacterium
GTGAAGTTCAACGAAAACCAGTTCTACAAACTGCCGCTGTCGCCTGCCGACATGGAAAAGGCCCCCAAGAACCGCTTCGGCATCCCGACGATGGAAATCTTCGCGGTCGGATCGCAAGGGTCGGGCACCTTCAATCCCAGCGATGGGCACATCTGGTTTTCCGCGATCATCCCGCGCAGCGGCAAGGGCATCATCGAAGCCAATCGCCTGATGCGCCGCGAATGCGCGCGGCTGAACATCCCGCTGTTCATGTTCAGCCCGGCCGTCACCTGCTGGACGCGCAGCTATGTGCTGTTCGCCGCGGTGCCGGTCTACAAGGACAAGGACAAGAACAAGGCGCTGCGTGAAAGCGTGCAGGAAGTGATCCGCATCTGCGCCCAGCATGGCTGGGGCGAATACCGCAGCCCGCCGGCCTTTCAGGATTCGGTGATGGACAGCTATTCCTTCAACAACAACATCCTCCGCCGGGTGAACGAGAAGATCAAGGACGCGCTTGATCCCAACGGGATCATCGCCGCCGGGCGCTACGGCGTCTGGCCCAAGCATTTGCGCGAAGGGAGGCACGGCTGATGAGCAGGATCCCCGCATTGGTGCTGGCGGCAGGCGCTTTGGCGCTGGGTATCGGAGCTGCCACGGCGGCCGATCCACGCGGCGCGGCGACGGCCCCGAAACTGCAGCACGGCAAGCAGGTCTTCGCCAAATGGTGCGCGCCGTGCCACGGCCCCAATCCACGGCTGGCCGGGACATTGGCGCTGACCACCAAGTACAAGGGCGCAACGCCGCCGGCGCTGGAAGACCGGACCGACCTGACGCCCGAAGTGGTCGCCTATTTCGCGCGCAATGGCGTCGCCTGGATGGCCCCGTTCCGCAAGACCGAGATCAGCGATGCGGACCTTGCCGCCATCGGCGCCTACCTGTCGGCACCGATCAAGCAGCGCGGACCTTACGCGCAGCAACTGGCCGCCGAAATGGCCGCCCGCCGGGGAGCAGCCCAATGATCAGCCGCCGCGACATGCTGAAATGGGGCGTGATCGCCCCTGCCGTGGCCGGGATGCCAGCTGCGGTTTCCGCCGCCGCGCCGCAGGGCATCGATGCACTGGTGCTCGACCGCCGGTTTTCTGCGCTTGACCAGCAGCCCGCCTTCACCGCACCGGTCAAATGGATCGACGGCGATGTGACCAAGCTGTGGTTTGAACAGCTGGACCTGCGCTGGCGCCAGCCGGGCTTCGTGCTGGGCGGGATCACCGGGCCAGACGCGCTGTGGGTGCTGGACGTGCTGGCGCGTGACCGGGGCCGCCGCGTCACTGCGCGCAAGGTTCTTCCGGTTGCAGCAGGGGAAGTCGCGCCAGTCAGCTGGGTCATCGCGCCGGTTCACCCCAGCGTGAAAGGCTGACCCGATGGCTGTGCTGCCGCCTGATCTCACCGCCGCCCGCTTCGCCAGCTTCCTCGACGAACTGCGCGGGGCTGTGGGGGCTGATTACGTCTGGTCGTCGGACGAAGACATGGTCGCCTATCGCGACAGCTTCTCCCCCATCTGGGACACGAAGGAAGAACGCCTTGCCTCTGCCGCCGTGGCCCCGGCGGAAGTGGAGCAGGTGCAGGCGGTGATCCGCATTGCCGGAAAGTATAAGGTGCCGCTGTTCCCGATCAGCACCGGCAAGAACTTCGGATATGGCGGGCCTTCGCCCAACGTCACGGGCAGCGTGGTGCTGGACCTGAAGCGGCTGAACCGCGTGCTGGAAGTGGACGACAAGCGCCACTTCGCGCTGGTCGAACCGGGCGTGTCTTATTTCGATCTCTATCGCCACATTCAGGACAAGGGCCTGAAGGTGATGGTCGATTGCCCCGATCCCGGCTGGGGCAGTCCGGTGGGCAATTCGCTGGAACGCGGCATCGGTTACACCATGCCGCATTTCCGCGATCATTTTGGCGCGCATTGCGGGATGGAAGTGGTCTTGCCTGATGGCGAGGTGATGCGCACCGGCATGGGCGCCATGCCCGGATCGCAGACATGGCAGGAATATCCCTATGGCTTCGGCCCCGATCCGGCGGGCCTGTTTGCGCAAGGGAACTTCGGCGTGGTCACCAAGATGGGCTTTCGGCTGATGCCGCTGCCCGAATATTATCGGACCGGGATGATCACCGTGCCCCGGCGGCGCGATTTCGTGAAGCTGGTGCAGCACGTCAATTACCTGAACGACAGCGGCCTGATCGGCGAAGTCGAATATGGCAGCCCGTTGCGCGCCAAGATGGCCGATCCGGCTTTCCTCGCCCTTGTCACCAAGACAGGCGGGCCGTCCGATGCAGAGATGGATGCCGCCGCCAGCCAGTTCGGCCTGCACAACTGGCAGGTGGAACTGCAATTCTTCGGCCCCAAGGCCACGACGCTGGAAAACTGGAACTTTGCGAAGGGGCTGATTCTGGGCGACATCCCCGGCGCACAGGCGCTGGAGGGCGAACATTTCGCCTTGCCGGTGACCGAGGACCAGCTGGACAATCTTGGCCAGCCCTATCCCACCAGCATCAAGCGTCGCCGGTCGCTCGGCGTGCCGAGCCTTGGGGAATGGAAGATCGTGCGCGACGATGGGCACATCGGCTTCTTCCCCGTTCTGGCCCGCACGGGCGAGGCGGTGTTCGAGGTGCAGCGCGTTCTGGGTGATGCGATGAAGGAATTCCCGACCCTTCCGCCGTTCTTCAACGCGTTGACCACGCCGCTTATGTGGCACACCCACACCTTCCAGATGGTCTTCGCGCCATCGGTCAAGCACGACGATCCCGCGCACAATGCGATCAGCCATGCGGCGATGATCAAATGCGTGGCCGTGGCGGCGGAACATGGCTGGGGCGATTACCGCGCCGCGCCGGTTTATCAGGATGCGGTGGCGGGCAGCTACAGCTTCAACAACCACGTTCTGCGCCGTTTCCACGAACAGCTGAAGGACGCGATCGACCCGGACGGCATCATCGCGCCGGGCCGCGGTGGCATCTGGCCCCGCCGCTTCCGGGCTGGTGGAGCACCGGCATGAAACGCGCCGCAATCATTGCCGCCGCCGCGCTGGCGCTGACCGGCACCACCTTGTGGGCGCAAGAAGGGCCGCCTTCACGCACCCCCGCGCCGGTCGTCCGCCTGAACAAGGCCGATCTGCCGGGCCGCGTGGTGTTCGAACACAGTTGTGCGCCGTGCCACGGGGCGGGGCATGGCACCGATGGCGCGCCCACGCTGCCCGGCACCGCCGCGCTGCAACGGCGGTACGGCGGCGATCCGGCTGCTCTGCTGGAAATGCGCGCTGACATCGAAGCGGGTTTCATCCGCCTGTTCGTCCGCAACGGCAGCGGCGCCATGCCGGCGTTTCGCAAGAGCGAACTGACCGACGCGCAGATAGACCAGATCGCGGCCTATCTGCGGGCCACGGCCAAGGCCAGCAAACGCAAGTAATACGGCGCAAGGAATATGGACGACCCGGCAATCGGGCGTTTCGGGAGGGATTGATGGAACTGGTTCTGCCGCAAGGCATCGGCGCATCGGCGTTTGACGCGGCGCTCAGGGATTTCCGCACCGTGGTGGGCGATCAATGGGTGCTGGCGACGGACAGTGACCGCGAAACCTATCTCGACGCCTATGCCCTTGGCGATGGCCACAACCATGCCCCATCAGCGGCCCTCGCCCCGGCCAGCGTGGAAGAAGTGCAGGCGCTGCTGCGCCTTGCCAACCGGCACAAGGTGCCGCTGTGGCCCGTCGGGCGTGGCAAGAACCTTGGCTATGGCTCCGCCGCCCCGGCGCTGCCCGGGACCGTGGTGATGGACATGAGCCGGATGAACGCCATCGCGGTCGAACCGCAGTTCGCCCATGCGCTGATCGAACCCGGCGTCGGCTTTTTCGATCTTTACAACCACCTGAAGGACAACCAGCACCCGCTGTGGATGTCGGTTCCCGGCAATGCCTGGGGCAGCGTGATCGGCAACGCGCTGGAACGCGGCATCGGCTACACCCCGTTCGGCGATCACACCGACATGCTGTGCGGGCTGGAAGTGGTTCTGCCCGATGGCGAGATCGTGCGCACCGGCATGGGCGCGATGGAAGGCAACAAGGCTTGGCAGCATTACCAGCACGGTTTCGGCCCGGACTGGGCGCAGATGTTCGTCCAGTCGAATCTGGGGGTGGTGACCAAGGCCGGGGTCTGGCTGCAGCCGGAACCGGAAATGTCGGCCAAGGTCACCGTCAACCTGCCCCGGTTCGAGGACATTTCCTGGGCCATTGACGTGCTGGCCGAACTGCGCCGTCGCGATGTGATCCAGCACAACGTGGTGTTCGGCAATTACCTGCACGATGCCTCGGTCTTCTCGCAGCGATCGGACTGGTACACCGGCCCCGGCGCGATCCCGGATGCCGTGTCGCAGAAGATCATCGACCATTACGGCAGCGGCTGGTGGAGCTTTACCCTGCGCCTGTTCGGTTACGAAGGCACGGTGAAGAGCCACATGCAGGTGCTGCGCGACATGATTGAGCCGCGCCTTGGCAAGCCGCTCGAATTCACCGAATGGCGGCAGGGCGATCCGATAGAGAAGTCCGCGCGCGGCATTCCATCCGTGCTCGCGTTGCAGATCGTCAACTGGCACGGCGGGCGCGGCGGCCATGTCGGCTTCTCGCCCGTGATGCCTCCAGATGGCAAGCTGGCGCTGGAACAGGCCCGGCGGATGAAGGCGCGGTTCGAGCAAGCGGGGCTGGATTACTATACCAGCTTTACCATGGGCCGCCGCCACATCAGCAACGTCAACTTGCTGATCTATGACCGGGACGATGCGCCGATGGTGGCGCGGACAAAGCAGCTGTTCAGCACCCTGATCGAAGACAGCGCAAAGGCCGGTTATGCCGAATACCGCACCCACCCGGATTTCATGGACCGGATCGCCCGCACGTATGATTTCAACAACCATGCGCTCGGCCGTTTGAACCAGCGACTGAAGACCATGCTCGACCCGAACGGTATCCTTGCGCCGGGCAAGAACGGCATCGGCACCGCACTGAAGGGAGCAGCGGCATGAAGATGGTCATGGGGGTATTGGTGATCATCGGCATGGCAGGCACGGCCGCCGCCGTGGGCGCCGACACTGCCGATGGGCAGTACGTGTTCGAGCAGAAATGCGCGCTGTGCCATGGCACCGTGGGCACCGGCACGATGATGCTGGCGCGCCGGTTGGGCAAGGACCACGCGCTGCTGGCCCAGCGGACCGATCTGCAGCCGGCCTATGTCGAAGCGGTGGTTCGCAACGGCATCGGATCGATGCCCGCGATCACTCGCGTCGAATTGACTGACGCGCAACTGGCGCAGCTTGCCCGCTTCCTTGCGCGCAACAATCCGGACGCCGCGAAATGAGGCTGACGCGGCGAACACTGCTTGGCGGGGTGGCGTTGGCGGCAGGTGTCAGCGTTGCCCCGCGCGTGGCCATGGCTGCCGCCCGGCCATCGGGAATGCTGACGCCCGGGATCATCATCGATCCCACCATCGCGGCCGCCGGTCTGGTGCGATCCTATGCCCGCACCGCCGGTCAGCCCGTGGCCGAACAAGGCCATGATCTGGCAACCCTGTTTTACGCATCCGGCCCCGGCTGGCTGGCCGACGGCCGCGCGCTGGCGGGGGTAACGGGATGGTCCGGCCGGGTGGTGGCGCAAGGGATCGCGCGTGAACGCGGGTTGCCATTCGCCCCCGGCTTGCCACCCGGCATGGCCGCATTGGCAAGCGCCGTGGCAGGTGCCGTATCGGGGCAGCCGGGCGCAGCCTTCTGCTGGACGATCGGCTGACCAGCAAGGCATTCGCCCGTTGCCTTGAACACTTCGCATCAGCCCAAGGGAGCGCGCGCTTTCGGGGCTAGACCTAGCCTGATCGACGGCCAGTCCATGGCCGCACCAAGGCGAGAAGGGGATTCGTGATGCGGCATCTCACGGGCAAGGTCGGGGTCGTTACCGGCGGGGCATCGGGCATAGGCAAGGCGATTGCCGCCGCAATGATTGCGGATGGCATGCAGGTGATGATCGCCGATGTCGAACAGGATCGGCTTTCGCGCACGGCACAGGAAATCGGCGCCGCCGCGATGGTGGTCGATGTGACTAAGGCAGATCAAGTGGATGCGCTCGCCGCGGCTGCTGTGGACCGGTTCGGAACTGTCGATATCGTCTGCAATAATGCCGGTGTCGGCCCGATGGCGGCCTTGCACGAACTGACGCTGGCCGACTGGCGCTGGATGCTGGACGTCAACCTGTGGGGCGTGATCCACGGCATTTCCAGCTTCCTCCCGTTGCTGCGCGCCAATCCCGCAGGCGGGCACATCGTCAACACCGCATCGATGGCGGCGCTGATGCCGGTGCCGGGACTGGTTGCTTACTGCGCCAGCAAATATGCGGTCATCGGGCTGAGCGAGGCGATGGCCGAGGATCTGGCTGTTGAAGGCAGCAATATCGGCGTCAGCATCCTGTGCCCCGGCCCGGTGCAGACCGATCTGGGCACCAGCACCCGCAACCGCCCGGCCGATCTGGCCGGCGCGCTGCGCGATGTGCGGCTGGAAGATTCGGTGCAATTCGAAGAACAGGCGGTCAATTGGCTGAGCGCGGAAGCCACCGCCGCCCTGGTGCTGAAGGCCATCCGCAACAACGAACGCTACGTCATCACCCACCCGGATATGCTGCCGCCCGTGCTGGACCGGCACCGGGCGATCGAAACGGCATTCGCAACCGAAGCGGCGCGGCGCGCAGCGGAGCCCGGGCCGGGTGCGGCCACGGGAGGGCAGGGCTGATGGTCGCCACGTCCCCTTCGCCCACCATGCCCGCCAGCGATGGTGACCCGTTTTCGCGCGAATGGATTGCCCGGCTGCCGGTGGCCGATGCGCAGCTGTGCCACGGTGCCGCGCCTGCTGTGTGGATGAATCGCTATGATTTCATAGCCACCGGGCGGCACGACATTGTCCGCGCAATCCTGCCAGACTGGCGGCGCTTCACTTCCACCGCCAAGCCATGCGACGATCCGTTTTCGCTGGTGCCGCCGGTGCTGGTGACGGAAGATCCGCCCGAACATACCGAAGTGCGCAAGGCGCTGATGCCGTTCTTCGCGCCCACCGCTCTTGCCCGGCACGGCGAAACCTTCGCGCAGGAAGCGGACCGGGTGGTGCTGGCGGCACTGGAAGCGGGCACGGTCGATACCGTGTCCGACATCGCGGCCAAATTCGTGCTGAAGGTCTTTCCCGATATGTTGGGGCTGCATGACGAACAGCGCGAACTGATCCTCGATTTCGGGGATGCGGCCTTCAACACGGTCGGCCCTATCAACGACATCTTCAACGAATCCTTTGAACGGGCTGCTCCGGCGTTCGCGTGGATCGAACGCCATACTACGCACGATGCGGTCGCCCCTGACGGGCTGGCGCGGCGGATTTTGGACCTTGGCACGCAAGGCGTGATCGCAATGGAGCGGGCCGAATTGCTGGTCCGCGCCACCATCGCCGCCGGGTTCGACACCACGGTGCTGGTGATCGCCAATGCCATCGGCGCGCTGCTGCAGTTCCCGGGCGAATGGAATAGGCTGAAAGCCGATCCGGCGCTGCTGCGCGGGCTGCTGGAAGAAACGCTGCGTTTCGATCCGCCGGCCCGGGTGCAGGGCCGCACGGCAACGGTCGATTGCGAAGTGGAAGGCGTGCAGTTCCGCAAAGGTGATCCGGTCGCGTTGTTCCTCACCGCGGCAGGCCGGGATCCGGCCCGTTGGGAAGACCCGGAACGGTTCGACATCGGCCGCAAGGGTGCCAACCTCGGCTTTGGCGCAGGCATCCACCTGTGCCTTGGGCAGGCACTGGCGCGAATGGAATTCAACGCGATTTTCGAAGCCCTGATCCGCCATGTCGGCACGATCGAAGCCGCTGGGCCCGGGCAACGGTTCATCAACAACGCCGCCGTGGGCTGGGCCCATTTGCCGGTGCGGCTGGGCCGTGCCTGATCCCAGCGGCACAGGCGCACAAGACTTGAGACAAATGACGGGAGAATGATGGACATGACCGGCAAACTGGACGGGCAATCGGCAGTGGTTACAGGGGCGGGGCGCGGTTTCGGGCGCTCCATCGCGATGCAGCTGGCGGCCGATGGTGCGGGCGTCACGCTCGTTTCGCGCAGCCTCGATCAGTTGCAGGGCGTGGTCGATGAAATCCGCGCGGCCGGTGGGCGGGCCATCGCCGCTGCCGCTGACGTGACCGATCCAGCACAGGTGAAGGCCGCCTGCGATGCCGCCCGCGCCGCATTTGGCACGCCCACCTTGCTGGTCAGCAACGCCGGGGTGCCATGGCCGTTCGGCCCCGTCTGGGAAACCGACATCGATAAATGGTGGGCGGCGCAGGCCGTGCACATCCGTGCGCCATACCTGTTCATGCATGAACTGATGCCGGACATGGTCGAGGCGCGCAGCGGGCGGGTGATCTGCATTTCCGCCATCGCGACCAAGCTGACGCTGCCCTATGTCAACGCTTACAGCGTGGGCAAGGCGGCGCTGAACAAGCTGGTCGAAATGGCCGCGGAAGAAGCGCGGATGCACAATGTGCAGGTGTTCGCGGTGGAACCGGGCTTCGTCATCACCCAGCTGGCGGAAGACACCTACAACGATCCAGACGCGCAGAAATGGATGCCGCACATGCTCAGTTACCTCGACGAAGGGCGGGCGCGGGAAGATGGCGATGCCGATCTTCAGCGCACCGCGCTGCGCTGCGCGGCATTGGCCACCGGGGCTTA
>JBDLVD010000075.1:0-8709 GCA_039804965.1 Pseudomonadota bacterium
CCTTGTCCAGCTTTTCGCCGCTGGTCATGTCCCACAGGCGGCAATTGTCGGGGCTGATTTCGTCCGCCAGAATCACGCGGCTGTAATCGCCGTCCCAGATGCGGCCGAATTCCAGCTTGAAGTCCACCAACCGGATATCGATAGCGGCGAACATGCCGCACATGAAATCGTTGACGCGGATGGCCATGGCCGAAATGTCCTGCATTTCTTCATGGCTGGCCCAGCCGAAGCAGGCGATGTGCTCTTCAGCCACCATCGGATCCTGCAGTTCGTCGCTCTTCAGGTAATATTCGATCAGCGTGTGGGGCAGGGGATCGCCTTCGGGGATACCCAGCCGCTTGGAGATCGAACCGGCGGCGACATTGCGCACGACCACTTCCAGCGGAATGATTTCCACCTGCCGCACCAGCTGTTCGCGCATGTTCAGGCGGCGGATGAAATGGGTCGGGATGCCGATGTGGGCCAGCCGCAGGAACACGTGTTCGCTGATGCGGTTGTTGATCACACCCTTGCCGTTGATGGTGCCCTTTTTCTGGGCATTGAAGGCCGTGGCATCATCCTTGAAATACTGGATGATGGTGCCGGGTTCCGGCCCTTCGTACAGAATCTTGGCCTTGCCTTCGTAGATCTGGCGGCGGCGGGACATGGCACTTCCTTCACTCGGAAACAGGAGCGCCCCGGAAGATGCGAAGCAGGGCTTCGATCCGGCCGGGGCGCTGGCGTCCTATACACATATACCGCCTGCAAGGCAATTGCAGGTAGGTATTGACGCGGCTAGGCGGGCGACCACTGAGAGAGGGGCCGCCATGTCCAACTACAATATCCGCAGCGCCGTTTCGCTGATCGCCGTTGCCGCCGCATCCGCATTCGCCAGTCCGGCGCTGGCCGAAGCGGCAGGGGATTCGGGCGATTCCATCGTTGTTACCGGCAGCCTGATCCGGTCGGCGGAAGAAGGTCCGGCCCCGGTGGAGGTGGTTTCCGCAGCCGATCTGACGGCGCAGGGCGGCGTGACCATCATGGACCTGACCAAACGCCTGCCCGCCAGCGCGGGCGTGATCGGCGATGCCAGCCAGTTCGATATCCGCAGCCAGTTCAACCAGGGCGTGGCTTCCATCAATCTGCGCGGCCTTGGCCCGCAACGCACGCTGGTGCTGCTGAACGGGCGGCGGATTGCCGCCACCGGCGCGGGCAACCTGCCGCTGGTGGATGTGAACCTGATCCCGGCCGATGCACTGGACCGGATCGAAGTGCTGAAGGACGGCGCCGCAGCCACTTATGGATCGGATGCGATTGCCGGAGTCGTCAATTTCATCACCCGCACGAATCAGGCGGGCTTCGTGGCGGAAGGCGCCGTGCGCGTGCTCGATGGTTCCAACGGGGACTGGAACGGCGCGCTGTCGTGGGGCGGATCGCTGGGCGGGGTGCGGCTGTTCCTGTCGGGCGGATACCAGCACCGCAGCGAACTGGCGACGACCAGCCGCGATTTCGCGCTGCGCCCTTATGACCAGAACCCGCAAGGCGGCTGGTCGGGCGGGGGATCGCCCGGCAATTTCGATTTCAACGGTTCTGTCGACGGATCGCGTTTCGATGCGGACAAGGGCTGCACCGCGCTGGGCGGGTTCCGCTCGCTCGCGGGATCCAGCGCTGACCTGTGCCTCAGCAATTACCTCGCCTTCACCAATCTGGTTGAACCGGAAGATCGCTTCCAGCTGTTCGGCGATGCGGAAATGGACCTGCCGGGCAATGCCAGCCTGCGCCTGACGGGGCTGTTCGGCCGCACGGAAACCGTGCTGACCACGACGCCGAGTTACCTGCCGACCATTTCGCCCAGCGCCAATGCCGCCTTTGGTGGCGGCGGGCTGTTCGTAGTGCCGCAATATGCCCCGGCGCTGGCCGATTACTGCGCCCGTTTTGGCGTGGCGGCGGGCTGTTCGCTGGATGTGAACGGCCATCCTGACCAGCCGGCCAATGCCTTCCCGGTGCGGTTCCGTCCGTTGCTGCTCGGCGGCAATCCGCTGTTCGACAATGCGCGCCATGCCGCCACGCCGCAGTATCGCGGTGAACAATACCAGTTCAGCGGGGAACTGACCGTCCCGGTCAAGCAGGGGCTGGACCTGACGGCCAGCGCCACATGGTCTGCCAGCCGCCGCTATTTCGAAGGGATCGATAACTTCGTCGACCTGTTGCAGAATTCGCTCGCGGGCTTTGGCGGGGAAACTTGCGCCTATGCCTCGCCGCAATCGCGCGCCGGGATGACCACGGCGCAACTGGCGGCGGTGGCCGGCGTCAACGGCTGCCACTTCTACAACCCGTTCAGCACCGGGATCGCCGGCAATGCGATCACCGGGCAAGCGAACCCTTACTACGCCGGCACCAGTAACCCGCTTGGCCTGTCGCTGGCACCGGGGGCCGGGTTGATCAACGATGCCGGCACCGTCGATGATTTCTTCACCACCATTCACAGGCAGGCCAATACCAGCCAGTTCGTGGCGGACATGGTGCTGGCGGGCGGCAGCGGCCTGATGTTGTCGGGGGGCGAAGCCAGCTTTGCCGTGGGCGGGCAATACCGGCGCGACAGCTATGATCGCATCTATGGCGATACCAACAACCTCGATGTCTATCCCTGCCCCGGATCAATCCTGAACAGCACCGCCACCTGCGCGCAGCAGACGGGGCCGGTCGGCTTCCTCGGTTCCAATCACAACGTATCGGTCACCACGGACGTGGCCGCGCTGTTTGGCGAAATGCAGCTGCCGCTGGCTTCGTTCGCGCAGGCGCAGCTGTCCGCCCGGTATGAAAACTATGGCGGGGCAACGGGCAGCACCTTTGATCCGCAAGCGCGCATCAAGCTGGACCTGACCGATTGGCTGTCGTTGCGGGGCGGGGTGGGCAGCACTTTCCGCGGCCCGCCGCCGCAGAACCTGCACGCGGACCTTGTGATCCTGACCCTGATCGGCAGTTCCTTCCGGGCGGTGGACGTGCGCGGCAACGCCGATCTGGCACCCGAGCGGGCAACCACGTGGAACGCGGGCGCACTGGTGGACCGTGACGGTTTCCGCGCCAGCGTCGATTACTGGCACTATGCCTTCAGCGGCGCGATCGAGGCGGAACCGGTCAGCGGCATCGTCGCTGCCATGTTCGGTTCCAGCGGGACGGCCAATTGCGGCAATTCCGCCTATGCCGCGTTGCAGGCCCGCTTCACCTTCAGCGGTGGCACCTGTTCCAGCGCCAACGTTCAACGCTTGTCCACCCACGCCTTCAACGCGGCTGACGTGAACACCAGCGGCATCGATTTCCAGGCGAGTTACGACTGGGCCGGGGGCGCCGCGAAATGGCAGGCCGGGGTCAGCGGCAGCCATGTGATCGATTACAAGGTTGGCACCGTCACGGTGGAAGGCATCGCGGTGCAGCCGGCTTTTGATGCTGCCGGCAAGCTGAATTTCCAGACGACCGCCTACCCCTTGCCGCAATGGAAAGGGCAGGCGTGGTTGCAGGCCCGGTTCGGCATCCATGCAGTGCGGTTGCAGGCGAATTACGTGTCCGGTTACACCGATCAGCGCACTGCGGAATATGCCGCCAACACCAGCGCCCTTGCCGGGGCCAGCGTGGCGGCGGGCAAGCATATCGGCAGCTTCACCACGCTGGATGCGGCATGGAACATTGCCCTGCCTACGGGCAGCACGCTGTCGCTGGCGGTGTTCAACCTGCTTGATCGTGATCCGCCGTTTGCGCGGCTGGATCAGAACTTCGACCCCTTCACCGCCAGCCCGCTGGGCCGTTCGGCCAAGCTGACGGTGTCGCAGAAGTTCTGATTTTTCAGCGGGATTGGCGCGGGGGGATCAGTCTCCCCGCGCTTCCGCCGCCGCAATCGCCGCGCCGTATGGACGCAGCGACAGCCAGGCGAACAGCAGGCCCATCGGCCCGGCAAAGGCCGCCAGCGCCACCATCGACAGGCCCACGCCCGCTTCGCCGAACACGTGATCGTTCAGCAAGCCGACGAGCAGCGGGCCGAGGCCGTATCCGATGACGTTGTACAGCGCGATATAGATCGCCGTGGTCGTCCCGCGCATCCGCCCCGGGGTGACCGACTGGATCGCCGCATTGGCCGGGCCGGAACCCATCGATCCAAGGAACAGCGAAGCGCCGACCAGCACGAAAGCCCAGGTGATGTCGTGCATCAACGGGTAGAGGATGGCGACCGGGATCAACGGGATGGTCACCAGCCAGACCATCCGCATGTTGGCGTCGTGGCGGCCTTGTGCGGCCAGCCGCTGTGCCATCCATCCGCCCAGCACCAGCCCCAGCGGTGACACCACCAGCGAGATGATCCCCAGCACCGGGCCGGAAGCCTTGGGCGCCAGATCGAACTGCCGTTCGAAATAGACAGGCGACCACACGGTTACCCCGAAGCTGAGCATCGCCTTGATGCCATTGGCCAGAAACATCGGCGCAAACGTGCGGACGTTGGCCCACAGATAGGACAGCGTTTCGCCAAAGCCCGGAGCCACGGCACCTGTTGCTTCACGCCGGGGTGGTTCTGGCACGGTGGCCAGCAGCAGCAGTGCCCACAGCACGCCCGGCAAGCCAACGATCACGAACGCCATCTGCCACGGCTTCAGTGTGCCGATCAGCGCAAAGTCCTGCGGGCCGATCGCACCGAGCCAACCGATCAGCCAGCCGCCGACCAGCAGCGCCATGCCGCTGCCCGCCACGGTGCCAATGCCGATCACGCTCATCGGTGCGGCCAGCTTTTCGCGCGGGAAGATGTCGCTGGCCATCGAATAGGTGCCCGGCGCGTTGCAGCTTTCGCCCACGCCCACCAGCATTCGCGCCACGGTCAGCTGGGTGAAATCGCGCGCCAGCCCACACCCCGCGGTCATCACGCTCCAGAAGGCGATGGCACCCGCCACGATCCATTTGCGCGGCCCGCGGTCAATCAGGCGCGACAGGGGGATGCCAGCCAGAACATAGAACAGCACGAAGGCAAAACCGACCAGCAGGCTGATCTGGGTGTCGGACAGGTGCAGGTCCGCCTTGATCGGCGTGACCAGCAAGGTCATCAGCTGGCGATCGAGGTAATTGAACATCAGCGCCACGGTGAACACGAACACCGCCCACCAGCTGCGCACAGGCGTCAGCGCCGCCCCCTGTTTCGCCATCCCTGTCACTCCCTTGTATGTTTTGCAGTCAAGTGGCCGCAAAGCACCAGTCAGGGCAAGTGTTTCAGTTCACCCGATCAGGCCAGCCGTTCCAGCTTGCCGTCGGCCATGTGGTACCGCGCATCGGCCACGTCGAAATACCGGTCGTCATGGGTGATCGCGATAATGGTGCAGCCGCGTGCGCGCAGCGAAGGGATGACCTGGCGATAGAACTTTTCGCGGAAGACCGGATCCTGATCGGCCGCCCATTCGTCCAGCACCAGCACGGGCTTGCGTTCCAGTTGTGCCGTCACCAGCGCGATCCGCTTGCGCTGCCCACCTGACAGGTCGGTACTGGAATAGCGGTTGTCGCGGATTTCGACCTTGTGGCTGATTTCCATCTCCGCCAGCAATTCTTCGGTTTCCTGAGGCGTGAACGGCTGCGCGCCGTACAGCGTCTTGAACAGGTGGTTGTCCGAAAAGATCACTGAAAACAGGTTGCGATAGGCGGCCAGATCAGCCTGGCGAACGGTCACGCCATCGACCACGATGTTGCCATCGTTTGCGGGGATCAGCGTCAGCAGCAGGTTGATGAAAGTGGTCTTGCCCGAACCGTTGCCACCGGTGATGAAAATGCAGTCGCCCCGCTTGATCCGCAGGCTGTTCGGCCCGACCGCGAACGATGCTTCGCCAGCCGGAGCCGGGTAGGCATAGGCCAGATTGTCGAGCGTGATTTCCTCGAACGCGGCGAAGGTGTCGACCGGATCGGTCGCACAGCCGGAGCGGCTGGCCGAAGTCAGCTTGTCTTCCAGATCACGAATGCGCTTGGCCGCTTCGTTGGCGTTGTTGAATACCGGGAAATTGCCGACCAGCGCCCCCACCGGGCCCAGCATGAACAGCGTGGCCGTGGTGGTCATGGTAATGGTCTTGGAATCAGCAGATCCGAAGGCCGGCACGATGAACACCATCAGGCCGGTCAGGATGAAGAAGGTCAGCTGCGACAGCACGAAATCGTGCGCGTTGAGGGTGTGGACCAGCAGGCGCGAATTGCGCGAACGGGTGGAAACCGCGCCGATGGTATCCGCCAGTTCGACCGACCGAGCGCGGTTCAATTTTACTTCGCGGAACCCGTCGATCAGGTCGGAAAAGCCTTCGATAAGGGTATCGTCGTTACGCGCCGCATCCTGAATGTGGGTACTCGCCAGCTTGTTCCGCGACAGGTGGAACATCGCCCCGATCGTGGTGAACCCCGCCAGCAGGAAGAACGCCAGTTTGGACAGGAAGAACATGTAGGTCATCGATGCGATCAGCAGCACGGCGGATTGCACGGCGACGATCAGATTGGGCGTCGCTTGGGACAGCACGTGGGTTTCGCGGCTGAGATTTCCGAAGATTTCCGACCGGCCGATGCGTTCGACCTCGTGATATTCGGAATTGCTGACAGCCACCAACAGCCGCCATCGCAGTCGCACGATCAGGTCTTCCACCCTGCCGCACGTATCCACCATCAGCTTCTTCTGGCTGACCACATAGATGCCGATCGCGAGGCAGAACAGCACCAGCCCGCGCAACAGGCCGGATTTGCCGTGGCTGGTGCTCTGCACGGACATGTTGACCACTGCCAGCACCGCGGCATTCGCCAGCCCCGACAGGCAGACCAGCCGCAGGAAGTGCGCGGAGATGAGATCCGTGTCCCGCCGCACCATCTGGTAGAGATAATTCACTGCTTCGGCCCCGAGTGGTTAACGATCTACAATATTACTAATAAATGACAATTTCGAAGTGTGCTCAAATTCGCGACAGTTCTGATGTAAGCGCTAAACAATAAGTGAAACCACATAATAATCGATATTATAAGTGGTAACACTTGTATCAAGTACGAGAATTGAGCGTTAAATATTATTTCTAGAAACACGTTATTGGCATTTTTTGTCCGAAGCAAGTTTTGCTCGGTGATTCAGGTCGGTTTTGGGCCGTCCTTCCAAGCGAGGATTTTACAATGACTGATCATGCACAAGTCGCAGTCGCTGAACCTGTTGAAGTGGTTGAGCTGACCCCGGTTGAAAAGCGTCAGGCTGAAGTTAAGTCGCTTATCAAGAAGTATGCCGCCATTTCTGCGGGGCTGGGCTTCATTCCTGTGCCGGGCGTTGACGTGGCCAGCATCAGTGGCGCGCAGTATTCCATGATCCGTGCGATCGCCAATGCTTACGGTTATGAGCTGAGTAAGGAACGCGTCCGTCCGATCGTCAGTGCGCTGGTTGGCGGCTCGCTGCCGGTGGCGCTCGCTGCCGGTGGTGCTTCCATGGTCAAGGCGATCCCGTTTGTGGGCTCCATCGCCGGTGCCATTCTGGTGCCGTCGCTGGCCAGCGCGGCGACCATTGCGCTGGGTCGCGTGTTCGCGCAGCACTTTGAAACGGGCGGCACGCTGCTCGATCTCGATGCTGACAAGCTGCGCGCGCACTACCTGGCCGAATTCGAGGCCGCCAAGGTCAAGTAAGCGTCTTTTTCAGCCCGCACGCCCCGGCCCACGCCGGAGCGTGCGGGTTTTTCTTTGGGTAATCCACCGATGCTGCCAGTCATCTTGTACCTCGCATTTTCGTTCCTCGTGGGCTTGCTGGGCATCGGTAAGCGCGGCGGTTTCCTGCTGCATCTGGTTGCCGCGCTGGTTCTGACGCCTGTGGGTGGTCTGATCATCGCGCTGGTGACGCCTGATGTGGTGAAGCAGCGCAAGAACGACGTGGCTGCCGGCAAGTGAGCGCAGGCGTCCTCGACGATACGCTTTCAGCCGACAATGCGCGCGGCTGGCGCGGCTTTGCAGGCCGGGCAGGGGATTATCTGCGTGAACGGCGAGCCAAGCTGACCCTGCGGACGCTGCTGACGATCTTCGTCGTGGTATTAGTGTGGCCGTTCGTCACCATCGTCGTTCCTGCGGGCAAGGTCGGGGTGATCTTCAGTCCGCTGTTCGGCGGCACGCGCATTTCGCGTCCCTTGCGCGAAGGCTTGAACTTCATTGTGCCTTGGAACCAGGTGACGCTGTACGACACCCGCGTTCAGGCCCGCAAAACCGAATTCGAGGCGGTGACCTCTGACGGTCTGCACATCAAGATCGGCATCATCTACCGCTATCGCGTGCACACCACCACGGCGGGCCGCCTGCACAAGGCGATCGGCCCGGATTATCCTGCAGTACTGCTGGATCCTGCGATCAATGCCGTGGTTCGCATGGAAATGGCCCATTATTCGGCCGATCAGATTTATGGCGACCGCCGCAGCGATATTCAGGCCAGCATCTACAAAGGGGTGGTCGATCCCCGCAATCACAACCTGATCGAAGGCGGCAGCGATCCCAGTTCTGACGACGAAATTCTGATTGCCGCAACACCCCCAGATGAAATTCGGGGCGATCGCGTGACCGGCTATGTGCCGCTTGTCGAAATCGTAGATATCCTCATTACCGAAGTGCGCCTGCCAAACTTGGTTCGCCAGGCGATCGAGCGCAAGGAAGAGCAGCAGCAGCTGCAGGAAGAATATGCGTTCCGCATCGAGCGCGAGAAGCTGGAAAGCCAGCGCA
>JBDLVD010000076.1:0-8665 GCA_039804965.1 Pseudomonadota bacterium
GGTCAGGTATGGGGCCGCGCTCTCGATCTCGTGCAGCGCCACATCGCCTGCTTCATAGATCACCTCCAGCCCGCGCGGGGCCGCGGCATCCATCAGGTCGCGGGTGATTTCGGTCTGGCCATAGACGACCACGTGCTTGCCGGTCAGATCGGCAATGTCGATGCGGATCAGCCGTTCGCCATCGGCAAGGTTGAAGCCGTCATGCGGCAGCCCTTCGGCTTTCAGCCGCGCATCCAGCCCCAGCCGTTCCATCAGGCTGACGGTGATGCGTTCCAGCACCCCGGCGCGAATGCGGCCAAGCACGTAATCCGGGCTCTGCCGTTCCAGCACGACGCAATCCACGCCTTCCGCGCGCAACAGATGCCCCAGCAACAGGCCCGCAGGCCCGGCTCCGATGATGCAAACCTGTGTCTTCATGCGCGCCAGCCTAGCGCCTTGGCCAGCGGCCCGCAAAGGGGAACGCCGCGCAGGCCATCAGCAATGCTGCTTAGCGGCCGACGGCGTAGTAGTGATAACCGAGCTCCTCGATCTCCGCCCGATTGTACAGGTTGCGCAAGTCCACCAGCACCGGTTCCGCCAGCACGGTCTTCATCCGATCGAAATCGAGCGCGCGGAATTCGTCCCATTCGGTCACGATCACGGCCACGTTGGCCCCCTGCATCGCTTCGTAGGGATCGTTGCAATAGGTGATGTCGTCCATCAGCTTTGCCGCCTGTTCCATGCCTTCGGGATCATAGGCGCGAACCGTGGCACCGGCATCCTGCAAGGCGCGGACAATCGCCAGCGACGGGGAATCGCGCATATCGTCGGTGTTGGCCTTGAAGGTGAGGCCCAGCAGCGCAACCGTCTTGCCATGGCCATCGCCGCCCAGCGCCTGCACCACCTTGCGGCCCATGGAACGCTTGCGGTTGTCGTTCACCGCCACCACGGCTTCCACGATCCGCAGCGGGCTTTCATAATCCTGCCCGGTCTTCAGCAGCGCCAGCGTATCCTTGGGGAAGCACGAACCGCCATAGCCGGGGCCAGCCTGAAGGAAGCGCGAACCGATCCGTTCATCCAGCCCGATGCCGCGCGCCACGTGATGCACGTCGGCCCGCACCTTTTCGCACAGGTCGGCGATTTCGTTGATGAAGCTGATCTTGGTGGCAAGGAAGGCGTTTGCGGCATATTTCGTCAGTTCCGCCGCGCGCCGCGCCATCACCAGCAGCGGCGCATCGTTGCGCAGCAAGGGGCGATAGATCGCGCGCAGCACTTCTTCGGCATGATCGTCGTTCACGCCGACAACCACGCGGTCAGGCCGCTTGAAATCTTCGATCGCCGCGCCTTCGCGCAGGAATTCGGGGTTGGAAGCGACAGAAAACTGCAGGTCCGGCTTCACTTCGCGGATGATGCGTTCCACCTCGTCACCCGTGCCGACAGGAACGGTCGACTTGGTCACCACCACGGTGCCGGGGCGCAGGTATTCCGCCATTTCGCGCGCGGCGGCATAGACATAGCTGAGATCGGCATGGCCATCGCCCCGGCGTGAAGGCGTGCCCACGGCGATGAACACCGCATCCGCACCTGGCAGCGCGCTGGCAAGATCAAGCGTGAATTCCAGCCGCCCGGCTGCGGCATTGGCCGACACCAACTGGTCCAGCCCCGGTTCGAAAATGGGGATGCGACCGGCGAGCAGGGCTTCCACCTTGGAAGCATCCTTGTCCACGCAGACCACATGGTGCCCGAAATCGGAGAAGCAGGCGCCGGAAACCAGCCCAACATAGCCGGTGCCGATCATCACGATTTTCATGTGCAACCCCTTCAACGAAACAGAACAAGCATGTGGGCAGGATGCCCTGCAGGAAAAAGCATGACCGGGCGGTAAACTACCGCCTGAAATTACCGCCAGCCGATCATCCGCGCCCGCGATAGGATGATACGCCCTGATCCGGCAACCACAGCGCCGCGGGCGGCGCGCCACTTTGCCAGAACACGTCGATCGGGATGCCGCCGCGCGGATACCAGTATCCGCCGATCCGCAGCCATTGCGGGCGCATTTCGGCAAACAGGCGCTGCCCGATGCCAACGGTCACATCTTCGTGGAAGCCCGCATGATTGCGGAACGAGCCGAGGAAAAGTTTCAGGCTTTTCGATTCGACGATGGTTTCACCCGGCGCGTAATCGATCACCAGATGGGCAAAATCGGGCTGCCCGGTGACGGGGCACAGGCTGGTGAATTCCGGCGCGGCAAAGCGCACCATGTACAGCGTGCCGGCGCGCGGGTTGGGGACATAATCCAGCACGGCCGCTTCAGGCGACGGCGGAAGAGTGCTGGCCTGCCCCAGATGCAGCGGGGCGCCGGATGGAGTGGTATCGGACATGCAGCGGCTAATGCCCATATCTTGTGCACCGCACAAGGCATCGAAAGTATAGGCCAAGGTGGCCACGCAGCAGTTGGATTCACCGCAGGTTAAGTGCAAACCCGCATCGAACCCAAGCTCTATGCACCTGCACCGCCCCCATACCATCGCCGTGCGCCCAAGGCCGGCAGCCGCCGTGCTGGCGGCCTTGGCGCTGTTTGCCCTGCCCGCGCAGGCGATCGCCGCAGCGCCGCCGGGCAATGCCAGCGATTTCCGCCTGCCGCCATCCACCACGCAAGACCAGCCGCCGCCCGAACGGCAAGGGCCGGTGGCCCCGGACGTGCCGCAATCGCAGACGCCAGCTCCCACGACCTCGCCAACACCCACCACTACGCCTGCCCCCACGCCGCGCCCAGCGATCACGCTGCCCGCCAGCCGCCCGGCAGCGGTGCGGCCAGCGGCGAGACCGGCAGCCGCGCCGCTTCCGGCCCCGATCGCAACGCCGACACCTGCGGCGGGCGCCCCGGTTGCTCCGCCTACCGCTGCTGCACCATCCGCCGCCCCAATGCCCCAGCCAGCCGCGCACCGGCCTGCCCCGCCCGCCAGCGAGAGCGGAGCGGCGCCGTGGTGGTGGCTGCTGGCCGGGCTTGGCCTGCTGCTGGTGCTGGGCGTGGCGGCCGTGATGCTGCGTCGTGGCCGGGGCGGCGATCTGTCCCGGCGCGCGGCAGTGCCGGTGGTGGAACGACCGCAACCTGTCGCACCGGTTATGCCGGCCGCACCTGCTATGCCAGCCGCACCGGGTGTGCCTATGCCGCCGTCCTCACCCGCGGCACCGCCGCCGCCGCTCCAGATCACGCTCGTCCCCCGCCGGATGGACCTGACGCTGGTGAATGCGGCGCTGACCTGGCGGGTGGACTTGACCAATCTCGGCCCCACACCGCTTGCGGGCCTTGCCGTGGCGGCAGACATGATTTCGGCCCACGCCGGCCTGACCGAACAGGAACGCAGCGCCGGCCCCGATGCAGACAGCGCCAGCGTGGCAGTCGGCACTCTTGAACCGGGGCAAAGCGGCACGGCCAGTGGCGAAATCCGCCTGCCCTTCCCGCGCATCCAGCCGATCTGGCATGGTGAAATCGCGCTGTTCATGCCGCTCTGCGGCTGCGCGTGGCGGGTGACGGCATCGGGCCGATCACACGGGTGTTCCTTGTCGGCCAGCCATCAACAGTGTCGGACAGCACCTTGCAGCCCTTTCGGCTCGACCTTGGGCCGCGTGTCTACCCGGATCTGGCGCAGCGGCTGTTCGCCTGAGGCATTTACCCCGCCCGCACCGGGCGCTACCCAGTGGCCATGACAAGCCTAGTTTCCACCCAGTGGCTGGCCGCGCATCTTGGCGATGCGGGCCTGATCGTCCTCGATGCCTCCGCCCACCTGCCCGATGCCCAGCGCGATGCGGCGGCGGAATTTGCCGCCGCGCACATCCCCGGCGCGCGGTATCTGGCGCTGTCCAGCTTCATCGATCCCGGCAGTGACGTGCCCGCGGCCCTGCCCAACGCAGGCCAGTTTGCGGAACGGATGGCCAGCCTCGGCGTCACCGACGCTTCGCAGGTGGTGATCTATGATGACAGCGCGGTAAAAACATCAGCCCGCGCATGGTTCATCCTGCGGATGCACGGGCTGCGGCAGGTGGCCATCCTCGATGGCGGGCTTGGCAAATGGCGCGGCGAAGGCCTGCCACTGGAAGCAGGCGAAACAACCTCCGCACCCGGCAGCGTGACACCCATGGCCGGGCCGGGAACGGTGCGCAGCAAGGCCGAGATGCTGGCCAACATCGCCACCCGCGCGGAACAGGTGGTGGATGCCCGCGGCGCCGCGCGCTTCACGGGCGAGGACAAGGATTTCCGCCCCGGCGTGTTCGATGGCCACATCCCCGGATCGCGCAACCTGCCGTTCGGCAAGGTGCTGAACGCGGACGGCACCTTCAAGGACGAAGCGGGCCTGCGCGCCGCCTTTGCCGAAGCCGGTATCGATCTGGCCCAGCCGGTGGCGACCACCTGCGGCGGCGGGGTGACGGCGGCGGTGCTGCTGTTCGCGCTGGAAGAGCTGCTGGGGAAGCGTGACGTGGCGCTGTACGATGGCAGCTGGAGCGAATGGGGCAGCGATCCGGCCACGCCCAAGGAACTGGGGCCCGCCGCTTGACGAAGCTGCCCGAAAACGCCGCCCCCGCCACCCGCATCGCCGCTGCCGGGCGGCGCGCGGAATGGACCGGGCCGGTGGTCAATCCCCCGGTCTGGCGGGCATCGACGCATCTCTATGCCAACAGCGCCGAATTGGCGCAGGGCCGCCCGAACGAAGACGGGCATTTCTATTACGGCAGGCGCGGCACACCCACGCAATGGGCGCTGGCCGATGCCCTGACGGCGCTGGAACCGGGGGCTTTCGGCACCCTGCTCTATCCCAGCGGGGTCGCGGCGATCGCGGGGGCATTGCTGGGCGTTTTGCAGGCGGGCGACGTGCTGCTGATTACCGACAACGCCTATGAACCCAGCCGCGCCATGGCGCACAACCTGCTGGCCCCGCTGGGGATCGAAACGCGGTTCTTCGATCCGCTGGACCTTGCCGCATTCCCCGCCGCTTTTTGCGAACGGACGCGGGCGGTATTGCTGGAAAGCCCCGGCAGCCTGACGATGGAAGTCTGCGATGTCCCGGCGCTGGCGGCAATCTGCCGCGAAAAGGGCGCGGTATCGCTGATCGACAACACCTGGGCCGGGCCGCTCGGCTTCCCGGCACTGGAACGCGGGTGCGACATTTCGATCATGTCGCTGACCAAGCACGTCGGTGGCCATTCCGATCTGATGATGGGCAGCGTTTCGGCGGGGGAAGAACTTTACACCCGGCTGCGGCTGAAGGCGCAGGCGCTGGGCGTGGTCGTATCGCCCGACGATGCCGCGCTGGCGCTGCGCGGTCTGCGGACCATGGGCCTGCGGCTGGATCAATCGGGCCGCAGCGCGCTTGATCTGGCGCAGTGGCTTTCCGCCCGACCGGAAGTGGCGCAAGTGCTGTGTCCGATGCTGCCGGGCGCGCCGGGGCATGACCTGTGGCAGCGCGATTTTGCAGGCGGCTGCGGCCTGTTCAGTTTCGTGCTGAACACCACTGACAAGGCCGCCCGCGCGCGGTTCATCGATGCCTTGCAGCTGTTCGGCATCGGGTTCAGCTGGGGCGGGTTCGAAAGCCTCGTCATCCCGGCAGACCCCGGCCGCACCCGCACGGCCTCGCCGTGGCCTGAAGGCCGGCTGGCGGTGCGCCTGTCTGTCGGGCTGGAAGATGCGGGTGACCTGATCGCCGATCTGGAACGCGGCTTTGCCGCGATGGCCGGGGCATGAGCGGCGCTTCTGCCATCCTGAACGACGTGGATCGCGGCAGCGACCTGTGGGCGGTAATCGCCACGCTGGATCGCTGGGGCGTGACCGTGGCCCATACCCGCATATCGCTGTGGACCACGCTGGTGGCGGCGGTGGTGATCCTGCTGGCGGTGATCTTCGCACGGGTTGCGATCCGTGTGGCGTGCTGGTTGCTGGGCAAGCTCGACACGCTCGACACCACGCAGAAATTGCTGGCGCAAAAGCTGGTGTCGCTGGCGGTCTGGGCCTTCACCTTCCTGCTGGCGATGGACGTGCTGGGCATCGACCTGACCGCGCTGGCGGTGTTTTCCGGCGCTTTCGGTCTCGCATTGGGCTTCGGGTTGCAGAAGACCTTCGGCAACCTGCTGGCCGGGATCATCCTGCTGATGGATCGTTCGATCAAGCCGGGCGACGTGATCGCGGTGAACGACGGGATCAGCAACACCGTGGGGCAGGTCAAGAAGATCGGCATTCGCGCGGTTTCCGTCACCACGCGCGACAAGAAGGAATACCTGATCCCGAACGAGAACCTGATGATCAATCAGGTGGAAAACTGGTCCTATTCCAGCCGCGACGTGCGGGTGAAGGTGCCCGTGGGCATATCCTATGGCGCGGATATCGAAGCGGCGGAAAAGCTGATGTTGCAGGCCGCGCGCGAAACCCCGCGCGTGCTGCAGGATCCTGCCCCCACCGTCTGGCTGGGCGCGTTCGGCGCGGATGGCGTGCAGTTCGAAGTGCAGATCTGGATCAACGATCCCGAAGACGGCATCGGCAATGTCCGGTCCGACGTGCTGAAACGGCTATGGGTGCTGTTCCGCGACAACGGCATCGAAACCCCCTTCCCGCAGCGTGATCTGCACTTGCGCGGCACGCCTGAATTGCAGGCTCTGGTAGAGGCGATCCGCAGCAGGACGTGACGAAGCAGATCCCAGCTTGCGCTGGGATGACGAATTGAACGTATTCCCGGTGATTGAACGTCATCCCAGCGCAAGCTGGGATCTCAGGAGGCGAGGCACCACCAGTCTCATGCCTTGGCATAAAGCTGGCCTAACCCCTGCCACAGCCATTCTCGCTGGCACTTGCCGCTGTGGCAGACCATTTGCCCCGCATGGCAACGATCGGCACCGTATATCTCGTGGGCGCTGGGCCGGGTGATCCCGACCTGCTGACCTTGCGCGCCGCGCGGCTGATCCGCCGGGCGACGCTGATCGTGCACGATGGTCTGGTGGACCCTGAAATCCTCAGCCTTGCCCGCCCCGATGCGCGGCTGGTTTCCGTGGCGAAAAGCCGCGCGCGCCACACCCTGCCGCAGGATAAGATCAACGCGCTGCTGATTGCCGAGGCCTTGCAGGGCAACGACGTTGTCCGGCTGAAGGGCGGCGATCCGTTCATTTTCGGCCGCGGCGGAGAAGAAGCGGAAGATTGCCGCGCCGCCGGTGTGCCGGTGGAAGTGGTGCCGGGCATCAGCGCCGCCACTGGTGCTGCCGCCGCCGCGCAGATCCCGCTTACCCACCGCGACCATGCCAGCATCGTCACCTTCGTGGCCGGCCAGTGCAAGGGGCTGACCGAACAGGACTGGTCCGGACTTGCCGGCAAGGGCCGCACACTGGTGATCTACATGGGCGTGAAGACCGCGCCGCAGATTGCGGAAAAGCTGATGGCCGATGGCCTCGCGCCCGATGTGCCGGTGGCGGTGATCGAAAACGCTGCCCGCGCGGCCATGCGCGTGCTGCGCGGCCCGCTGGCCGGCCTGCCCCATTTGGTGGAAGCGCAACGCGTGCGCAGCCCCGCCCTGATTATCATCGGCGATGTGACGGCCGCGGGCGATACCGCCCTCGCCGCCTTCGCGCAGGAGATGCGAGTATGAAAATCCTGACCGGAAACGACCTCAAGACCGGTGCGGTCGTGTGGTGGGACGGGGCGCAATGGTCGCTCCACGTGGCAGACGCGGTGGACGTGGGCGATGATGCCGACGCGATCCTTGCTCGCGAAGAAAGCGCCCGCCGGGTCAATTCCAGCTATGCCATTACCGCCGAACGCGAAACCGCAGGCGGCGTGCGCCCGGCCCATATCAAGGACCGCATCCGCGCCCTTGGCCCCACCGTGCGCCCCGACCTTACTCTCAAGCCTGCCGATCCCGAAGCCGGCAACTGGGTGATCTGATGTACAAGTATGACCAATACGACCAGCAGATGGTCGACACCCGCGTCGCCGAATTCCGCGACCAGACCCAGCGCCGGATCGACGGGCGGCTGACGGAAGAAGCCTTCCGTCCGCTGCGCCTGCAGAACGGGCTGTACCTGCAATTGCACGCCTACATGCTGCGCGTGGCGGTGCCTTATGGCACGCTGAACGGCGCGCAGATGCACGTGCTGGCAGATATCGCCGCGAAGTATGACCGCGATTACGGCCATTTCACCACCCGCCAGAACATCCAGTACAACTGGATCAAGCTGGAAGACGCGCCTGACATTCTGGCCGATCTGGCCAAGGTCGAAATGCACGCGATCCAGACCAGCGGCAATTGCATCCGCAACATCAGTTCGGACCAGTATGCCGGCGCTGCCGCCGATGAAGTGGCCGATCCGCGCCCTTATGCGGAACTGCTGCGCCAGTGGTCCAGCTTCCACCCCGAATTTTTGGCCCTGCCGCGCAAGTTCAAGATCGCGGTGATCGCCAGCCAGACCGATCGCGCGGCGATGAAGCTGCACGATATCGGCATCCGTATCGTGAAGAACCCCAATCCTGAAAATGGGCAGGGCGAACTGGGCGCTGCCTTCTATGTCGGTGGCGGCATGGGCCGCACCCCGATGATCGCGCCTCTGATCCGCGACTGGGTGCCGCTGGACCAGCTGATCACCTATTCCGAAGCCTGCCTGCGGGTCTACAACCGCTATGGCCGGCGCGATAACAAGTACAAGGCACGCA
>JBDLVD010000077.1:0-8513 GCA_039804965.1 Pseudomonadota bacterium
ACAATTGGTCGCCCGCGCGATATTCGCCCTGCGGCACGTCGATCGTCATGCAGACAAGCGCGCCTTCGCCCCCCAGTTCCGTGGGTAGAATCGCGTCGCGCGGGGCGGGCAGTGCTTCTGCCCCTGTTTCGATCAGGCGGGCGATGAATTGGGCCTGCCCTTGCGTTTCGCGCTTCACCAGCAGTTCCGGTTCCACGCCAAGCCCGGCGGCAATGCGGTTCATCCATGTCAGCGACAGGTTGCGCATTCCTGTTTCCAGCCGCCCGATCGTCTGCGCCGTGGTGGGCGGGGTGCAGGCCGCTGCGACTTCGGCGAGCGTCATGCCCTTCTGGCGGCGGATGTCGCGGATGCGGTTGATCATGCTGATTGTCCTGTAACCTATCTGGTTTTCTGTTTCCTACATCCTGTCCGCTTTGGCAAGTCGATCTCCTTCAAACGGGGAGGGATTCGAATGCGTGAACTGGTCGAACGGGAACTGACATCTGCCGGCCCCCGGCGCACAGGCGGCCCAGAGAAACGGCGGCGCAGTGTCACGGTCAACGTGGCGGAATCGCCGCTGTCTTGGCTCCATGCCCACGGCCATATCGATGATCGGCTGTTCGACGCGGGCGAGCGGCTGCGAGGAGATTACGAGCGGGCGCAGCTTGCACCTTCCGTCACCATGCGGTGGGATGCGGTGCGCATCCGCGGCACGGGCGATGCCGGGCTTACGCCGGGTGAACGCCAGATCGCCGCGCGCCGCCGTTTCGATGAAGCCGTGGCTTGTGCAGGCAAGGGACTGGCCGACGTGTTGTGGCGTGTCGTCTGCGCGGGAGAAACGCTGCCGGTCGCTGAAAAGACGCTGGTCTGGCCGGCGCGCAGCGGCAAGCTGGTGCTGAAACTCGCGCTGGATCGGGTGGCGGACTATTACCGGATCAGCTGATCAGCCTTCCACCATTTCGGCCAGTTCCAGCCAGCGTTCCTCTGCCGCGTCCTTTTCGGTGCGTGCCAGTTCCAGCGCCGCGTTAATTCGGGCGAATTTGGCGGGGTCGGAACTGTAGAGTTGCGGATCGGCGAGAGCGGCTTCGCCCTTGGCGATTTCAGTTTCCAGTTCCTCGATCCGCTTGGGCAGCAGATCGTAATCGCGCTGGTCCTTGTAGGTCAGCTTGGCAGATTTGGGTGGAGGAGGTGGCGGGGGAGCGGCTTTCGCTTTCGCCACGGCGGAAGCGGGCTTGCCGGCGGTGCGTTGTGCGCGCTGGGCCTGCCAGTCTTCATAGCCGCCGGCGACGATATCGACAATTCCGCTGCCATCGAGACCGAGCGTTACCGTCACCGTGCGATCGAGAAAATCACGGTCATGGCTGACGATCAGCACGGTGCCATCGTAATCTGCGATCACTTCCTGCAACAGGTCGAGCGTTTCCAGATCGAGGTCGTTGGTCGGTTCGTCCAGAACCAAGAGGTTGGAAAGGCGCGAAAATTCCCGCGCCAGCAGCAGGCGTGACCGTTCCCCGCCCGAAAGCGTGCCAATCGCTGCATCGGCCAGCGACGGGTCGAACAGGAAATCCTTGAGATAGGCGTGGACGTGCTTGCGGGTGCCGCGCACGTCGATCCAGTCGCCACCTTCGGCCAGTACGTCGCGCACCTTCTTTTCCGGCGCCATCA
Organism: Pseudomonadota bacterium; assembly: GCA_039804965.1. GTDB lineage: Bacteria > Pseudomonadota > Alphaproteobacteria > Sphingomonadales > Sphingomonadaceae > Croceibacterium_C. The sequence continues at coordinate 1,645 of JBDLVD010000077.1, forward strand.
GGCTGCGTTGCTGGTCGATCATCACGCCGTTGAGCGTCTTGGCGAGCGTGATCGTGCCTTCGTCGGGCTGCAATTCGCCGGTCAGCAGCTTGAGCAGGGTGGTCTTGCCCGCACCGTTGGCGCCAACCAGCCCGATCCTGTCCCCGCGTTGAATACGCAGGGAAAAGCCTTTGATGATCGTGCGTTCGGCATCGCCGGTGCCGAACTTCTTGATGACGTTTTCCGCCACGATCACCGATTTGGTCTTCACGTCATCGGTGCCGAGTTTAAGCTTTGCTGTCCCCGCCGCGCCTATCATCGATGCGCGCTGTGCCCGCATTTCCCACAATTTGGCGAGCCGGCCCTGATTGCGTTTGCGGCGCGCGGTGACGCCGCGTTCCAGCCAGTGGGCTTCCAGCTTCAGCCGGGCGTCTAGCTTTTGTGCGGCGCGGGCTTCTTCGGCGTAGACTTCTTCTTCCCACGCTTCGTATCCGCCGAAGCCGACTTCCTTGCGGCGCATTCCCCCGCGGTCCAGCCACAAGGTGGCGCGGGTCAGGCGTTTGAGGAAGGTCCGGTCATGGCTGATGACGATGAACGCGCCCTTGTAGCGGTTCAGCCAGCTTTCCAGCCAGTCGATCGCGGCGATGTCCATGTGGTTGGTCGGTTCGTCCAGCAGCAGCAGGTCCGGTTCCATTGCCAGCGCGCGGGCGAGGGCGGCGCGGCGGCGTTCCCCGCCGCTGGCCTTTTCCGCGCCGCGCGACAGATCGATGCCAAGCTGATCGGCAATGGCTTCCACTTCGTGCTGCTGCGGCGCGTCCGGGCCGGCCAGCGTGAAATCCAGCAGAGTGGAACAGCCTGTGAAATCAGGGTCTTGTTCCAGCGTCACCACGCGAGTGCCGGGCTGGACGGAGCGTTTGCCCTTGTCGGCTTCGATCTGCCCGGCGACCAGTTTCAGCAGCGTTGTCTTGCCCGCGCCGTTGCGGCCGATCAGCGCCAGCCGATCACGCGGGGCGACTGCGAGGTCCAGGTCTTTGAATAACCAGCGGCCGCCTTGTTGCAGGCCAAGGCCTTCCCAGGAGAGGATCGGAGCTTCTGCCATAGCGCCGGGCACCTAGGGACTATGCCGCAGACAGGCAAGGAACCGTGCAGTTAAGCCGGGCGTAATCTATCAACTTGCAGATTCACGTTCATCGAACGACAGGAGTAGCTGAATGAACCGTTTTGCAACCATCCCGATCGGCATTTGCATCGCCACTGCAACGGCACTGCCCGCAGGTGCCAGCGCTGCTGAAGTGCAGATTGCCGCCACCGGCCCAGTGGTGGAATTGTCCATCAGCGAAAGCGTGGAGGCGCGGCCGGACATCGCGATGGTCAGCGCCGGTGTCACCACCCAGGCCCAGACAGCGGTGGAGGCCATGCAGAAGAATGCCAATGCCATGACTGCCGTCATCGCTCAGATCAGGAAGCAGGGCATTGCGGAACGCGATATCCAGACCAGCGGCATCAATCTGGGCGCGCAGTACGATTACGATCAGGAAACGCGACGGCAGGTGTTTCGCGGGTATCAGGTGTCCAACCGCGTCAGCGTGAAGCTGCACGACATTGCCCGCACCGGCCCGGTGCTGGATGCACTGGTGGCGGCGGGAACAACCGATCTTTCCGGGCCGGACTGGTCGGTGGAAGATGACAGCGCTGCCCGCGCGCAGGCACGCAAGGCGGCCATGGGCACGGCGCAGAAACAGGCGATGGACTATGCCCGGATGGCAGGCTTCACCGGTGTCCGTCTGCTGGAAATCAGCGAGGTCGCCGCACCGCGCGGGCCAATGCCGATGCTGCGCGTGCAGGCGATGGATGCGGCGGCCAAGGCCACCCCGGTGCAACCGGGCATGGTGGAAGCGGGCGTGACCGTGACGGTGAAATACGAACTGACCCGCTGACCTTTCGTCAGTGCATCAGGCGGCGACAACATGAACAGCGCGCGGCGGCGGCATTCACTTCTTGTTCAATGGCTGCCGACTAGGCAGAGAACCATCATGAACACGGTGTTCGCCTCTCTTGCTTCCGCCGCGCTGCTGGCCACCTTGGCCGGCGCGCCGGCCATGGCCCAGTCACGCGGGGATCAGGCCAGCGCGCGCGAGGAAATGCGCGCGGGCCGCACCCTGTCCGTGCGCGAGATCGAACGCCGGATCATCCCGCAGATGAACGGCAACGAATACCTCGGCTTCGAATATGATGGCGCAGCCAGCGCCTATCGCCTCAAATTCATCCGCGACGGGCGGGTGGTGTGGGTCGATGTCGATGCCCGCACGGCCCGCGTGCTGCGCGTATCGCGCTGACCGTTTCGTTCTTGCCACCCGCCAATCCCGCTTCACATGGAAACGCGTCCCCGTTGACGCGTTGGGTGCAAGCGACCACATCATCTATCCGCGTCACAGCAGGGGAATATCGATGCGCATCCTGATCGTCGAGGACGAGCCTACGCTCGGCCAGCAACTGAAATCGACGCTCGAGCAGACAGGCTATGCCGTCGATCTGTCTACCGATGGGGAAGACGGACACTTCCTCGGTTCCACCGAAGACTATGATGCGGTGGTGCTGGACTTGGGCTTGCCCGAAGTGGACGGGCTGACCGTGCTGGGCATGTGGCGCAAGGAAGGGCGCAACTTCCCGGTGCTGGTGCTGACCGCGCGTGACAGCTGGTCGGACAAGGTCGCCGGGCTGGATGCAGGCGCTGACGATTATCTGGCCAAGCCATTCCAGACCGAGGAACTGATCGCCCGCCTGCGCGCGCTGATCCGCCGCGCATCCGGCAATGCCAGTTCGGAACTGATCGCGGGCATGGTCCGGCTGGACACCCGTTCCGGCCGGGTAACGCTGGATGGCGAGCCGGTGAAACTGACCGCGCAGGAATACAAGCTGCTCAGTTACCTGATGCACCACAAGGGCAAGGTGGTCAGCCGCACGGAATTGATCGAACATATCTATGATCAGGATTTCGATCGCGATTCCAACACCATCGAAGTTTTCGTTACCCGCATCCGCAAGAAGCTGGGTGCCAATGTGATTACGACCATCCGTGGCCTCGGTTACAGCCTCGACGATCCCGACGAACCTTCGCGCGGGGAATGATCCGGCGGTGGTGACCGACCTTGCGGTGGCGGGCAAAGGCTCTGCCGCCCCTGAAGGTGCGTCCACAACCGCGACGCCGCCCAATACACCGTCGAACACGGGAAGCCTTGCCCGACGCATGATGCTGATCGCGGCCGGGTGGATCACCATCCTGTTGCTGGTCGGCGGGTTGGCGCTGGATCGCACGCTGGCATCCATGTTGACCAGCCAGTTCGACGAACAGCTGGATTACATGCTGACCGCGATGATCGGTTCGGCGGAGATCGGGCCGGAAGGGGAAGTCTATTTCAACCGGCCGCTGGGCGATCAGCGGTTTCTGGAACCCAACAGCGGGCTTTACTGGCAGATCGACGGGGCCGGGCACGAACCATGGCCTTCGCGTTCGATGTGGGATCGCACGCTGCACATCCCCAAGGGTTCGAACGGCTACAAACCGCATTACGCCGATTCCCGGCAATATCCCGACGAACCGCTGCGGATGGTGTCACGCGCGATCCGTCTGCCGGGCAGCCAGGTGGAATGGCACTTCACGGTGGCCGCCGCGCGGGGCGAACTGGACGGCCAGATTTCCGACATCCGCGCCATTCTGGTGTGGAGCTTCGCCGTGCTGGGCATCGGCCTGATGCTGATGGCGATGTTGCAGACATGGTATGGCCTTGGCCCGCTGCGCCGGGTCCGCAAGGCCATTGCGCGCATCCGGTCCAGCGGGGCCAACCGCGTCACCGATCCGCTGCCGCAGGAAGTGCAGCCGATGGTGGAAGAACTCAACGCCTTGCTCGCCCATTCGGAACGGCAGGCGGAAGAAGCGCGCACCCATGCGGGCAATCTGGCCCATGCGCTGAAAACCCCGCTGACCGTGCTGACCAATGCCGCCAGCGCCCATGCGCCCGATCTGGATGAAACGGTGCTGCGGGAATCGGCCACGATGCGGCGGCAGGTTGATCACCATCTGGCGCGCGCGCGCGCCGTGGGGCGGCGCGCAACTGGCCTGTCACGCGCGGGGGTGAAGGACAGCGTTACCGCGGTGGAACGGGCGGTTGCCCGGCTCTATCCCGATATCCGGCTGGACGTCGACGGATCGGCCAGCGCGCAAGTGGCGATGGAACGGCAGGATCTGGACGAAGTGCTGGGCAACCTGATCGAAAACGCGGCCAAATATGGTGGCGGCAGCGTGTTCGTCACCGTCGATCCGGTGCCGGAAGACCGGCTGTGTGCGATTCTGGTGGAAGACGATGGCCCCGGTATCCCCGAAGCGGGGCGGGGCGGCATGTTCACCCGTGGCGCGCGGCTGGATACCAACAAGCCCGGCACCGGCCTCGGCCTCGCCATCGTGCGCGACGTGGTGGAAATCTATGGCGGGTCGGTGGAACTGGACGAAAGCGAAGACCTTGGCGGCCTGCTGGTGCGCGTGAAACTGCCTCGCGCACCAGTCTGATACCTTACAACACGCGATCGGGCAGGGCAGGGAACTGCGGCAGTGCCGGATCGACGAAATCCCAGTTCAGCCGGTCCTTCACATAGATCACGTTCTGCGGGCTTACCTGATTGGGATCGTCCAGCGATCCGGCCTGCACCATGATGTGATCGCCCGGAGCATCGCCCGATGTGTACAGCCGACCGCCACAGGTGCCGCAGAAATGACGCGTCACCTTGCCGCCGGTATCGCCGGAATTGGTGAAGGTTGCGGGATCACCCTGCATCGCCAGCTGGTCCTTGTGGATGCCGATGATGGTGGTGTGGCCGGTGCCGGTGGCTTTCTGGCAATCCTTACAGCAGCACTGGCTGACGAACAACGGATTGCCATTGATGCGGTAACGCAGCGCGCCGCACAGGCAGCCGCCAACAAGATTGCCGGTATCGCTCATTGTCTCTCCCTTTTATCGCAGATCGCCTTGGTGGCAGCCCGTCGATAGCTTGCGTGGTGAATTTCAGCCGCCCGCGGCGGCCTTCCGGTGGTGGCGGATGACCTCGTCGATCACGAAGCGGATGAACTTCTCGCTGAATTCGGGATCGAGATCGGCGTCCACCGCCAAGGCGCGCAGGCGTTCGATCTGTCGGGCTTCGCGGCCCGGATCACTGGCGGGCAGATCGCACTTCGCCTTGTATTCACCCACGGCCTGCGTGATGCGGAATCGTTCCGCCAGCATGTGGATCAGCGCGGCATCGATGTTGTCGATGCTCTTGCGAAAGCTGGTCAGCACCGGGTCTGCGGAAGCGGTCGCGGGGCCGGTCGTGGTCGTGGTCGTGGTCATTTGCGGGTGCGTTAGGCTGGGCATGGCCGCAACGCTAGCAGGGATTACGCGCTTGCCAAGCGCGAGGAGCTTCGCCATTGCGCGGCCCATGAGCGCCGAGGTCATCCCTCTCACCCGCAAGGAACCCTCGCTTGCGCCAATCCTGTCGCTGACGGCGACGGCGATGAATTCGGTCAACGCCATCATCCTTGACCGGATGCAAAGCGAAATTCCGCTGATCCCCGCACTGGCCGGCCACCTGATCGCCGGCGGGGGCAAGCGCATGCGCCCGATGCTGACTTTGGCCGGGGCGGAACTGGTCGGTTATCAGGGCACGCGCCATCACAAGCTGGCCGCATCGGTCGAATTCATCCACACCGCCACGCTGCTGCATGATGACGTGGTGGACGGTTCCGAAATGCGCCGGGGCAAGCAGGCCGCGAACATGGTGTTCGGCAATCCGGCCACGGTGCTGGTCGGCGATTTCCTGTTCAGCCGCGCGTTTGAACTGATGGTCGAAGACGGCAGCCTGAAAGTGCTCAAGATCCTGTCCGGCGCCAGCGCGATCATCGCGCAGGGCGAAGTGGACCAGTTGACCGCGCAGCGCCGGATCGAAACCAGCGAAGAACGCTATCTCCACATCATCGGCGCGAAAACCGCGGCGCTGTTTGCCGCTGCCAGCCGCATCGCCGCCGTGGTGGCCGAATGCAGCGATGAACAGGAACGCGCGCTGGACGATTACGGCCGCAATCTGGGCGTGGCGTTCCAGCTGGTCGACGATGCGATCGATTACGACAGCACCGCCGCCGAAATGGGCAAGGACAGCGGTGACGATTTCCGCGAAGGCAAGATGACCCTGCCGGTGATCCTCGCCTATGCGCGCGGCAATGATGAAGAACGCCGTTTCTGGCAGGAAGCCATCGCCGGTTTTCGCACCGAGGATGAAGACCTGGCCCACGCGGTGCAGCTGATCCGCCGGCACGATGCGGTCAACGCCACGCGCGAACGGGCGCGGCTCTATGCCCAGCGCGCCTGCGATGCGCTGTCGATCTTCCCCGACAACAGCGCCCGCGCCGCGATGGTGGAAGCCGCGCAGTTCGCGGTTTGGCGCGGGTACTGATTTCACCCGCGCAATCGGTTAAGGCCGCGCCGTGACCGATCTGCCGATCCACGCTGTCCTGCCGGACCTGCTTGCTGCGCTGCGGGCGCGCAATTCCGCCGTGCTGATTGCGCCGCCGGGTGCGGGCAAGACCACTGCGGTGGCGCCGGCGCTGATCGCGGAAGACTGGTGCAGCGGCCTTGTCATCCTGCTCAGCCCCCGGCGCGTGGCGGCGCGGGCTGCGGCGGAACGGATCGCGGAACTGCTGGGGGAACCTGTCGGCCAGCGGGTTGGCTACATCACCCGGCTGGACAGCAAGCAGAGCGCGGCGACCCGGATTCTGGTCGTGACCGAAGCGATTTTCGTCAACCGCATCCTGGCGGATCAGGAATTGCCGGGCGTCTCTGCCGTGCTGTTCGACGAAGCGCACG
>JBDLVD010000078.1:0-8499 GCA_039804965.1 Pseudomonadota bacterium
GCACCGGCAGCCGGGCGGGCGGACGCTTACCGCGCCGGTCTTGCCAGCGGTCGAACCCGTACAGCGCGCCCGCCAGCAGCAGCGGCAGCGCCACCAAGGCAATCGGTCCGTGCGTCAGCCCGCGGCGCATCGCCAGGCTTTCGATGCCGTAAAGCGTGCAGGTCGCATCGATGTCAGGGATGTTCGCGCCGATGATCAGCGCCGGCATGGCCAGCCCCGTCCGGCGTTTCAGCCCGGCCTGCCCTATCAGCGCACCGATCAGGCTGTGTGTGAGATTATCCATGCCGGCATCTTAATCCAACCGCCGCCGGTGTCAGCCCCGCCGCAACGGCGCTGCACCCTTGGCGGCGTGGATCAGGCCGGGTGGCCGCCCTTGTCTTCCACGGTCCAGGTCTGCCCCTTGGCGAGCAACTTGGCCAGACTGGCGTTCTTGCCGACAGCGGCCTGTGCATTCTGTTCCAGCACCGCGCTTTCGAACGTGGGGCGCGGATCATCGTACAGCACGCCCAGCGCCATCGGGAATTCACCGAACGGCATTTCCACCAGCATGTGGGCAATTGCGCGGTTCTTCACGTTGTGGACGATCACGCCCGCCGCCTGCCAGTCGCCATCGGCCACGTCGACGACCTTCAGCGACAGCGTTGCCATGTCCAGCGCGATGCCCTTGGCCCCGCCTGCAAACAGCATCGGCTGCCCTTCTTCCAGCCACAGCTGGCGATCGTCGGCACCCTTGGGCTGGGCGAAATCGTTGAACACGTCCTTGTTGTAGACGACGCAGTTCTGGAAGATTTCGACGAATGCCGCACCCTGATGGGCATGGGCAGCCTTGAGCACATCGGGCAGGTTCTTCGACACGTCGAACCCGCGCGCCACGAACCGGCCGCCAGCACCCAGCGCGAAAGCGCACGGATTGGCCGGGCGATCCACCGAACCCTGCGGGCTGGTCGGGCTGTTGGTGCCGATGCGGCTGGTGGGGGAATATTGCCCCTTGGTCAGGCCATAGATCTCGTTGTTGAACAGCATGATCTGCAGGTTCACGTTGCGGCGCAGCACGTGCATCAGGTGGTTGCCGCCGATAGACAGGCCATCACCGTCACCCGTCACCATCCACACGTCCAGTTCCGGATTGGCCAGCTTGATGCCCGTGGCAAAAGCCGGCGCGCGGCCGTGGATCGTGTGGAAGCCATAGCTTTCGATGTAATACGGGAAGCGGCTGGAACAGCCGATGCCGCTGACGAACACCGTCTTGGCCGGATCCGCACCCAGTTGCGGCAGCGTACGCTGAACCGCCTTCAGGATCGCATAGTCCCCGCAACCGGGGCACCAGCGGACTTCCTGATCGGTTTCCCAGTCCTTCAGCGTGGTCGTGATGGGGGTCATGTCGTTCATGAGTTCACCGTATCGGAGCTTGCGTTGGCAGACTGGGGGGAATGCACATCGGGTTTCAGCGAGCCATCGTCATGCCCGCTGGCCGGCGTGGGCAACTGGCTGGAATTGGCCGCCACTTCGCCGCCTTCGTTGCCGGGAACGCCATCGAAGAACCTGGCAATCGCAGCGTCGATTTCGGCAATGGCGAACGGCTGGCCGCTCGTCTTGGTCAGGCTTTGCGCGTCGATCAGCAACTGATCGCGCAGCACCGTCTTGAACTGGCCGGTATTCATTTCCGGCATCAGCACATGATCGAACCCGGCCAGCAGTTCACCCAGATTGGCGGGCAGCGGCCAGATGTTGCGGACGTGGATATGGCTGACCGACAGGCCCCGCTTGCGCGCGCGGCGCACGGCCTGATGGATCGGCCCGAAGGTCGAACCCCAGCCGACCACCGCCAGCGTGCCGGTGGCATCGCCCAGCGTCACATCCTGCGGGGCGACTTCGATGTTGTCGATCTTGGCCTTGCGCGCATCGGTCATCGCCTGATGGTTCGACGGCGAATAGTCGATGTGGCCGGTGCCTTGCGCCTTTTCGATGCCGCCGATGCGGTGCATCAGGCCCGGCGTGCCCGGCTTGATCCACGGGCGCTTGCCCTTGGCATCGCGCGCGAAGGGCAACAGGGCTTCGCCTTCGGCCAGTTCTTCCATGAAGCTGACCGGGAACTTTTCATAGGTTGCCGGGTCCGGCACCTTCCACGGTTCTGCCGCGTTGGCGATATAGCCATCGGTCAGCAGGATAACCGGGGTCATGTACTGCACCGCGATGCGGCAAGCCTCGATCGCGCAATCGAACGCGTCAGACGGGCTGCGCGTGGCGATGACCGGGATCGGCGCATCGCCATTGCGGCCGTAAACCGCCTGATACAGATCGCTCTGCTCGGTCTTGGTCGGCAGGCCGGTGCTGGGGCCGCCGCGCTGGCTGTTGACGATGACCAGCGGCAGCTCCGTCATGATCGCCAGGCCCATCGCTTCGGTCTTCAGCGCGATGCCGGGGCCGGAAGAACTGGTTACGCCCAGCTGCCCGGCATAAGAACCGCCGATGGCGGAACAGATCGCGGCGATTTCGTCTTCCGCCTGGAAGGTGGTGACGCCGAATTCCTTCAGCCGCGCCAGATAATGCAGGATCGAACTGGCCGGGGTGATCGGATAACCGCCGAAGAACAGCGGCAATTCCGCCAGCTGCGCGCCAGCAACAAGGCCCAGCGCAACCGATTCCGCACCGGTGATGGTGCGGTAAAGGCCGGGTTCGCTTTCCACCGGCGGCAAGTGCAGCTTCTTCAGCGGGCCAGTCAGTTCCGCCGTTTCGCCGTAAGCATGGCCGGCGTTGAGCGCGGCGATGTTGGCGGCGGCGATGTCGGGCTTGCCCTTGAACTTGCCGTTCAGCCAATCGATCAGCGGCTGCCGGTCACGATCGAACATCCACAGCGCCAGACCCAGCGTCCACATGTTCTTGGACCGCAGCGCATCCTTGTTGCCAAGGCCGAACGGCTTCACCGCTTCCACGGTCAGCGCGGAAATGTCGAACGCCAGCACATCCCACTTGTGCAGGCTGCCGTCTTCCAGCGGATTGGTTTCGTACTTGGCCTTTTCCAGGTTGCGCTTGGTGAATTCACCCGTGTCGATGATGATCAGGCCACCCGGCTTCAATGCCGCAAGGTTCACCTTCAACGCCGCCGGGTTCATCGCCACCAGAACGTCGGGCGCGTCGCCCGCGGTATCGATTTCGGTCGAACCGAAGTTGATCTGGAATGCCGAAACACCGAACAGCGTGCCTTGCGGCGCGCGGATTTCCGCCGGGAAATCGGGGAAAGTCGCCAGATCGTTGCCTGCCAGCGCGGTGGAAAGGGTGAACTGACCGCCAGTCAGCTGCATACCGTCGCCGCTGTCGCCGGCAAAACGGACCACTACCGCTTCGGGAGTCTGGGTTTCGGCCAGGTTTGCGGCCGCCTCGGTTGCCATCGTCATGTTCCTGTTGGCGCAAATACGCACGATATCTGCCAATATGTCGAGCGACCTAGGATTGCGTCGCCCGCGCGGCAATCAAGTTTTTCTGTCGCCCACAGAAAAGCGCGGGTGGAATTGGCCCGGGCCATCCGGTAACCCGGCGGTCATGGACGCAAAACTGCCTGATCTTTATCGCCCCTGTGTTGGCATCATGCTGGTGAACGCAGCCGGTATGGCCTTCGTCGGCCGCCGGATCGACAACCGCGAAGGCGACTGGTGGCAGATGCCGCAAGGCGGCGTGGATGACGGCGAAGACCTGACCGACGCCGTGCTGCGCGAACTGTGGGAAGAAACCGGAGCACAAGGGCAGCACGTCGAAATCGTCGGCCAGCTGGAACAGGAACTGCTGTACGATCTGCCGGTCGAACTGGTGGGCAAGTTGTGGGGCGGCAAATATCGCGGCCAGCGACAGACATGGTTCCTTGCCCGTTTCAACGGGGAAGATCACCAGATAGATCTGGATGCCCACCAGCCGCCGGAATTCTGCGCTTGGAAATGGGTCAATCCCGAATTGCTGCCGGACCTGATCGTGCCGTTCAAGCGCGATGTCTATGCCACGGTGCTGGCCGGGTTCCGCGCCCGGATCTGACGCTTACTTCTGCGTCACCACGGTATCCGGCGTCACGGCTTCGGCAGTCAACACGGTGCCTTTCGGGATGCTCTGGATAGCAGCGGCAAGCTGCCTGGTTTCAGCGCAATTGCTGCCGCAGATGGTCTGCAACTTGCTCAGATTGCGGCGCGCCTTTTCCACTGCGCCCTTTTCCAGCAAGGCCTGCCCTTCCCCGGCAATGGCAGCGAGATCTTCCGGATTACGGTCCAACGCTTCGCGGTAATAGTGGATCGCCTTGCCCTGCAGCCCCTGCTGGCGCGCACCATCGGCCAGATCGCGATAGATCGCGGTATAGGCCGGGTCCACCGCCAGCGCGGCTTCGAAAGTGGTGATCGCATCTTCCACCTTGCCCGCGGCCAGTTGCGTGCGTCCTTCGGCCAGCAGCGCCACCGCGCGCGGATCAGGATCATGCGTGGCGCCCAGCGATACGCTGGATGTCACGGCAACAAGCAGGGAAAGGGCAATCGCGGCGGGGGCGTAACGCATCAGGAACTCCTCGAGCGCGGACCGGTTCAGGGTGCGGCGTTCGGCCATGGTCAGATTGCTATCACGCCTTTGTCATGCGCGCGACGAAAAATCCGTCGCAGCCGTCATGTTTCGGGGCGAGCCGGATGCCCTTGCCACGCACCGTGCCAAGCGGAAGCGAAAGCGTTTGCGCCTGCCAGCCACTATAGGTGCGGAGGAACCAGTCAGCCTGCTCCGCGCCTTCTTCGTCCAGCAACGAACAGGTGACATAGATCAGCCGCCCGCCGGGCCGCACCAGCGCCGCAGCCACGGCCAGCACCTGACGCTGCATCGCCCCCAGCCTGTCCAGCGCGGCATCGTCCAGCCGCCAGCGCGCTTCGGGATTGCGCCGCCATGTGCCGGTGCCTGAACAGGGCGCATCGACCAGCACCGCATCGGCCTTGCCCACCCACGCGGACAGTGCTTCCAGTTCACGCCCCGGGTTCAGCAACACCGTTTCCGCAACCAGCGCGCCTGCCCGTTCTGCACGGGGTGCCAGCCGGGACAGTCGCGCGCGATCGGTATCGGACGCGATGAGGGTGCCGGTGTTCTGCATCGCAGCGGCCAGCGCCAGCGTCTTGCCGCCAGCACCGGCGCACAGGTCGATCACCAGCTCGCCCGGCTGCGCGGCCACCGCATCGCAGGCCAGCTGGCTGCCGCAATCCTGCACTTCGATCCGGCCATCGCGATATTCGGGCCATTGCTCCACTTGCGTGCCGAACGGCAACCGCAGCCCTTGCGCGGTGGGCAAGTAATCGCCCGCCAGCGGCAGGTTCAGCCCCGCCCGCTCCGCCTTCAGCGCGTTGACGCGCAAGTCCAGCGGTGCGCGGTCCAGCAGGGCGGCGGCATCTTCGCCCGCAACACCCGAAGCGGCCAGCCGCTGCGCCAGCCATGCCGGTGCAACGCCGCCTGCTGCCACCGGCTCTCCCGAAGCGATGGCTGTCGGTCCATAAGTGGACCCGTCGAACAGCTGCACCAGTTGCGGATCGACCTGCGCCAGCCGCAACATCGCCGCGCGGCCGCTTTCCGGCACCGGACCGCAGGCACGGATGGCACTGTAGACCAGATCGCGGATTGCCCGCCGGTCCTTCGACCCGGCAAAGCGGCTGGCCTTGAACCAGTCGGACAGGATGCGGTCCGCCGGAGCCGCCTTGCTGCTGGCGGCCGAGATTACCCGGTCCAGCAGCCCGATGGCCGTTTCAACGCGGGCAGCAGGTGTCACCGGGTGGGGTAATTCGGCGCCTCACGCGTGATCGTCACGTCGTGGACATGGCTTTCCGACAGGCCGGCGTTGGTGATGCGGATGAATTTCCCGCGTTCGCGCAGTTCGGCAATGCTGGAACTGCCGGTATAGCCCATCGCCGCCTTGATCCCGCCCACCAGCTGATGGACGACATCGCGAGCCGCGCCCTTGTAGGGAACCTGCCCTTCGATGCCTTCGGGAACCAGCTTCATCTGGTCCTTGATGTCCTGCTGGAAATACCGGTCGGCACTGCCACGCGCCATCGCGCCAACGCTGCCCATGCCGCGATAGGACTTGTAGGCCCTGCCCTGATACAAGAACGTTTCGCCCGGCGCTTCTTCGGTGCCGGCCAGCAGCGATCCGATCATCACGCACGATGCGCCCGCAGCCAGTGCCTTGGCCGCATCGCCAGAAGTGCGCAGGCCGCCATCGCCGATGATCGGCACGTCGCCCGCCGCGCTGGCGGCATCCATGATCGCGGTCAGCTGCGGCACGCCGACGCCGGCCACGATGCGGGTGGTGCAAATGGAGCCCGGCCCGATGCCGACCTTCACCCCGTCCGCACCCGAACCGATCAGTGCGCGGGTCGCTTCCGCCGTGGCCACGTTGCCGGCAATCACCTGCACGGTGCTGGACAGCTTCTTGGCCCGTTCCACCGAACGGCCGACTTCGCGGTTATGGCCGTGCGCGGTATCGATGATGATGACATCGCACCCGGCATCCACCAGCGCTTCGGTCCGCTCGAAGCCCTTGTCGCCCACGGTGCTGGCCGCAGCCACCCGCAGACGGCCGGCGCTGTCCTTGGTCGCATCGGGATGCAGCACGGCCTTTTCGATGTCCTTGACGGTGATCAGGCCCACGCAATGGAACGCGTTGTCCACCACCAGCAGCTTTTCGATCCGCCGCTGGTGCAGCAGGCGGCGCGCTTCTTCCTGGCCCACGCCGATGCTGACGGTGGCGAGGTTTTCATGCGTCATCAATTCGCGCACCGGCTGCGCGGGGTTATCGGCAAAGCGCACGTCGCGATTGGTCAGGATGCCGACCAGCTTGCCGCCCACTTCCACCACGGGAATGCCGCTGATGCGGTGACGGGTCATCAAGGCCTGCGCTTCGCCCAGCGTGGCATCGGGCGTGATGGTGATCGGGTTGACGACCATGCCGCTTTCAAACCGCTTCACCGCGCGCACCGCGTCGCACTGTTCCTCGATTGTCATGTTGCGATGCAGAACGCCGATGCCGCCCAGCTGCGCCATCACGATGGCCATCTGCGCTTCGGTAACGGTGTCCATCGCTGCGGAAAGCACCGGGATGTTCAGTTCGATCCCGCGCGTCAGCCGCGTGCGCGTGCTCGCCTGCGAAGGGACGATGTCGCTTTCGGCGGGCTTCAGCAGCACGTCGTCGAAGGTGAGGCCGGTTTCGATTTGCATGATGCCACTTTGCCTTGCGCGGGGAGATTCGTGGCGGCCCATGTAACCGCGACGTGTGACAATCGCTAGGGGGTTGGAATTAATCCTGTTCCATACGGTGCCAGCGCCGCAGGAAACCAGCGCTATTCCGCCGTCCAGCCGCCGTCGATGGTGTAATTTGCACCGTTGATGTTCTGCGCTTCGGCCCGGCACAGGAACAGCGCCATCGCCGCAACTTCTTCGGGCTGGACGAATTTGCGCGTCGGTTGTTTGGCCAGCAGCACGTCGGCCAGCACCTGTTCGCGCGTCATGCCACGCGCCGCCATGGTATCGGGGATCTGGTTTTCCACCAGCGGGGTCCAGACGTAACCGGGGCTGATACAGTTGGCGGTAATGCCGTGTTCGGCCAGTTCCAGCGCCAGCACCTTGGTCAGCCCGGCCAGCCCGTGCTTGGCGGCGACATAGGCGCTTTTGAACGGGCTGGCGGCCAGTGAATGGGCGCTGGCGGTGGAAATGATGCGGCCCCACCCCTGCCCCTTCATATGCGGCACGGCCAGCCGCGCGGTATGGAATGCGGCCGACAGGTTAAGCGCGAGAATCGCGTCCCACTTGGCGGGCGGGAAGTCTTCCACGGCGGCAACGTGCTGCATCCCGGCATTGTTCACCAGAATGTCGATCGGCCCGGCCCCCGCCATCAACTGTTCCACCCCGGCGGTGGTGGTCAGGTCCGCCGCCACGTAGTCTGCATCGAGTTCGGCTTGCAGATCAGCCACTTCCTGCGGATCGCCAAACCCGTTCAGCACCACTTGCGCGCCCGCGCCTGCCAGCGACCGCGCCATCGCCAGCCCGATGCCCGACGTGGAGCCAGTGACGAGTGCGCGCTTGCCGGTCAGGAACATGGTCGACTCCGTCCAAATTGTTGTGCCACTGTCTGGCCATTGGCGAACGGAAAGGTCCACCCCTTTTCGCAAGCGCAACATCACGAAGGGATCTGCGATGCGGCTCAATCCGTTCAATCCGGGCGATATCCGGGTGGAAGACCAGCGCGGCGGCGGCGGGTTTCCCGGTGGCGGTGGCGGCCAGCTTGGCTGCGGGGCGATTGTCATCGCGCTGATCGGCGCGGTCGTGTTCGGGGTCGATCCCGGGCAGATGCTGGGCACGATGGAACAGATGCAGGGCGGCAATCAGCAGGCCGGGCCGCAAGAAGCCGGGGGCACGACCGCGCAGGAAAGCTGCGCCGTAAATGCCTACAGCCAGGAAAGCTGCGCCGCGCTCGCTTCGCTCAACCGCACGTGGGATGCG
>JBDLVD010000079.1:0-8356 GCA_039804965.1 Pseudomonadota bacterium
TGCCCCTTATTCCGGGGCGCCGCCACTGCCCACTTCGACGCCGGTTTCCTGATCGGCCGGGCGGCTGGCGAAGACCTTGTCGACCAGGCCGAACTTCAGCGCTTCGTCTGCTTCCAGGAAGGTGTCGCGGTCCATCGCCTTCTCGATTTCTTCGAGCGTGCGGCCGGTATACTTCACGTACAGGTCGTTCATCCGCGCCTTGATACGCAGGATTTCCTTGGCCTGGATTTCGATGTCGCTGGCCATGCCGCGGGCGCCGCCGCTGGGCTGGTGGATCATGATCCGGGCGTTGGGCAGGGCCACGCGCATGCCGGGTTCACCGGCGGCGAGCAGGAAGCTGCCCATCGATGCGGCCTGCCCGATGCACACGGTGCGAACCTTGGGCTTGATGTACTGCATGGTGTCGTGGATCGCCATGCCGGCCGTCACCACGCCGCCCGGGCTGTTGATGTACATCGAAATGTCCTGCGAATTTTCGCTTTCGAGGAACAGCAACTGGGCCACGATCAGGCTGGCCATGTTGTCTTCCACCTGACCCGTGACGAACACGATGCGTTCGCGCAGCAGGCGGCTGAAGATGTCGAAGCTGCGTTCGCCCCGGCTGGTGCTTTCCACCACCACCGGCACCAGCGCGCCAGTGATGGGATCATGGGTGAACTTGCCTTGTGCGGAGCTGTCACCAAACAGGTCGATCATGAATTTCCCTCGTCAATCAATTCTGGGCCGTCTTAAATCCGGGGCCTATGTCGCGCCTCGGGCGCATTTGTTCAAGGGCCGCCACCGATAGGCGGGCACAAGTCCGCCATCGGTGATCCACTTCGGGGCATAAAGCCGTTGCGGCCCTTCACGAAAAAGGGCGGCGCCCGATAACCGGGGCCGCCCTTGATCGCGTCTGGCGTTGAAGGCTTACTTCTTCGCGGCAGGCTTCTTGGCAGCGGGCTTCTTCGCTGCCGGCTTTTCAGCGGCGGCTTCTGCCGGTGCGGCAGCGGCCTTCTTGGCCGGAGCCTTCTTTGCAGCAGGCTTTTCCGCAGCCGGTTCAGCAGCGGCCTTTTCGGCTGCCTTCTTCTTGGCCGGTGCCTTCTTCGCGGCCTTGGCCGGAGTAGCGCCTTCTTCGGCTTCGATCGCGGCTTCCAGTTCTTCACGGGTCACGCTGCGTTCGGTGACGTCGGCCTTGTCGAACAGGAAGTCGACGACCTTGTCTTCATACATCGGCGCGCGCAGCTGGGCTTGTGCCATCGCATCGCCACGGACGTAATCGACGAACCGCTGGCGGTCTTCGGCGCGATACTGCTGGGCGGCCTGCTGGATCAGCATGCCCATTTCCTGCGCCGAAACTTCCACGCCATTGGCCTGGCCGATTTCCGACAGCAGCAGGCCCAGACGCACGCGGCGTTCGGCAATGCGGCGATAATCGTCCTTTTCGGCTTCGATTTCCGCCAGGCCGGCCGAGGGATCTTCCTCGCGGGAGATTTCAGCCGTCAGCTGGGCCCAGATCTGTTCGAATTCCGCTTCCACCATGGTCGGCGGAACAGGGAAATCGTGATCGGCGGCCAGCTTGTCGAGCAGCTGACGCTTCATCTGGGTGCGGGTCAGGCCGGCGCTTTCCTGCTCCAGCTGGGCCTTCATCAGTTCCTTCAGCTTGTCGAGGCCTTCAAGGCCGAGCGACTTGGCGAAGTCTTCGTCTACCACGGTTTCGCTTTCGACCTTCACCGCCTGTGCCGTGACGTCGAATTGGGCTGCCTTGCCGGCCAGATGGGCGGCAGGGTAATCAGCCGGGAAGTTCACCGAAATGGTGCGCTTTTCGCCGGTCTTGATGCCGACCAGCTGGTCTTCGAAACCGGGGATGAACTGGCCCGAACCCAACACCAGCGGTGCGCCTTCGGCCTTGCCGCCTTCGAATTCGACACCATCGATGCTGCCGACGAAATCAATCAGGATCTGATCGCCGTCAGCGGCTTTCTTCGTCTTCGGTGCGTCCTTGTACGCCTTCTGGCTGGATGCCAGCGTGGCCAGCGATTCATTCAGCTGTGCGTCGGTGACGGCAACGGTCAGCTTTTCCAGCGTCAGCCCGTCGATGGAAGGCGCGGTGATGTCCGGCAGCACTTCCAGTTCCACGGTCAGCTGTGCGTCCTGACCTTCGGCATATGTTTCCGCCAGATCGATCTTCGGCTGCAAAGCCGGGCGCAGCTGCTTGTCGCGGATCAGCGCTTCAACCGATTCGCGCAGGCTTTCGTTCAGCGCTTCGGCGTGCAGGGCCGGGCCGTGCATCTTCTTGACCAGGTTGGCCGGAACCTTGCCGGGGCGGAAGCCGGGCATGCGCATCTGCGGCGCGACCTTCTTCACCTCGGCTTCGATCCGGGCTTCGATATCCTTGGCGGAAATGGTCAGCGTGTACGCGCGCTTGAGGCCATCATTGGTCGTTTCGACGATCTGCATTCTATGCCTTCCAAACTCTCATCAGCAGCGGTG
Organism: Pseudomonadota bacterium; assembly: GCA_039804965.1. Taxonomy (GTDB): domain Bacteria; phylum Pseudomonadota; class Alphaproteobacteria; order Sphingomonadales; family Sphingomonadaceae; genus Croceibacterium_C. Next base: position 2,470 of record JBDLVD010000079.1, read on the forward strand.
ACGCGGCCATCGTCGGAACTGGTGCGGGCGAAGGGACTCGAACCCCCACATCTTGCGATACTGGTACCTAAAACCAGCGCGTCTACCAATTCCGCCACGCCCGCGATCCGACGAAGCCAAGCAGGCAGAACGCCTGCAAAACAGGGTGCGCCCTTATCGGGACGCGGTGGAAAGGGCAAGCGGCACGGCACAGCGACGCTGGAAGCGGGAACAGTCGGGCGCGCCGGCAGGTTGATACTTGCAACACAAGGAACGGTCCGATGGAACGCCGCGATTATGCCGACATCGATTACCAGCACCCGCGCATCCCCGAAGATACGCCGCCCGCGATAGCCGACGCTGCACGGGACAATGCGTCTGGCATGGCCGGGCGGCTGGCGCCATCCGCCGGCGGGGATATTGATCAGCCGGGTGAAAGCCCGCCTGAAATCGTGCCCGATCAAGGGGATGATACCCACCCCAAAGCTCCGGACGAAGTGTTCCCTGATGACGGCGATTCGGTGGAACCGGGCGCGCGACCCGATGAAAGCCCGCCCGCGGCCCCGCCAATCGCGCCACCGCCCGATTGATTTTGTGCCTCAGCCGTGGCTAAGCGGCAGGATGACCGAAGAAAACAACATGGAAACCGCGGCTGAAACGCCCGCTGCTGCCACCTCCAACGCTGCGGACGTGCCGCCCGATCACCTCGCAATCGATCCGGGCAGCCCGCATTTCGACGTGGAAACGCTGCGTCGCGGCATCGGCATCCGCTTCAAGGGCGTGGTCCGCACCAATGTCGAGGAATATTCGATTTCCGAAGGCTGGGTGCGCGTGCAGGCTGGTCGGACGATGGATCGCAAGGGCCGTCCGCTAACCATCAAGCTCAATGGTCCCGTGGAAGCATGGTTTGAAGATCTGGGCGAAAATCCCCCGATCGCCAAGGCCTGATCCTATCTCGCCGCGCGGACCCCTGTCTGCGCGGCGAAGTTCAGCACCAGATATCCCAGCAGGGCCGACAGCAGCGATCCTGACAGAATGCCCAGCTTCGCTTCTTCCACCAGTTGCGGGTGATGCGGGAACGCCAGCGCGGCGATGAACAGGCTCATGGTAAAGCCGATCCCGCACAGCAGCGCCGTGCCCCACAGCTGCAGCCAGCTGGCTCCAGCCGGACGCCGGGCAAAGCCGATGCGGTCCGCCACCCACAGACTGCCGAAAATGCCGGCCTGCTTGCCCAGCACCAGCCCTGCGGCGATCGCCAGTGGCAGCGGGTCAAGCAACGCGGCCGCGCCGCCGCGCAGTGATACACCGGCGTTGGCAAATCCGAACAGCGGCACCACCAGCCACGCATTCCAGCCCACCAGCGCGTGTTCCATCGTTTCCAGCATGTTGCGTCCGCCGCGCTGCTGGATGGGGATGGCCAGTGCCGCGACCACTCCGGCGATGGTGGCATGGACCCCTGAATTGAGCACGCAATACCATAGCGCCAGAGCCGCCAGCACGAACGGCCAGATTGACGCAACCTTGCTGCGATTGAATGCGATCATCAGCGCCAGCACCAGCAGCGCGGCCACCAGCCAGGTCAGCTTGATATTGGCGGTGTAGAACAGCGCAATCACCAGCACGGCGCCAATATCGTCGACGATGGCCACGGTAAGCAGGAACAGCCGCAGCGATGCCGGAACCCGGGTGCCCAGCAGGCCGACAACTCCCATGGCGAAGGCGATGTCTGTCGCAGCGGGGATCGCCCAGCCTCCTGCCAGTGCAGGCTGGCCACGGGCCACGGCAAGATAGGTCAATGCCGGGGCGGCCATCCCGGCCATCGCGGCCAGCACCGGCAGGCGGCGGCTGCGCGCATCGGCCAGATTGCCCGATACCATTTCCCGCTTCACTTCCAGCCCGACGACGAAGAAGAACACCGCCATCAGTGCATCGTTGATCCACAGGTGCAATGTGTCCAGCTTGGCCAGCGGGGTCCATGCGAGCTGGGAATGGATCAGCGCGAAGTAGCTGCCCGACAGCGGGGAATTGGCTGCGATGACTGCCAGCACAGCAACCGCGATCAACAGCACGCCGCCCAGCGCATCGCTGTCGAACAGGGCCTTGAACGGGCGCGCTGCGGCTTTGACGATCCGTGATTTTGCCATGGGCTCTTTTGCCACCTTGGAGCCTGCAAGCAAGGAAAACGGCGCGGTTGCGCTCTTCTTGCTAAGTGATTACCCGTGGTTTCGGGATCGGAGGGGGCGCATTGGACACAGGGCTGTCGCTGCTCGATTGGCTTGTGCTGGCGGAACGGGAGCTGCTGCTTTTTGCAGGTGTTTTCTTCCTGCTCGGCACGATGGATGAAATTGCCATGGATGCTGTCTGGTGCTGGCTGCGGCTGACGCGGCGGGTCAGGACGGGCCGTGTCGATCGCCAGCAGTTCCGGCAGCGCAAGCTTGGCGGCCCGGCGGCGGTGTTCATCCCCGCGTGGCAGGAAGACCGGGTGATTGCCGGCACAATCGCCCATGCCCTGAATGTCTGGCCGCAAGCCGAACTGCGGATATACGTCGGTTGTTACCGCGATGATGCCGCCACCGCCGTTGCCGTGATGCAGGGCGCTGGGCAGGATGGCCGCGTGCGGCTGGTGATCCATGATCGCACCGGCCCCAGCACCAAGGCGGATTGCCTCAACCGGCTCTATACCGCGCTGGAAGCTGATGAGGCGCGCAATGGCCAGCCGTTCCGGCTGGTGCTGTTGCACGATGCGGAAGACATGGTCGATCCGGCGGCGCTCGGCCTGCTGGACAGCGCCATCGACACTGCGGAATTCGTGCAATTGCCTGTGCTGCCGATGCCGCAACGCGCATCGCGCTGGATCGGCAGCCACTATTGCGAGGAATTTGCCGAAGCCCATGCCAAGGGGATGGTGGTGCGCGATGCGCTCGGCGCGGCGCTGCCTGCCGCAGGGGTCGGTTGCGCATTTTCCCGCCAATTGCTGAGCGAAATTGCCCACAGACGCGGCGCGGATGGGCCATTTTCGGTGGAATCCCTGACCGAGGATTACGAGCTGGGGTTGAGTATCAAGGCGGCAGGTGCGCGATCCCGTTTCCTGCGCGTGCGCGGCGAAGATGGGGAACTGGTGGCCACCCGCGCCTGCTTCCCCGATCAGCTGGAAGGGGCGGTGCGGCAGAAGGCCCGCTGGGTCCACGGCATCGCGTTGCAAGGCTGGGACCGATTGGGATGGCCCAGCGGCATGCTGGATATCTGGATGCGGCTGCACGATCGGCGTGGGCCGATCAACGCGCTGGTGCTGTTCAGCGGCTATCTGCTGATCATGATCAGCGGTGTGCTGGCGATGGCAAGGGCAGGCGGCGGCGGGCCTGTTTGGCGGACGGATCCGCTGCTGTCGGCGCTGCTGTGGGTCAACCTGGCCAGCGTCGGATGGCGTGCTGTGGTCCGGTTTGCCTTCGCGGCGCGGGAATTCGGCTGGGCGGAAGGGGGGCGTGCCGTCCTGCGGATTCCCTTGGCGAACGTGGTGGCGATCATGGCCGGGCGCAGGGCGATGTTCGCTTATGTCGGCACCCTGCTGGGCGGTCCTCCGCGATGGGACAAGACCGTCCATCATGCCCATCCGATGACGATGATGGCCCACCATCCGGCATGAAGCCAATGCGTGCAGGCAAGGTTCGGGGGCAGCCGTTGATCGTGATGGCCTGCGTGCTGGCGGGTTGGGCCACGTTGCGGGTCATCTATTGGCAGCCGCCGCTGCATCCCCCCGATCCGCAGCGCACGCAGTGGATCGCCGTGGCCAACGGCGCTGGCCGGGATGCTGCACCAGTTGCGCGATCTGCCATCCCGGCCGTCAGCCCGGTCGTTGTCTCAGCTGTCACATGGCACCGCGGGCAGGTGGGTCGGCAGTTGCGTTCCGGCCGAGCACCGGTTTTTCCTGCGTTTGTGGGCCAGCTCGTTCCGCCAATCGCAGGCCCGGTGCGAGCCGTGTCGCCGCCATCCATCGCCACGCAGCCGGCAGCGGCACCATTTGTTGCCGACCGTGCGGTGGTGGGTGGCGGTACTGCCGCAGACCCTTCGCGTTGGGCTGGCGATAGCTGGACGTTGCTGCGGCGCGACAATGGGCCATCGCTGGCAGCGGGCAGGCCATCATATGGCCGCAGCCAGACGGGAGCGGCCATTCGCTATCGCCTCGCCCCCGGCTCCTATGTGCGGCCAGAGGCATATCTGCGTTGCAGCGTGGCGCTGGCAGGGGTGAGGGACCGCGAATTGGCGGCAGGGTTTTCCGCCCGACCCATGGCGCAAGTGCCGTTGCGGCTGATGCTGGAACTGCGGCTTGGCGATCGCCCGGAAGGGACGCGCGTGCGTCCGGCGGTCATGGCCATCAGCGAACTGCCCCCGCTGGACCTGCCGCTGCAGGCGACTGGCGAGGCGTTCGTTCAGGCCGGCTATGTCGGTGGCGATTTTTCGACCCCTTTCATCGATGGGCAGCTCCGCATGGAGCGCCCCCTGCTGCACGTGTCGAGCGCTTATCTGCGCGCAGGCAGCGGGGCATGGGGCGGCGCGCAGCGCGGATCGGCCCGGCTGGACGTGGGGCCAACAGCGGCGCTGCATCTGCCGCTGGGCCCGGTGCGCGGGAGGTTGGCGGTGGATTACCGTTTCAGGATCGCTGGAGAAGCCGCCCCGGCTTCAGGGCCGACGGTGACACTTTCCGCCGGTTTTTGAGGCCGTTCACCTTCAATCTCGCCGCCAGTTGGTCTAGCTGGATGCATGGACGTTTACCTTCCCATCGCCAACCTTGCAGTGAACGGGCTGGTCATCATCCTGTTGGGGGCGACAACTGGCCTGCTTTCGGGCGTGTTCGGGGTTGGTGGCGGGTTCCTGACTACGCCGTTGCTGATATTTTATGGCGTTCCGCCAACGGTTGCTGCGGCCTCTGCCGCCAGTCAGGTTACGGGGGCCAGCGTGTCTGGCGTGTTCGCCCATCGCCGCAACGGCGGGGTGGATTACCAGATGGGCGCGGTGCTGGTGGCTGGCGGCATCATCGGTGCAGGCATTGGCGCGCTGCTGTTCCGGTTGCTGGAATCGCTGGGCCAGATCGATACGGTCATCAACATCCTGTATGTCGTGCTGCTGGGCACCATCGGCGGGCTGATGGGCAAGGAAGCGATCCAGACGCTGCGGCTGGAAAAGGGCAAGGGGCGCCCACGAGCGGCCAAGCGGAGGCACCATCCGCTGGTTGCCAGCTTGCCGCTGCGCTGGCGGTTCTACCGTTCCGGCCTGTACATTTCGCCGCTTGCACCGCTGCTGCTGGGGGTTGTGGTTGGCATTGCCACGATGTTGATGGGGATCGGCGGGGGCTTCATCCTCGTGCCCGCGATGCTGTACATTCTGGGCATGAGCGCGAGCGTCGTCGTGGGCACCTCGCTGTTCCAGATCCTGTTCGTCACCATGGCGGTCACCCTGATGCACGCGCTGACCACGCGGGCGGTGGATATCGTGCTGGCCAGCCTGTTGCTGCTGGGATCGGTCACGGGGGCGCAGATCGGTTCGCGCATCGCGCAACAGGCCAAGCCGGAATACCTGCGGCTGATCCTTGCCGCGATCGTTATCGGCGTGGCGCTGCGGATGGCCTTCGGCCTCGGCATTCGCCCGGACGAAGTCTACACCGTGGTGGCGCTGTAATGCGGCGGCTGGTCCACTGCCTGATAGCCGGGCTGGCCTTCCTGACGCTGACGGCGGAACGTGATCCGGTGCTGGTGCCAGAAGTTTCACAGCATGAAATTCAGGTGCGACAAGGATTTACCGGCACGCAGCTGCTGCTGTACGGGGCCATCCTCGATCCGCAGGGCAACCGTGCCAGCGACCCTTACGATATCGTGGTGGTATTGAAGGGCCCGACGCAGAGCATCCTGTTGCG
>JBDLVD010000080.1:0-8153 GCA_039804965.1 Pseudomonadota bacterium
TCCTTCAGTGCCTTCATTTCGGCATTGGCGTCGCAGCCCTTGATCAGGATCAGTTCCTTCAGCGCATCGCGCGTGCCGGAAGTGGACGGCGGGCCGTAGACGAGGATCGGCTTGGCCGGCAGCGAGGGATCGACATCGCTCCACAGCTTGGCGGTCTGTTCCTTGCCATAAGGCTTGGCCGCCAGTGCGCGGTACACCAGTTCCGGCGTCAGGTTCATGGTGATGCCACCCTTCGCCGAAGCGAGGGCCATGCCGTCCATGCCGACCTGAATTTCGGTGATTTCGGTAACGCCGTTGGTCTTGCAGGTTTCGAATTCGCTCTTCTTCATGCGGCGCGAAGCGTCGGCGATGTCAGGCGTGTTCGGACCAAGGCCCTTGCAGAACTGTTCGATGCCGCCGCCGGTGCCGTTCGATTCGATGATCGGCGAAGCGAAGCCGGCATTGGCGCGGGTGAAGTTTTCCGCGACCAGCTTGGCGAACGGATAGACGGTGGAAGAACCGACCGCACGCACGGATGCGCGGGTTTCCTCGCCCGAACCGCCACAGGCGGCCAGCGATGCGGCGCACAGCGCCACGAGCGGATAACGCAGATCAATCTTCATCATAATTCCCAGTCCACTTGTTGATGATGGCTAGGGGAGCCTTGTTACGCATATGCGACAATAGCATGACACGAACCGGTCATATCTATGCAACTACGCACAAACGGCACCCCGCGCCGTATTTCAGGAAGTCCGAAGTTCAGAAATCAAACTGTGCCCGCATCCCCACGGCATCGACGCCGTAGGAACGATCGCCCCCGGCCGCAGGCAGGGCGGCGTTGCTGTATTTCATGTGACCATAGTTGAGCATGAAACGGGTGTAGTCGGTCGGCGTCCAGACCACTGACGCCATGGCGCCATTCTGCGAGCCGCCGGTTGTGCCGGCATCGGTCAGGTCGAGATAGTCATACCGCAGGTTGACCTGCACTGCGCCGATGCCGCCATTGCCCAGCGGTGACGACGGGCGGACGCGATCGAAAGCCCCGGCGCGATAGCCACGGGTGTCCTTGGTCAGGAACAGGCCAGCTTCGACATAGCCGCCGAAGAAGGTCGGATTGGCCAGCGGAGCCAGCGCGTCCACTTGCTGCCAGTGCATTTCGCCCGTGGCGTGGAACCTGCCGGAGATCGCGGCCGCTTCCAGCCCGTAGCCGGTTTCGCTGGTGGCGCCGATGTTGCCGGTGTCAATGAACCGGATGTCGGGCGTGTGCAGGAACGGGCGAACGCGATAGCGGACGCTGCTGCCCGAATCGTTCAGATCGTGGAAGTGCGCGGAGCCGCCGAAATGCAGCTGCGTCTTGCCGACCTTCGGCGCGAAGACGAGCCGTCCATCCACCGATACCGAGTTGTTTTCATCGTTGTTGAGGTCGGCGACATTATCCGTGAACACGCCCGCCTGTGCCAACCACGGGCCCTTGGCCCAAGTGGTGCTGAGGCCCAGCCGCCGTTCATATCCGAATGCGGTGTTGACCGGGGCGCGTTCGGTGGAAGTGGTGAACAGGTCGCTGGTCAGTTCTTCCAGGCCCCAGAACGGCTTGGTCTGGCCTACAGTTACCGACAGTTCCTTGCTGGCCTGATAGGTCAGGTACAGATCGGTAATCTCGACACTGCTGGCGGCCACATCCACTTCGGCGCGATAGGAAAAGCCACCGGGCATCTTGCCGTCGACGCCGAGGAAGGCGCGCCGCACTTCGGAGCCGAAGCCGGTGCTGCGATCGTTGATACCGTCCGGCGCGCTGACCGTGCCTGCATCAAGCTGCAGCCGGCCGCGCGGCTTGAAGCTCCACCCGCTGGCAGTGCTGAATTCCGGCGCACCCTTGAACGTGGTCTTCACCTGATTCGGGTCCGCAGCCGGAGCGGAGACTGGGGCAGAAGCTGAAACCGGCGCAACAGCAGCCACCGTCACTGGTGCTGCCGGCTGGGCTGCGGCTTGGGCGCGCAGGGTCTGCACTTCGGCTGAAAGGCGGGCGATTTCGGCCTGCATCGAATCGATGCGGGCCATCACGGCGGCATTGCCGGCATCCTGCGCCATGGCGCTGGAAGGAACGAGGGCGGTTGCTGCAAGCAGCGAAAGGACGAGTTTCCGGGTCACGGCGTTCAACTTCTGTTACATTCCCGTTGCAGGAACGTGTCCGCACTATGACTGCAATATTTCACTTCAATGACACTTGCGGCAAGATTGTGACATGATGCCACGATTCAGTACAAAGTGCTGAAATAAATCAACTATCTTCCGCTATCGGCAGGCGCACTGTGATGGTGGTGCCTTCTCCCAACCGGCTCGTAATGTCGAGGCGGCCACGATGGCGTTCCACGATGTGCTTCACGATCGCGAGGCCGAGGCCGGTTCCGCCGGCGGCGCGGCTGCGGCCGGGATCGGTGCGGTAGAAACGTCGCGTCAGGTGCGGGATATGTTCCGGCGCAATGCCTTCGCCGCGATCCTGTACCGTCAGCACGGCCATATCGCGTTCGCCGGGCGCCAGCCGCACGGTTACGGGCGTATCAGGCGCGCCGTATTTCAGCGCATTGTCGACCAGATTGCGCACCAGCTGTTCCAGCTGCTTGTGATCACCGCGCACCTGCATCTTGCGATCGGGCAGGGCGAAGTCCAGCCGGTCCAGCCGGTCTGGCCCGGCGCCGTCGCGGGCCGATTGCTGCACCAGTCCCGACAGGTCGAGCCGTTCGCGCGGGTGGTCGTGCTTTTCCGCTTCCACGCGGGAAAGCGACATCAGGTCATCGACAAGGCTCTGCAACCGCTTGGCTTCGCGCAGCACGGTCAACTGGAACTTGCCGGCGCGTTCGGGCTTGATGGTATCGCCCTGTTCCACCAGCGTTTCCATGTAACCGATGATGCTGGCGAGCGGCGTGCGCAATTCGTGGCTGGCGTTGGCGACGAAATCGGTATGGGCGCGGCTGATGTCGGCTTCCGCCGTGCGGTTGACCAGTTCGATCAGGGTATAGCGTTCGTCGATGGGTTGCAGTGTCATCTGCCAGATGCTGCGCGGCCCGGTCAGGCCCTGGATCGTGGCGCTGCCGCCGCTCGGGCGTGACAACAGGTCCACCGCTTCCGGATGGCGGAAGGCAACGCGTGCATCCTGTCCCACGACATGGCTGCCAATGGCTTCGCGTGCCGCGGCGTTGGCGATGATGATCCGGTTGCCGTCCAGCATCAGCATTGGCAGCCCGGAGTGTTCGATCAGGTCGCGCATTCCGCTGCGGGTCAGCTGGACCGAATCCGGTTCGTTGCTGCGGCGTGTGGGGGCAGGCGGCGGGGCGAGCAGCCAGAAAGATGCGATCCACACCAGCACCGCCACCGGCACCAGCCAGCGGTCGGGCCCGGCGACAAGCAGGACAATACCGGTGGCCAGAGCCACCACGATCGCCGCCACGGGTATGCTGCGCCGCTCTTCCATCGCGGGCTGCTTAGCCGCGCCACATGACAGGGGAAAGCGGGAAACCGAGGTTCTGCCAGTTTGTTTGCCCGTCTGTTCTGCGGGTTTACGCTGCCAGAATTTGCCCGCCGTATCTCAGCAGCTTCAATCGATGACGGACACCGCCTGATCGTCGGCCCAACGGGCAAGCAGCGCACCGGCCCGCGCAATGCCGGCGCTTTCCCCCAGCTGATCCACCAGCCGTTCGCAGATCGCGATGAAGGTCTGTGGCTGTTCCAGCGATGCAAGGATCGCGGCTTCGTCGGCATCCAGCACGCGGAAGCAGGGGGTAAACCGTTCGCGCCAGATCAGCACGTGGGCCGGTTCTGCCTGCCGTACCGCTTCGGGCGGCTGTTGTCCGCGCACCAACGCAGCGTGTATTTGAGCAGCGTTTGTCCGGTGCAGCACGATCCGGCCACCGGCAGCATGGGTGATGGATGCCGCTTCCCAATTGATCACCGGCAGCGATTCGCGCGTCAGCGGCGCGCGGTCGGCGGCGACCATCGCTTCGCTCAGCGCCTGTTCCAGCTCCAACAGTTCACAACTTACCGGGGAATCTGGGAACAGCGCCGCTGCTTGCGCCGCGAAACTGGCCGGATAGCTATCGAGGTTCCAGTGGTGGGGCGGATGGCCCATGATGTGCGCGCGGCAAGCGGCAAGGAAATCATCCTCGCCAATCCACTGCACGGCACAGGGGAAAGCCGTGTGCAGGCAATCGACCAGCTGCGATCGGTAATTGTTGAGGTAAACGCCAAGGCCCGCCGCTGCATCGGGGCCAAGGCAGCCGCCGGGCGCATCGTTGCCCGTGACCAGCCAGGTTTCGAACTGACGCTGGATATCCGCCAGCGTCATGCGCTTGCCTGCTGGGGCGATCGCGCGGTGCGGGCGTTGGCACGGGCCACGTCCAGTTCCGCCAGCAATTCCGGCAATTCGGGAATGTTGTCGTCGCGTTCGATCATGGTCGCCACGCGGGGCAGCCGGGCCATCGCTTTGCGATAGAGATCCCATACCCCTTGCACCACGGGCTGGTCATGCGTGTCGATCAGAAGCGGTTCGCCTGCCGTATGCCCGGCAAGGTGGATCTGGCGCACATGCTGCATCGGGAAATTGGCGATGAACACATCCGGGTCAAAGCCCAGATTACGGCCACTGACGAAGACATTGTTCACGTCCAGCAGCAGCCCGCAGCCGGTTTGCGCGCACAGCTGCGCGACAAATTCCCATTCGGGCATCTCGCTGGCAGTGAAATCGAGATAGCTCGACGGGTTTTCGAAAATCATCTGCCTGCCGATCGCGTCCTGCGCCTGCTGCACGTTGGCGGCGACGATGGTCAGCGCTTCTTGCGTGTAGGGCAGGGGCAGCAGATCATGTGAGTTGAAGCCGGGGTGCCGCGACCAGCTGATGTGATCCGACACCAGCAGCGGGTCTACCCGGTCCACCAGCGCACGCAATTGCCGCAAATAGTCGGCGTCCAGCCCGCTGGCGGAACCGATCGACAGCGAAACCCCGTGCAATGCCACCGGATAGTGGCCGCGAACGGTTGTCAGCACATGCTGCGGGTGGCCGCCCGCAAACATGAAGTTTTCCGAAATCACCTCGACGAAATCGACCGCGACGCTGCCCGACAGAAAGGCATCGTAATGGGGCCGCCTCAGGCCAAGGCCGAAAAGGTGGTCATCAGGCATGGTTGTGAGGCACAAAATTCCGCATCGACCAGCGATATGGAAAGGTTCGCGATGGGGGAGGAGAGAAGCGCACTGCGATGGTGACCCCTACGGGAATCGAACCCGTGTTTCAGCCGTGAAAGGGCCGCGTCCTAACCGCTAGACGAAGGGGCCATCTGCAGTGCGAGGCGCGCAACTAGGGGGGTTGGGGGATGCGGTCAACCCCTTCTGGCAACCGAATGAAAAAAGGCTGTTCAATCGGCCCAGGCTGCATCTTCAAGATGCAGTTCTGCTTGAGGGCGGCTGCCCCAATCGTCGATCTTTGCACGGCCGGCCAGCCACAGCTTGCGCCCGCGCGCGCCGTGCAGAAGGGCCTGCCCCAATTCGGTTTCCGCCATCCGGAAACCGATCGCCTTGAAACTGCCGCCATCCGCGCCGGCCGCGATGATGCGGACATGATCGGTCCCCACGACATCGGCCTTCACCAGATGCACCGGGCCGACCGCGACTTTCGGGCCGGGCCAGCCGACCCCGAACGGGCCGGCGCTGTCTAGCACGGTGACAAGGTCGGGCGTCAGCCCGCGCGGGGCCAGCCCGATGTCTAGCATCGTATATTGTTCCGCGCTGGCGCGGGCGACAGCTGCGGACAGCCGTTCATCCAGCCAGTCGGCCAATGCATCGATCCTGTGCGCGTCCACCGTCAGCCCGGCGGCCATCGCGTGGCCACCGCCAGCCACCAGCAACCCGTGGTCGCGCGCGCCGATGATGGCCGCACCAAGGTCCACGCCGGAAATCGAGCGGCCCGATCCCTTGCCCACGCCGGTTTCGGAGTCGACGGCGATGACCACGGCAGGCTTGCCGGTCTTTTCCTTGATCCGCCCAGCGACAATGCCGATCACCCCGGGGTGCCAGCCGCGCCCGGATATGACCAGCACGGCGCGGTTGTGCTGGCTGGCCAGTTGTTCTTCGGCCGCTTCCTGCACCGCCGCTTCGATCGCCCGGCGTTCATCGTTGAGGGCGGAAAGCTGTTCCGAAATCGCCCGCGCTTCGTCCGGGTCTTCGGTGGTCAGCAGGCGTACGCCCAGCGTCGATTCGCCAACCCGACCACCGGCATTGATGCGCGGGCCGAGCGCGAAGCCGCAATCGCTGCACGTGGGCGCGCGTGTCAGGCGGCTGGCGTCGATCAGGGCGGACAGGCCGACGTTGCGGCGCTGCGCCATCACTTTCAGGCCCTGTGCCACGAAAGCGCGGTTGAGGCCGTGGATCGCGGCCACGTCGGCCACTGTACCCAGCGCCACCAGATCTAACAGCGACAGCAGATCAGGCTCCGCCCGGTCCGTGAAATAGCCGCGCGCGCGCAATGTCCGCACGGTGGCGACGGCGAGCAGGAACGCCACGCCGACGGCTGCAAGGTGGCCGTGGCTGGCGGCGATATCGTTTTCGTCGAGCCGGTTGGGATTCACCAGTGCCAGAGCGCGCGGCAGTTCGGGCGCGCATTTGTGATGATCGACCACGATCACGTCGATTCCCGCGTCGTGGGCAGCGGCCAGCGCATCGTAAGCCATGGCCCCGCAATCGACGGTGACAACCAGGCTGGACCCTTCGCTGCCAAGCCGCACCAGTGCCTCACCGCTGGGGCCATAGCCTTCAAGCAGGCGGTCGGGGATATAGTAGCGCGCTTCGTGTCCCAGCATCCGCAACAAGCGGACCAGCAAGGCTGCACTGGTGGCGCCATCGACGTCGTAATCGCCATAGATGGTGACCGTTTCGCGTGTCAGCACCGCTTCGGCCAGCCGTTCTGCCGCGCTGTCCATGTCGTGAAATTCTGATGGGTCGGGCAGGAAACTGCGCAGGTTGGGGCTGCGGTGCCGGGCAAGATCGTCTCGCGCCACGCCCCGCGCCAGCAACAACTGGGTGACGATATCGTCTTCCAGCCCGGCTGCACCGCCGCCCAGTTCCATGTTGCCGCCACGCCACCGCCAGGCCTTGCCGGAAAGGGAACGCTCTACACCGAATACTGCGGGGAATGTGGCCATGGCCCGGCGTAGAGCATTGCCGCCGCCAAGCAAAGACGCGGAAGTATCGGGGAACGGGGCATAAACCTTTTGCGCAGATGTGTCCGAAACGGAGCCAACTCCATGGGCGAGACTCGACCTCGGAGCGCTTTCGCGGCACTACGCCGGGAAGAATGTCAAGGCGCAAGGCAGGGGCAAACATGCAGGAAGAGGGGGAAATCGGATTGAATTCGGCAGTCTCCCTGCTGTTCGCTCCCGGCACGCGCCCGGATTTGCGGGCCATTCGCGCACTCGCGGGGGGTGCTGCCGATTTCGTGATCAGCCATGATCCGCAGGGCGATGCGGCTGATCCCTCGGGATCAGGCACGCCGGACGCAACCCATCTGTGGGTAGAACTGCTGGCCAAGGGGCTGACGTTCGATCTGTCGGGCCTTGCCACTGGTGAAGCCGCCGCGCCGCCTCCGTGCGCGCACCTGTACGGTGTGCCGAGCGAGATTGCGGCTAGCCCGCTGGAAGCGATCACGCTGGCGCCCGGTCCGCATCTCGCTGGCGGTGGCGGCATGCTTCCCGTCATCCGCACGCTGGCGCTGCTAGCCGCGCGGCTGACGGCCTTGCCGGGGACAATTGCGGTGGCATGGCATCCGGCCCGCTGCTGGAGCGCGCCTGACCAGTTTCGCAATCAGGTGCTGCGCTGGATCGATGGTGGGGTATTTCCGGGCTTCTGCCTCGCCGCGCTTGCGCCGATGGTGGACGGAGGGTTGCAGACCGAAGGTCTGGCGTTGTTCACGGGGCAGGAATTGCGGATCGAACCCGACGCGGGGGATGATCGCGCCGCCGATGCCAAGATTGCCGTGCGCCTGCTGCATCAACTGGTCGAAACAGGCCGGGTCGATGCCGAACAGCGTTTCATCGGTCCTGCTGGCGACAATTTACGGCTTGAACCTTCCGCCAATGGGCGCTTTGTCAGGGTGTGGAGAGACTGAGGGGGCACGGCCGCCCGGCAAG
>JBDLVD010000081.1:0-8030 GCA_039804965.1 Pseudomonadota bacterium
CAGCCCCAGCAATATCGGGTTGGCGGCCTGCTGCACCGCCTGCTGTTCCGCCAGCGTGGTGTTGGCGCGGGTCAGGTGGTCCTGTGCATCGCGGGTGATCCAGATGCCTTCGCGCAGATATTGCGCGCGGGCTTCATCCAGATTGGGTTTGCCAACCGTCAGCGCGGGCAGCTGGACCGACAGGGTGGTGGTGGCCGCGTCCCATTGCAGCCGGTCGCGGCCCATGGCTGAAAGGTCCAGCGTGTAATCGACCCGCGCCGGGATCACCGCCACCTGCCGGCTTTGCAATGCGCCGAACAGGCGGCTGTCGGTGCTGGCGACTACGGGGGAAAGCTGCGCGCTGAACACGGTCAGCCGGTTCTGCTTTTCGAATGCCACGAGGCTGGTGGCCAACGGATCGCCATTGTCCTGCGGCCCGAATGCGCGCCAGCCCAGCCACGCCGCCAGCGCGCACATGGCAATGAACAACAGCCACGGCAGCGCCTGCACGCGCGCCAGCGGTGTGCGCGGTGCAGCATCGACATGAGGGGATGTCGGGGCGGGGCGGTTCATGCAGGGATCGTCCATATGTCGTTTGAACGGGTGACAGAGCCGCGGCGTTCCAGATCGATCAGGTGGGCGCGCACCGATTGCCCTGCGGCGGGCCACAGCATCGGGTTTACGCCCTTGTACATCACCGGCACCAGATCGGCCACGGCGCGCGGTTCTTCCGCCAGCAGGCGCAGCACCTGCCGTTCGCGCTGGCGGCGGTGGCCGATCATGCCGCGCACCAGTTGCCGGGGCTTTTCCACCGCCAGGCCGTGGGCGGGGTAATAGATGCGGTCTTCCCGGTCATACAGCCGTTCGAGGCTGGCCATGTAATCGGCCATGTCCCCATCGGGCGGGGCGACGACGGTGGTTGACCAGCCCATCACGTGATCGCCGGTAAACAGTGCGCCGGTGCCCTCCAGCGCAAAGCACAGGTGGTTGGACGTGTGGCCGGGCGTGGCCAGCGCGGTCAGCACCCAGCCGGTGCCCTGCACCTGATCGCCATCGCCCAGCACGCGGTGGGCCGCATAGTGCTTGTCGAACGGGGCATCGGCGCGCGGTTCGCTGCTTTCGATCACCAGCGGCGCGCAGCCGATGATCGGCCCACCGGTCAGCGCGGAAAGCGGCGCGGCGGCGGGGCTGTGATCGCGGTGGGTGTGGGTGCAGCAGATCGCCAGCACCGGCGCGCCGCCGATGGCAGCGTGCAGGGCAGCAAGGTGATCGGGATCATCGGGGCCGGGATCGATCACCGCCAGCCCTTCTTGCGTGCCGACCAGATAGGTCTGCGTGCCGGTCCAGGTGAACGGCGATCCGTTGGGGGCCAGCACGCGGCGCACCAGCGGCTCCAGCTGTTCGCATTGCCCGGTGGGCCATGGTTTGGGCGGCATTGCCATGGGCGCGATATGGGGAACGGCCGGGGGCCTGTCACCCCCTTGGCGGGCAGACCCCCGCCGCGTCACATGGCGTTGACGGAATTTCCCAGCCGGTCCCGCAGGCGGTGTATGGCTGCCGGGTGCATGGTGAAGCGGCCGCGCCATGCCTTGTCCAGCCGTTCGATCCGGGCGTAGAATTTGCGCGTGCGGTCAATCAGCTGCTGCATTTCAAGCGGCAGCAGGGCGCGTTGCAGCGGATCGGAATCGCCTTGGCGGGGCGGCAGGCGACCGTGGCGGCGCAACTGGAATTCGCTCAGTTCCCCGTGGAAGAACGCGCGCTGGTTCAGCAGCCATGCGATCGCGTGCATCATCCGCGTGGTGGTCCGCAATGCCTCGCACGACAGGGTGATCCGGGCCATGTCCTCGTCCTCGCTGGCGAGGGTCAGGCGGCCGGAAAGGTCCAGCGCGGCACGCGCTTCGTCCGCCAGCAGCAGGGCTTCGCTATACAGCGTCTCGACGATGGTCGGGCTGAGGTCAGCAGTTGGGGCCATAGGGAAACTGGCTAGCCGATAATACCTGCCCAGCGCCATAGCCCTTTGGCGATTTTTCCGCAGGCCTTGCCAACTGTCCCGCGAAGGAACGCTGCCAGCCCCGGCAACTGCCGCGATTGGCCGCAAATCAGGCGATGATGTCGGGCGTCAGGTAATCTTCGAGCATGGCGACCTGATCCTTCAGGCGCAGCTTGCGCTTCTTCAGCCGGGCGACCTGCAACTGGTCGGTGCTGCCACCGGAGCTGAGCGCGGCAATGGCGGCATCCAGATCCCGATGTTCGATCAGCAACACGGCAAGCCGCTTGCGAATCTCCTCCTCACCCACCGGCTTCCCTTCCGCCATCGTTCCACGAAAATACGCCGCGGCCCGGTTATGGGCCGTTCCGTCGCAAGCCGTAATTGTTCGCTTACGAGGAATATGGTTTGATGACAATTGCGCGACGGCCTGATGAGTCGTGCGCGCCGATCGTTCCAACGGGGTGCGCCCCATGATCAGGAGAACGCTTATGGAATCCACGCATGTCGCTGCATTGAATGCCAAGCACGAAGGTCTGGAACAGAAGCTCCGCGAGGAACTGAACCGGCCCGCCCCTGACACTGCGATGATCCAGGCGCTCAAGAAGCACAAGTTGAAGATCAAGGAACAGATTGCCCATCATTGACGGCTCTGGACGGCGGCGGCGGGCCTGACCGGGCCCGCCGTACGCCATCTGCCCCGTTCCGGGCCGCCTTCTGTCAATCGCACTTGCAGCCCTTGCAACCGGCCATAATATCTATAACCCAACGCGCATGTCAGCCGCCGCGGCCGCCCGCTCCATCCTCACGCAATTGCACGAAGTCATGGCGTCGCGCCTGCACGCGCAGGGGAAGCTGAATCAGGTCGTCGACATCATCGGTGAAGCGCTGGATAGCGAAGTCTGTTCGATCTACCTGCTGCGCGAAGGGATGCTGGAACTCTATGCAACGCGCGGGCTGAATCAGGCCGCCGTGCACGTGACCCGGCTGGGCGTGGGCGAAGGGTTGACCGGCACCATCGCCCAGAACATCGAAACGCTGAATCTGGCCGAAGCGGCCACCCATCCCGAATTCCAGTACGTGCCGGAAACGGGCGAAGAAAAGTTCCATTCCTTTGCCGGCGTGCCGATCGTGCGGCGGCAACGGTCGATCGGGGTGCTGACGGTGCAGCACGTCGAACCGCGCCGGTACGAAGATGTCGAACTGGAAGCCTTGCAGACCGTGGCGATGGTGCTGGCGGAACTGATCCACAACGCGCATCTGGTGGATGACGAAAATTCCGGCTCCGCGTCCGAAATCCAGTCTGGCCAGCAGGCGTTGACCGGGCTGCAGCTGGTGAAGGGGCTGGCCATTGGGCAGGCTGTGTTCCACCAGCCGCGCATCAATATCGAACAGACCGTGGCCGAAGATATCGAGGCCGAACGGCAGCGCGTCTACCTCGCGTTCGACAAAATGCGCGAACAGATCGAAACGATGGCCAGCCAGGCCGAATTCGGCACCGGCGGCGAAAGCGAAGAAGTCCTCCAGACCTACAAGATGTTCGCTTACGATGAAGGCTGGAGCAGGCGCATCAACGAAGCGATCGATTCCGGCCTGACGGCGGAAGCCGCGATCGAACGCGTGCAGCAACGCACCCGGATGCGGATGCGGCAGATCGACGATGCCCTGCTGGCTGATCGGATGCACGATCTGGAAGATCTGGCCAACCGGCTGTTGCGGATCGTTTCGGGCCAGCTTGGCACTGCGGCCAGTGCTGGCCTGCGCGGCGATTCCATCCTCATCGCCAAGAACCTCGGCCCGGCCGAACTGCTGGAATATGACAAGCGCCGCCTGAAAGGCGTGGTGCTGGAAGAAGGCAGCCTGACCGCCCACGTGGTGATCGTGGCGCGGGCCATGGGCGTGCCGGTGCTGGGCCGCGTCCGCAACGCGCGCGGGCTGATCCGCGAAGGCGATCAGCTGCTGCTGGATGGCGATGCCTCGCAACTGACGATCCGCCCGGGGCCGGCCATTGTCGAGGCGTTCGAAACCCGCTTTGCCCGCAACCGCGAACGGCAGGCCGTCTATGCCAAGCTGCGCGATGTGGAACCTTCCACCCGCGATGGGCAGCGGGTGGAAGTGATGATCAACGCGGGCTTGCGCGATGATATCCCGATGCTCAGCCTGACGGGTGCGGACGGCATCGGCCTGTTCCGCACCGAATTCCAGTTCCTGGTTTCCGCCACCCTGCCGCAGCGGGACCGGCAGACGCGCCTGTACCGCGACGTGTTGGAAGCGGCGGGGGACAAGCCGGTTATCTTCCGCACGGTGGATATCGGCGGCGACAAGTCGTTGCCGTACCTGCGCAGCGAAACCAGCCGTGAAGATGAAAACCCGGCCATGGGCTGGCGCGCGCTGCGGCTGGCGCTGGAACGCGAAGGTTTGCTGAAAGTGCAGGCCCGCGCCCTGCTGGAAGCGGCGGCGGGCCGCAGCCTGAACGTGATGTTCCCGATGGTGTCCGAACCGTGGGAATTCGACGCGGCGAAGGCCGTGTTCGACAGCCAGCTGGCGTTCCTGCGCCGCCAACGGCACCAGTTGCCCGAAAGCATCCGTTACGGCGTGATGCTGGAAGTGCCGTCGCTGGCCGAAGTGCTGGATCTGCTGCTGCCCCGGCTGTCGTTCGTGTCGATCGGCACCAATGACCTGACGCAGTTCCTGTTTGCGGCAGACCGCGCCAATCCGATGCTGGCCGAACGGTATGACTGGCTGAGCCCGGCGATCCTGCGGTTCCTGCGCCGCGTGGTGGCGGGCACGTCCGGCCATCCGGTGCAACTGGGCGTCTGCGGTGAAATGGGTGGCCGTCCGCTGGAAGCTTTGGCCTTGATCGGGCTGGGCATCCGCCGCCTGTCGATCACCCCGGCTGCGGTTGGCCCGATCAAGCAACTGATCCGCCAGATCGATACAGCGGAAATCAGCGCGGCCATGGCTGGCTGGCTGGCCAATCCCCCGGCGGACATGCGCGCGACGCTGAAGGCGTGGGCCGAAGAACGGCAAATTGAGGTGGAATAATCTTAACTTCGTTTAACTTTGCTTGACTCGAAGTAGCCATTTCGTCTCAATCGGATTACCGGATCGTATTACATAACCCAGCGGTGGGGCTGGAGCACGAATGACAGACGAAGTGATTCTGGACGATTCCGTTTCCGAACGGGAAAGTGCGGGCCGGCGATTGCGCGCGGCACGTGAAGCCAGTGGCATGAATCTTGAACAGGTGGCGGCGGAAACGCGCATTTCGATGCGTAACCTTGTTGCTATCGAAGATGGCGCATTTGCGGACCTGCCGGGCCGCACTTATGCGATCGGCTTTTCCCGCTCCTATGCCCGTCTGCTGGGGCTCGATCCCGAAGCCATCGTGGGCGATGTCCGCCACGAACTGGACCAGCAGGCCCCCGAACAGCCTGAACGGCCCGACAGTTTGGAACCCGGCGATCCGGCGCGGGTGCCGTCATCGCGGCTGGCATGGGCCATGGCCGGGGTGCTGGTGCTGGCACTGATCGGGGTGTTCTTCGCGATGCGCAGCATGTTCTCCCCCGCGGTGGAACTGCCTTCGCTGGTGGCACAGGAACGCGCGCAGCAGGCCGCTATCGCTGCGGCCCGGCCTGCCCCGGTGGCACCCGGCGCGGCCGCTGCGGCACCGGGCGGACCGGTGGTGTTCACCGCGCTGGAAGATGGCGTCTGGGTCAAGTTCTACGATGCGAACGACCAGCAGCTGATGCAGAAACTGATGACCAAGGGCGAAAGCTACACCGTGCCGGCCGACGCGGTTGGCCCGCAATTGTGGACCGGCCGCCCGGATGCGCTGGCGATCACCATCGGTGGCAAGGCCGTGCCGCGCCTGTCGGAAGATGATCGTACCGTGCGTGACGTGCAGATCGGCGCGGCAGCACTGCTCGCCCGGCCTGCTCCTGCTCCGGCCCCGGTTTCGGCACCCGCTACGTTGCCTGTTCCGGCATCGGTGGCAAGTTCGGCGGCCGCACCCACAACATAGCGCCGCGCCGCCTCGACAAGCGAGTCCCGCCTTGGCACAAGCGCCGCATAGGGATCCGTTCAGCTGCGGTTTGCCTGCGATTTGGCAGGGCAGCCGCTGCAGATTGCAAGGAAGGTATTGGGCGATGACCAGCGGCCGCAAGGCGATTATCGGGGCTCTGCTCGCCAGTTTGGCGCTGTCCGCCATGCCGGCTCCGGCAGCGGCGCAAGCCGCAGACGATGCGCGCCTGCGCAAGATCGAATCCGAACTGCGCGCCTTGCAACGGTCTGTCTTTCCGGGCGGTGAAGGGAAGTTCTTCTCTCCCGAAGTGCTGACCCCCAACGGGCAGGCAGCCCCCACGCCGCAAGTCGGCACGCCGTCCACCACCGCCATGGCCGACATGCTGACGCGGATGGATACGCTCCAGACCCAGATTGCCCAGTTGACCGCGCGCGCGGAAGAACAGGACAATGCGCTGAACCTGCTGAAGCAGGAAATGGTCGCCTTGAAGGGCGGTGCCCCGGCAACGGGAACTGCCACGCCGCCTGCCACGTCGGTGCAGCCGAATGCCGTTCAGCCGAGCGCCACGGCTGCCCCGGCCACCACCGCGCCTGCCATCGCCGGAACGCCCACCCCGGCGGTTGTTGCGCCGCGCCCGGTGGTCAAGGCACCTGTCGCCGCAACGCCTGCTGCCACTGCCAGCCGGCTGGCCAAGGTGCAGGCCGTGCTCAAGCCCGCCACCGACGATCCCGCGGATGATGAATACAGCTATGGCTACCGCCTGTGGGAAGCCAAGCTCTATCCCGAAGCGCAGCAGCAGCTTTCGCTGTTCCTGCAGAAGAACCCCAAGCACGCCCGCGTCAGCTATGCCCGCAACCTGCTGGGCCGCGCCTATCTGGACGATGGCAAGCCGCGCGAAGCGGCGACCTATTTCTTCCAGAACTATCAGTCCGACAAGAAGGGCGATCGCGCGCCTGACAGCCTGCTGTATCTGGCGGAAACGATGATCGCGCTGAAGGATACCAACCGTGCCTGCATCGCGCTGGCGGAATTTGGCGAAAGCTATCCCGCGCTGGCCACCGGTCGGTTGAAGGATCAGTATGATCGCAACCATGCGAAGGTCAGCTGCAACTGATCGCTGACGTGCCCCACGATGCCCCTGGCCTTGCCGGGCGCTTCGCGGAGGCGCTGGCGCGGTTGATGCCGCAAGGCGGCAGGCCGGGCCTCGCCGTATCGGGCGGGGCGGACAGCATGGCCATGCTGTTGCTGGCCGCAGAAGCCATTCCGGGCGGGTTCGAAGTGGCTACCGTCGACCACGGCCTGCGCGCCGAAGCGGCGGGGGAATGCGCGCTGGTGCAGCGGGTCTGCGCCGATCGCGGGATTTCCTGCGCTGTCCTGCCGGTGCTGGTGGCGCAAGGCAACGTGCAGGCACAGGCGCGCGCGGCGCGCTATGCCGCGCTGGCGCAGTGGGCGCAGGATCGCGGGCTTGCGGCCATCGCCACGGCCCATCAGGCGGACGATCAGGTGGAAACCGTGCTGATGCGGCTGGCACGCGGCAGCGGCGTTGCCGGCCTGGCAGGCATCCGCGCCGGTGGGGTGGTGCCGGACACCACGCTGCCGCTGGTGCGTCCCATGCTCGGCTTCACCCGCCAGACGTGCGAACAGATCGTTGCCGCCGCTGCCATCGACTGGGTGCGCGATCCCAGCAACACCGATGATCATTACGACCGGGTTCGGTTGCGCAAGGCGCTGTCCCTAAATACCTTCGCCCAACAGGCTCTTGTCTCGCCCGATGCGATCGCTGCCACCGCGGCCCATTGTGCCGATGCCGATGCGGCGCTGGATTGGGCGGCGCAGCGTGAATGGGACGAACGGGTGATCTGTGATGATGGTCTGGTCCGTTACCGCCCGCAGGCTCCAAGGGCGGTGGCGATGCGCATTGTCACGCGCGCTGTGCAGGAACTGGGCGGCGCGATCCGGGGTGCGCAGGCGGCGGACATTGCAGATGCGTTGCAGGGCGGTTGCAGTGCCAATGCAGGCGGCGTTCTGGCCCGATGCACA